>DATAEI010000101.1:0-35933 GCA_036258075.1 Gaiellales bacterium
ACGGGATGAGCGCCGTCGCGACCGACACGATCTGGGCCGGGTCGACGTCCATGTAGTCCACCTCGGCCGCGTCGACCTGGACGGGCACGCCGTCGCGGGTGCGGCACAGCACCGGCGAGACGAGCTTGCCGCTCTTGTCGATGTCCGCGTTCGCCTGGGCGATCGTGAACTTCTCTTCCTGGATCGCGTCGAGGTACTCGACGTCCTCGCTGATCTTGCCCTTCACGACCTTGCGGTACGGCGTCTGCACGAAGCCGTGCTCCGACACCTTGGCGTAGGAGCCGAGCGAGCCCATGAGGCCGATGTTCGGGCCTTCCGGGGTCTCGATCGGGCACATGCGGCCGTAGTGGGTCGGGTGCACGTCGCGCACCTCGATCGGCGCGCGCTCCCGCGTGAGCCCGCCGGCGCCCAGCGCCGACAGGCGGCGCCGGTGCGTGAGGCCGGCCAGCGAGTTGGTCTGATCCATGAACTGCGAGAGCTGCGAGGAGCCGAAGAACTCCTTGAGCGCCGCGGCCACCGGCCGGATGTTCACGATCGTCTGCGGCGTGATGGCGTCCTCGTCCTCGGTGGTGAGGCGCTCGCGGACCACGCGCTCCATCCGGTAGAGGCCGATGCGGAATGCCTCCTGGATGAGCTCGCCGACCGTGCGCAGGCGGCGGTTGCCGAAATGCTCGTACTCGTCGAGATCGTGCTCGATCTCGGTGCGCGGGACGATGATCGTGTCGGCCGCGAAGTCCTTGGAGTCCTCGGGCACGTTGAGCTTGACCGGCAGGATCACCAGCCGGCGGATGAGCTCGATGATGTCGTTGGTCGTGAGCACGCGGCACTCGGGCGACACCTCGAGGCCGAGCCGCATGTTCAGCTTGTAGCGGCCGACCTTGGTGAGGTCGTAGCGCTTCGGGTCGAAGAAGAGCGACCGGACCAGGTTGCGCGAGTTCTCGACGGTCGGCGGCTCGCCGGGGCGCTGCTTCTTGAAGACCTCGACCAGCGCGGCGTCCTCGCTCTTCACCGGGTCCTTCTCGAGCGTCATCCGGATGAAGGGGTTCTGGTCGAAGAGCGCCAGGATGCCCTCGTCGGACTTGTCGATCTCGAAGCCGGTGTTCTCGTCGACCGCCGGCAGCGCGCGCAGGAGCGTCGTCACCGGCAGCTTGCGCTTGCGGTCGATGCGGACGTTGACCATGCCCTTCTTGTCGATCTCCATCTCCAGCCATGACCCGCGCGAGGGCATGAGGTTGGCGACGAAGACCTGCTTGGTCGCATCCTTCGGCTCCATGATGTAGGCGCCGGGCGAGCGCACGAGCTGCGTCACGACGACGCGCTCGGTGCCGTTGATGATGAACGTGCCCTGCTCGGTCATCCAGGGGAAGTTGCCGAGGAACACGGTCTGCTCGCGGATCTCGCCGGTGTCCAGGTTCGTGAAGGAGACCTTGACGTTGACCGGGACCTCGAACGACTGATCCTTCTCGCGGCACTCGCGCTCGGAGACCACGGGGTCGCCGATCGTGTACTCGCCGAGGCGCACCTCGAGCCGCTCCGAGTAGTCCCGGATCGGCGAGATGTCGTCGATGGTCTCGCGGAGGCCCGAGGCCGAGAACGACTTCGGGTCGTCCGGGTGGCCCATGAACCACCTGAACGAGGCCTTCTGGATGTCGATGAGGTTGGGCACGTCCAGGACCTTCTCGAGCTTCGAGAACGTCCTGCGGCTTCGGGGCGCAGTCGTGCTTGCAGGCAAAGCGTCGCCTCCCGCGGGGCTAGTGGGGGAACTCAGGAGCGTGGTACCGGACCAAGGCGCAACCCCGAAGGTTAGCAGCGAGGGGCCTTGCCCGCAACGGGACAGGCGAGCGCACTGCATCCGGGACAAATTTGACCGGCCCGCAGCAGCGCTATCTCGGCTCACTATACCGCGATCGACCCTCGCGTCAAGGCAAGTGCGTAGCGAACGTCACTATTCGCCGGCGACCGAAAGCGGGCGGCCGTGGCGGGCCCGATCCCTCGCCGTTCACAAGGTGCGACGCGAGCGTCACGGGATGCCGCGCCGACGGGCCGGGCATGCCCGTCGGCTACGACTGACCCGCCGCCAGCGCGAACGTCTCGGCGTGGGCCCGGGCGATCACGTCCGCGAGCGGCTCGTGAAGGGCGCGGCGGAAGACCGCCCGGAGCCTGTCCGGCGAGAACCAGCCGCCCCCCGCCCGGCGGAAGCCGGCCGCAAGACGGCGCAGGCCGGCGAGGCCGTCGCGTTCGAGGACGGCGCGGGTGACGGCCGCCCCGTCGTCGTACGCGAGCTGGATCGGAAGCGACGTGGTGAGCTGCCACTGGTTGTAGATCGCCCACCCCCACCGCGTGACCGTCGGGTAGCCGTCGCGGTAGGCGCCCGCGAGCAACGTGCTGGTCCGCGGAGCGCCCATGCGGCGGTCGTACTCGTCCTCCTCGTAGCGCGCCAGACCCTCGACCAGGCTGAGCGGCGTCCCGCGCACGAGCCCGGCGCTCGTCAGGTGAGTGAGCTCGTGGACGACGACGCCCTGGGCGCCGATCTCGTCCGCGCGCTGCCAGACGGGGAAGTCGAGGAAGATGAGCCCGCGGTACTCGGCGCCGACCACCTCGTGCGGGAACGACACGCCGGCGATGCCCTCGGCCTGGCTCCAGTCCCGAAGCAGGAAGATGACCGGCGTGCGGTCGAACCCCGGCCGGGCGTAGCGCGAGACCAGCCGGGGGAACGCCGCGGCGCCGAGCTCGGCGTCGGTCACGGCCGAGCCCGGCGCATCGGCCGCGTTCACGACGAGCGCGTTCGTGCCGGTCACGTACCGGGCGTTCGGGATCGCGCTCAGGCCGTCGCGGGCGACGCCGGACCCCGGCCGCCGGGACTCGTCGGCGACGACGCGCCAGCCGGCCGGCCCACGGCGCAGCAGCACTCGCCGGCCGCCGAAGCCGACGATCGGGTTCCCCGCCCCCCGGCCGAGGCGGCCGCGCATCGTCACGAGCACGCTCGCCGTCCGGGGGGACCGCGACGGCAGGGGCACGGCGACCCCGTCGACGTCGTGGGCCGGGATCGACCGCAGCCACGCCTCCAGCGTCCGCAGCGAGCGCCGCTGCGGCGGCGTCCGCGGCGCCGCGAGGCCGCTCGTCGGCCGGTGTGCCAGGGCGCGGCGGAAGTAGCTGATCGCGACCGAGCGCGCAGTCGGGCCGGCGGGCGCGGTGCCGGGCGCCGCCGGGGCCGAGCTCACGGGCGCCGCCCCGCCGTTGCTGCACCCTGCCGCGAGCGCCGCGGCGATCAGGATCGCCGGCACGCCCCTGCTCATCTAGCCCGGCTCGGAGGCCGCGGCCGCCGGAGTCTCGGCGACGTTCAGCGGGTGATGGCAGGCCGCGATGTGGTTGGGCCCGGCGTGCGGGAGCAGCGGCGGCTCCTCTGTGGTGCAGATCTCCGTCGCGTACCGGCAGCGGGGATGAAACCGGCAGCCGCTGGGAGGGGAGATCGGGCTCGGGACGTCACCCTCGAGCACGATGCGCTCGCGCTTGGCCGAGAGGTCGGGGTCGGGCACCGGCACCGCCGAGAGGAGCGCCTCCGTGTAGGGGTGCACCGGCCGCTGGTAGAGCTCCTCCGCCGGCGAGACCTCGACGATCTTGCCGAGGTACATGACCGCGATCCGGTCGGAGACGTGCCGGACGACGCCGAGGTCGTGGGCGATGAAGACGTAGGTCAGCGAGAGCTCGTCCTGGAGATCGTCGAGCAGGTTGATGACCTGGGCCTGGATCGAGACGTCGAGCGCCGAGACCGGCTCGTCGGCGATCACGAGCTTCGGCCGCAGGGCGAGCGCGCGGGCGACGCCGATGCGCTGCCGCTGGCCGCCCGAGAACTCGTGCGGGTAGCGGTTGTAGTGCTCGGGCGAGAGCCCCACGAGGTCGAGCAGCTCCTGCACCCGGGCGCGCACCTCCTTGCCGTCGCCCAGGCCATGGATGCGGAGCGGGTCGGCGATGATCGACCCCACGCGCTTCCGCGGGTTGAGCGAGGCGTACGGGTCCTGGAAGACCATCTGCATCTCGCGCCGGATCGGGCGCAGATCGCGCCGCGACAGGGTTGAGATGTCGCGCCCCTCGAACTCGATCGTGCCGTCGGTCAGCTCGTGCAGGCGAACGATGCAGCGGCCGAGCGTCGACTTGCCGCAGCCGGACTCCCCGACCAGGCCGAGCGTCTCTCCGGCGCGAACGTCGAACGACACGTCGTCGACTGCATGGACGCGCGCCACCTCACGCTGGATGACGACGCCCTTCTTGATCGGGAAGTACTTGCGCACGCCCGCGGCGCGGACGAGCGGCGCGCCGTTCTCGCTCACGCCGACTCCGCCTCGAGCTCGGGGTGGATCGTCGTCTCGCGCTTGGCGCGCTTGGCATCGGGCTCGAGGAAGCAGGCGTCGAGGTGGCCGGTGCCGAGCCGGTCCTCGAGCGGCGGAACCTGGGCGCAGCGCTCGAAGCGGTGCGGGCAGCGCGGCCCGAACGCGCACCCCTCGGGCAGCCGCAGGAGCGACGGCGGCATGCCGCGGATCGCGGTCAGCCGCTCGGGCTTGGGCCGGTCGAGGCGCGGGATCGAGCCGAGCAGCCCCCACGTGTACGGGTGCTGGGCGTCGTAGAAGAGGTCGTGCTTCACGCCGCGCTCGACGACGCGCCCGGCGTACATCACCATCACCCGGTCGGCGACGTCGGCCACGACGCCCATGTCGTGGGTGATGAGGACGACCGCCGAGTCGAAGTCGGCCTTGAGCCGCGCGATCAGCTCGAGGATCTGGGCCTGGATCGTCACGTCGAGGGCCGTGGTCGGCTCGTCGGCGATCAGCAGGTCGGGGTTGCACGAGAGCGCCATCGCGATCATCACCCGCTGACGCATGCCGCCCGAGAACTGGTGCGGATAGTCGTCGACCCGCTGGCGGGGGTTCGGGATGCCGACGGCCCCGAGCAGGTCGACGGCCCGCGCCAGGGCCTGCGACTTCGAGACGTCCTCGTGCACGAGGATCTGCTCGGCGATCTGGCGCCCCACCCGGTAGACGGGGTTGAGCGACGTCATCGGATCCTGGAAGATCATCGCGATCTCCGAGCCGCGCACCTCGCGCATCGCATCCTGGCTCAGCGTCATCAGGTCGCGGCCCTTGTAGAGCACCTGGCCCGAGAACACCGCGTTCGGGTCGATGATGAGCCGCATCACCGTCATCATCGTGACGCTCTTTCCGGAGCCGGACTCGCCCACGATGCCGAGCACCTCGCCCTTCTGGAGCGAGAAGCTCACGCCGTCGACGGCCTTCACGAGGCCGTCCTCGGTCCGGAAGGAGACCTTGAGATCCTTGACCTCGAGCAGCGGTTCTGCCATCAGGCGAGCCGGATCCGGGGATCGAGCCAGGCGTAGGCGATGTCGACGAGCGCGTTCGCGAGCACGATGAAGAACGCGCCGTAGACGACCGTCGCCATGATGACCGGCAGGTCGAGGTTGGTGAGCGACTGGTAGGTCAGAAAGCCGACGCCGTGGATGCCGAAGACGACCTCGGTCAGGAGGACGCCGCCGGCGACGAGGGCGCCGAAGTCGAGACCGAACAGGCTCACGAACGTGATCATCGAGGTCCGCAGCGTATGCCGGACGAGCACCTGGCGCTCGGAGAGGCCCTTGGCCCGTGCGGTGCGCACGTAGTCCTCGTTCTGGATCTCGAGCACGCTCGCCCGGAGCACGCGCGCGTAGAGGCCGATGTACAGCACCGACAGCGTGATCCACGGGATGAGGAGCCCCTTGAACCACAGGATCGGATCCTGCGTGAACGGGTAGTAGCCGAGGCCGGGGACCCAGCTGAAGACGAACGAGTTGTGGAACTGGTGCTGGGTGAAGAGGTTCATCACCTCGCCCAGCCAGAAGACCGGCATCGAGATCCCGATCAGCGCCAGCATCATCAGCAACGGGTCGAAGACGGTGCCCTTGAGCATCGCAGCGGCGACGCCCATCAGGATCGCGACCACCACCCAGATGATCGCCGCCCCGACGACGAGCGACAGCGTCGCCGGTGCCGCCGAGACGATCTCCGGGACGACCGACTGGCCCTGGTTGGAGTACGAGACGAGGTCGCGGGTGATGAAGAGCTTCTTCATCATGATCACGTAGCGCACCGGGACGGGCCGGTCGAGCCCGAACTGGTGGCGGATCTCCTTGAGCGCGGAGGCGGACGGGTTGCGGCCGGCGATCTGGCGGGCCGGGTCGACGCCCGGCGTCTCGAAGAAGATGAGGAACACGAGCACAGTGATCACGAACATCACGAGCAGCGTCCACAGGACGCGGCGGATGATGAAGGTCCCCATGGGGAGGCCTAGCCCTCCACGCGGAGCTTGGCCCGCGGGTCGAGGGCGTCGCGGATGCCGTCGCCGAGCACGTTCAGCGCGAGCACCGTGAGCACGATCATGATCCCCGGCGCGATCGCGACCCAGGGCCGGGTGTAGAGCAGGTTCTGGCCGTCGCTGATGATCGTGCCCCAGCTCGCCCCCGGCGGCTGGACGCCGACGCCCAGGAACGAGAGCGCCGCCTCGGTCAGGATCGTCGTGGCGATCATGAGCGGCATCAGCACGATCACGACCGTGATCACGTTGGGCAGGATCTCGGAGAAGATCAACCGACGGTTCGAGGCCCCCTGGGCCACCGCGGCCTCGACGAACTCCTTCTCGGCCACCGAGAGCACCGAGCCGCGCACCGGCCGGTAGACGTACGGGACGTAGATGAAGCCGATGATGAGCGTCGGCAGCCAGAGGCTCGACGCGACAACGTGGACGGGCCCGACCTCGAGGCCGTTCGGCGCGGTGAGGAGCACCGTGGCGATGCAGATCGCCAGCAGGTAGACGGGGAAGGCCCAGATGACGTCCATGAGGCGCGAGAGCAGCGCGTCGACGATGCCGGAGTAGAACCCGGCGACCAGCGCCAGGATGGTCGCGATGAGGCTGGCGATGATGGCCGAGCCGATCCCGATCTCGAGCGAGCTGCGCCCGCCGTAGAGGATGCGCGCCGCGACGTCGCGGCCCTGGGTGTCCGATCCGAGGAAGTAGTGGTGGATGTCCCACGTGGGCCCGATCGGCGTCACGCCGAGCTTGAGGACGCCGCCGCCCTGCTGCATGAGCGGCACCTTCTTCCCGTTCACGATCGTCGTCCCGTTCACGTTGTTCACGAACGGGTCGGTGTGCGCGATGTGGTCGGCGTAGAACGGCGCACCGAAGCTCGACACCACGATCACGACGAAGAGGATGAGCGCCGCGAACGCGATTCGGTTCCGGCGCAGCCGCCGCCAGGCGAGAACCCAGGGGCTGCGCCCGGCGACCCGCTCGGGGCCCTCGTCGGGCACACCCGCCTGCGGCTCGAGGGCGACTTCAGCCATCCGGAATCACCTTACCATCGGGGCGGGGCCGCTCCGTGAGAGCGGCCCCGCCCCGCGGGGGTCTATTGCTGCAACCAGAGCTGGTCGTAGAGGATGTACCACTGCGGGCTCCACTGATACCCCTGGACCCGCTTCGACAGGAAGTCGATCTGCTTCGGGTTGTACATGTTGACCCACGGCGCCTGGTCGGTGACCTCATGGTCGACCTCGGCCCAGAGCTGGTTGGCCGCGTCGGGGTTCGTGACGCCGGTGGTGAGCGCCTTGTCCATCTTGGCCTGGATGCCCTTGTCGCAGAACTCCGCGATGTTCGGGCTGGCGTCGCTGTTCGGATGGATGGAGCCGCACCCGAGCAGGACGTTCAGGAAGTCGGACGGGGCCGGGTAGTCCTGGTACCAGGCCGACCAGCCCACGCTCCACTTGTCGAGGTTCTTCGAGTTCTGGAGGAACGGGTACTGGATCGAGCCGGCCAGCACGACCAGCTTGGCCTTGTAGCCGATCTTGTTCAGGTCGGCGACCATCTGCTCGCCGAAGGGCTTGTCCGGGCCGTCGGTGTTCACGACGACGGACGCACCCGCCGTGCCGGACTGCTGCACAAGCTGCTTGGCCTTTGTGATGTCGGGCGCGGTCCACGGGCCGGCGCCGTTCGCGGCCGGGTTGGCCGTGTACGGGCAGTACTGGGTGTAGCCGGGGAAGTTCGGCGGCAGGATCTGGCAGCTCGGCACCGCCAGCGAGGAGCCGCCGGCCAGCTGCACGGCCGCCTTGCGGTCGAACGCGTAGTTGATCGCCTGGCGGGCCTGGAGGTTGTTGAACGGCGGCCGCTTCGTGTTGAGCGCGAAGTACCAGTCGGCGGTGAGCGCGTTCACGTGCGTCTGGTCGGCGTACTGCGTCCCGAGCTCGTTCAGGCGGTCGGACGGGATCGTGTCACCCGCGAACACCACGTCGGCCTGGCCGTTCTCGACCGCGGTCACCTCGTCGGACACCTGCAGGCCGTACTTCTCGACGATCTTGTCCGGGTAGCCCTCGGGCTGCGCGTCGGGGTTCCAGACCTTGAAGTTCGGGTTCCGGACGAGCACCGCTTCCTTGTTCGGGTCGTAGGACTGCCACATGTACGGGCCCGTGCCCGGCGGCACGTTGTTGCCCGTCAGCTTGGGGCTCGTGGTGCTCGGAACGACGAACGCGAAGGGCAGCGCCAGCTTGTCCAGGAACTCCGGATCAGGCGCCGTCAGGTGGATCGTGAGCGTGTAGGCGTTGTCATCGGCCACGACGCCCTGGGACAGGTCGCAGTTCTTGGGCGTGCACTTGTCGGCGCCCACGATGCCCGAATAGAAGGACGTCGGGCCCGGCACCGTGAACTGCCGCTCGAACGTCGTCACGAAGTCGCTGGGCTTCATCGTGGTGCCGTCCGAGAACTTGATGCCCTTCCGGATCTGGAAGGTGTAGGTCTTCCCGCCGTCCGTCGGCTGGGGGATTTGCTCGGCGAGGTCGGGCACGAGCTGGGTGCCCTCCGTGCCGCCGACGCGCTTGAACGCGACCAGCCCGTCATGGGTGTCGATCAGGAACGCCCACTGCTGAAGCGTGTAGTTCTGGGCCGGGTCGGCGACGCCGAACGACGAGCTCGCGAGGATGGTGAGGGTGCCGCCCTTCTGCGGCGTCCCGGCAGCGGGCGTGCTTCCACCACCGGTGCCGCCGGACGAGCTCGAGCCGCTGCCGCCGCAGCCGGCGGCGACGGCGATCGCCACGATCGGGATCGAGAGCTTGAACACCCTTCTCAACAGTTCGCGCATGCCCCCTCCTCGGGAGAACGGGTTCCGGAAGACCGAGAGAGTATGACGCCCCTCGGTGCGGGATGTTAGGGAGTGGTGACCAGCGCGTGGATCCGGGAGGCCAGCCGGGCGAGGCCCTCGGCCGCCGCAGGCGGCGACGAGAGGACGGCCATCGCCACCCTGCCACCGTCGTCCTCGACGAGCGCCACGTCGTGGAGAACCGACTCGAGCAACCCCTGCTTGGAGGCCACGACGCGGCCCGGCCGGGAGAGGTGGCGGGCGATCACGTCGGTGTGGTGCGACTGGCCGAGGCCGTGCAGGACGCGCCGGCAGGCCCTCGGTGGAATGCCCTCGGCGCGCCCCAGCGCTGTCATGAGGGCCGCCATGTCGCCCGCGGTGGTCACGTTGTCCTCGCCGCGCTCGGCCGCGGCCACGTCCATCATCGAGCGCCTGACCGCGGTCTGCTCGAGCCCCAGCCGCGCGCCGAGCGCGTTCACGCGCTCCAGCCCGACGATGTCGATGAGCGCGTTTGTGGCCGCGTTGTCGGAGACGGCCAGCATGAGGACGTCGAGGTCGGCGAGCGTGAGGGCGGTCGCCGGGTCGAGGCTCTCGAGCAGGCCGCCGCCGCCCGGCGCCGGCGTGTCTCGCACCTCGATCCGGCGTTCGGCATCGAGCTCGCCGTCCTCGACAGCGCACCAGAGCGCTGCCGAGATCAGCACCTTCACCGTGCTCGCGGCCGGCATCACCGCCGTGGCGTTTCGCTCGACCCGGCGGCCGCTCCGAAGCGCGATGGCGGCGTAGGCGATCAGTCTTCGGGCTCGTAGACGCGCCGGACCGAGCGCACGCGCCCCTTCAGATCCTTCGGATGCGGCTCGTGCACGACCTGGCCCTGCTCCTTGGAGGCGTGGACGATCCGGCCCTCGCCTGTCCAGATGGCGATGTGGTCGCCGTAGCAGACCAGGTCGCCCGGCTCGGCCTGGCGCAGCGCGACCTCGCGGCCGACTGTCTCCTGCTGGTCGGCGTTTCGCGGGAGCAGCATCCCGAACCGGCGGTGCACCGCCTGCACGAGGCCCGAGCAGTCGAGCCCCTCGACGGTGAGCCCGCCCCACTCGTACGGCGCGCCGAGGAACATGAGCGCCGCCTCGGCGATGGCCTCGCCCGACGCCTTGCGCCTCGCGGCGGCCAGCGGCTCGGTGCGAAGGCCCGGCGCCGGGAGCCACGTTCCCAGGTAGCGGTCGGCGGCCTGCGGCACGACGACGACGTGCGCGCGGTCCTTCGGCAGCGGCTCGCCGAGGGCGTCGGCCTTCATCCAGCCCTCGTAGCCGTCGGCGAGGGTGACCTGCGCCCAGCCATTGGCCCGCTCGGCAACGTCGAGCGGATCGGCGAAGAGCACCTGCGTCTCCTGCGTCGCGGTGTCGTCGGCCTTCGCAAAGAGGCCGGTGTAGGGAAGTACGCAGGACGCCTTTTCCACAGCCACATTCTACCGGGGAGCGCGAGCGCGGGGCCGGACACCCGGCCCCGCGCACGTGCTCGGGCCACCCGTCTACTTGACTTCGACGGTGGCGCCGGCCTCCTCGAGCTTGGCTTTCATCTGGTCGGCCTCCTCGCGGGCGACGCCCTCCTTGACGGGCTTCGGCGCCTCGTCGGCGACCGCCTTGGCCTCCTTGAGGCCCAGGCCGGTGAGCTCGCGGATCACCTTGATGACCGGGATCTTGTTCGGGCCGGCGGCGGCGAGGACGACGTCGAAGCTCGTCTGCTCCTCCTCGGCAGCGGCGCCGTCGCCCCCGCCCGGCCCGGCGGCACCGGCCACCATGACGGGCGCGGCTGCGGCGGCGGAGACGCCCCAGCGCTCCTCGAGGGACTTCTTGAGCTCGACGAGCTCGAGAACGGACATCTCCTCCAGCTGTTCGGGTGTGACTGGCATTCGGACTCCTCCTTCTAGGCCGCTTCAGCGGCCTGGCGCTGTGCGATGTACTGGTCGAGGACGACGAGGAACTCCCTGAGCGGCGCCGCCAGGACGTTGTAGGCGCCCTGGATCGGCGATGCGACCGCACCGACGACCTGCGCGCGCAGCACGTCCTTGGACGGGAGCTCGCCGAGCTGGCGAACCTCCTCGGCCGAGAGCGCCCTGCCCTCCAGCACGGCTCCGCGCACCGCCAGGATGCGCGTCGTCCGGGCGACCTCCGAGAGCTTCTTCGCCGCCGCCGCGGCGTCGTCGCCGACGAACGCGATGGCCGTCGGGCCCTGCAGCAGATCGACCAGGAGCGGCTTTCCCGCCTCCTCCGCCGCCCGCCGGGCCAGCGTGTTCTTGGCGACGGCGAACGAGGCTCCGGTCTCGCGCAGCGCCCCGCGAACATCCGCGATCTGGGTGACGCTGAGGCCGCGGTAGTCCGCGACGATCATCGAGTCGGCTTCGCGGATCCGCTCGGCGAGCTTCTCCACGACCTTGCGCTTCTCGTCAACGTTCATCTCTCACCTCCCTCTCGTGCTCTCTGCGTCTGCCTGGGAGGGCGGACGCAGAGCACGCCGGGAGGCGAGCGCTGGGTACCGGCCTCGGTTGGGTGGTGGTTTAAGCCCCGAGGGGCCCCGACGGTCTCTGGCGCGGACGCGTGTGCGGTCGGATGCTACTCGGCCGCGACCGGCTCCTCCATCAGGTCGCGCGTTCGGGCCGTGTCGAGCTTGATGCCCGGCCCCATCGTCGAGGCGATGGTGATCGAGCGGATGTAGCGGCCCTTGGCCGCCGCCGGCTTCGCGCGGAGGATCTCGTCGAGCACGGCGCCGTAGTTCTCGACCAGCGCCTTCTCCTCGAACGACTTCTTGCCGATCGCCACGTGGACGATCCCCGTGCGGTCGGTGCGGTACTCGATCTTGCCGGCCTTGATGTCGGAGACGGCCTTCTCGATGTCGAAGGTGATCGTGCCCGCCTTCGGGCTCGGCATCTTCCCCTGCGGGCCGAGGATGCGGCCGAGGCGGCCGACCGTGCCCATCATGTCGGGCGTCGCGATCGCGACGTCGAAGTCGGTGAACCCCTCCTGCACCTTCGCGGCGAGGTCGTCGCCGCCGACGAAGTCCGCGCCGGCGTCCTCGGCCTCCTTGGCCTTCTCGCCCTGGGCGAAGACGGCGACGGTGACCGAACGTCCGGTGCCGTGCGGGAGGAAGAGCGTGCCGCGCAGCTGCTGGTCGGCATGGCGGACGTTCACGCCGAGACGCATGTGGATCTCGACCGTCTCGTCGAACTTGGCGGTCTTGAGCGACTTGATCGTCCGAACCGCCTCGAGCGGCGCGTACAGCCGCTCGCGGTCGACCTGGCTGCGGGCGGTGGTGTATGCCTTGCCGGCCATCAGGCGCCCACCTCCACTCCCATCGAGCGGGCGGTGCCGGCGACGATGTGCATTGCGGCGTCGACGTCGTTGGCGTTCAGGTCGGGCATCTTGGTCTCGGCGATCTGGCGCAGCTGGGCCCGCGAGAGCGTGCCGACCTTGGCGCGGTTCGGCTCGCCCGAGCCCTTGGCCAGGTTCAGGGCTTCCTTGATGAGCACCGCGGCCGGCGGCGTCTTGGTGATGAACGTGAACGAGCGGTCCTCGTAGACGCTGATCTCGACCGGCGTGATCCGGCCGGCGTTCGGACCCTGCGTCTGGGCGTTGAACGCCTTGCAGAACTCCATGATGTTGACCCCGTGCTGGCCGAGCGCCGGGCCGACCGGCGGGGCCGGGTTGGCCTGCCCGGCAGGGATCTGGAGCTTGATGATCTTGATGACCTTCTTGGCCATCGCACCTCCTGAGTGGTCGTAGCGCGCCGCTCGGTGGCGGCGCTCCCACGGTCGTGAGCGGACGGGATGATAGCCGCCGTGGGTGGGGCAGTCGCTAGCCGGCGATCTCGGCTGCGAGCCGCTCGAGGTCGTCCCGGACGATCTTCATGTGCGGCACGTTGGAGGCGCGGCCCTGCGCGAACACGCGGCCGTCGGAGAAGAAGACGTCGTACTGGCCGGTGTCATCGTTGAACGAGTCGCCGGCCCGGCCGGCCCGATGCTCGTCGATCACGACCGTTTTGGAGTCGATCTGCCTGCGCGGCAGGCGGGCGCTCCCGCCGAAGGTCGGATCCGGGTGCAGGTCGAGGTACACCCCGGCCGCGGCGCACGCCTTCGCGGTCGCGGCGTCGGGGAACACCGTGACGAGCATCGCGATCCGGGCGACGTTCCCGGGCCCGTTATGGACGCGCGAGTCGTCGATCTCGAGCTGGTACGTCGGGCGGACGTAGCCGGCGTAGCGGCCCGACGTCGAGATGCCGAGCTCGAACTCGCGCTCGGCGCACCGGTACGTCGGAGGACGCTTCGCGATCGACCCCTTCACGAACTCATCGCTCCGCGCCTGCGCGAGCGCCTCGTTCGCGGACAGCGTCCCGTGGTGCCCACCCTCCATGCAGCCCGCCGCCACCGCCCCGAGCGCGGCACCGACCGCCAGCCCAGCCCAACGTCGCATTTCACACATGATACGGCGAGGCGGGGCGCTGGTGGGACCACTGAAATCCTTTCTGCGAAGGGACGACGGCCTGGCTCAGCCTCGCGCCGTCGCCGGCCGGCGCTCCTCAGGAGAGCTGGGCGAGCGGCGACGGCAGGGGCCGCCGGAAGTCGCGTGCGACGGGCTTGGCCACTGGGCCGACTGCTGGAAGTCATTCGACTTTCTCCACACAGTCGACACGCCTCGCCAACCCCACGCGACACCTTTCGGCGGAAACTCGTTTCACCGAAGGGACGACGGCTCGACCAACCCTCGCGCCGTCGCCGGCCGGCGCTCCTCAGGAGAGCTGGCCGGGCGGCGACGGCAAGGGCCACCGGGCTCGTGCGCGACGGGCTTCGCCACTGGGCCGACTGCTGGAAGTCATTTGCCTTCCTCCGCACACTCGACACACCCAGCCACCCACACGCGACACCTCACCCGCCACACTCACCCCATGCCGTACGACCGCTACCTGCCCACCCTCTACAAGGCCCGCCGCGTGCCGACCAAGCAGGCCGTGTGCGCGATCTGTGTCGAGCGGACGCGCGGGAAGACGCGGCTCGTGGAGCTGGGCTACGGCGTGTCGGTGCATCTGTGCGAGGGGCACGCCTCGCGGGAGTTCCAGACGCAGCGGAGCGGGCGCGACTTCGTGCTGACGCTGCAGCGGTTGTGGCAGTCGCACGGCTGCCTCAGCGTGGCGCGGTCGAACGCGCTCCGCCGTCACCTCGCCGCCTGCTCGGGCGCCGAGGCGCGGCCGCGGCCTGGGTCCTACTCGTGGCCGGAGCTGCGCGAGACTGCGGAGGTGGCGTTCGCCGCCGGCGCGCCCGCCGCGACCGTCATCGCCGCGCTCCGCCGAATCCACGAGGACGGCCCGGCGCATCCGCCCAGCGTGCGAACGATGCGCCGCTGGCACACCGAGCGCCGCTGGCTCGCGCGCGGCCCCTGAGGGCTAGAGCTTCTTCACCTTGTCGAACTCGAGCTCGACGGGGACCTGGCGCTCGAAGATCGAGACCAGCACCTTGAGCTTGCCCTGATCCTCGTTGATCTCGGCGATCTCGCCGTCGAAGTCGGCCAGGTAGCCGGAGGTGATCTTGACGTTGTCGCCGAGGGCGAACTCGGCCCGCGCCTTCTGCTGCTGCTGGGCGCGGTCGACGGAGGTGTGGAGCATCCGGTCGACCTCGGGCTGCGAGAGCGGCACCGGCTTTCCGGACGCGCCGACGAACCCGGTCACGCCAGGCGTGTTCTTGACGAGGCCCCAGACGTCGTCGTTCAGGTCCATGTGGACGAGGACGTAGCCCGGCCACAGGCGCCGCTCGGTCTGGACCTTCTGGCCGTCCTTGGTCTCGACCACGGACTCGGTCGGCACGACGACGCGCCGCACCTGCTCCTCCTTCGACATCGACTTCACGCGATGCTCGAGGTTGGCTTTGACCTTGTTCTCGTGGCCCGAGTAGGTGTTGATCACGTACCAGCGAAACATGCGCCTACCTTTGCAGATCGACGAGCTTGGTGGCGAAGCGGGCGAACACCTGGTCGAGGCCGTACAGGTACGCGCCGACGATCAGGCACGCCGCCACCACAACGAGCGTCGCCTGCCAGGTCTGCTGCCGGTCCGGGAAGTCGACCTTCGCCAGCTCCCCGCGCACCTCGCCGCCGAACGCGAACAGCCCGCGCAGGCCGTTGCGCATCCCGCCCGACCGCTCGATCTCGCCGCCGGACTGGCTCTTCGGCTTGCCGGCGACCGGCGCGGTGACCGTGCGGCGGCCGGCCTGGCGATTTCGGCGCGAGGTTCGGGCCATGCGCTAGCGCGTCTCCTTGTGGGCGGTGTGCTTGCCGCACCACCGGCAGTACTTCGAGAACTCGATCCTGTCGGGCGAGTTTCGCTTGGACTTCTGCGTCTGATAGTTGCGCCGCTTGCAGTCCTGGCACGCGAGCGTGACCAGCACGCGGACACCGGTCTTTGCCACTTCGGGAGACTCCTCGGATCCGGGACGCCGGAGCCGGCGCCGATCAGGCAGGATACACGGGATCTGGAGCGCACCACCCCTCCGCCGGAGCCGCCGATGCCCCTGACGACTGTTGACCGCACCCGCCTCGCCGATCTCCACGCCCGCGAGGAGGCCCGATTCGAGGAGACGCACCCCCGCTCGCTCGAGCTCTCCCGGCGCGCCCAGGCGTCGCTCCTCGCCGGCGTCCCGATGCACTGGATGACCGAGTGGGCGGGCGCCTTCCCCGTGTTCGTCGAAGAGGCGTCGGGCGCCCGCTTCACCGACGTCGACGGAAACGACTACGTCGACCTCTGCCTGGGCGACACCGGCGCGATGACCGGCCACGCTCCCGAGGCGGCGGCTGCCGCGATCGCCGACCAGGTGCGCCACGGGACGACCCTGATGCTCCCCACCGAGGACGCGATCTGGGTGGGCGAGGAGATGGCGCGCCGCTTCGGCCTTCCCACGTGGCAGTTCGCCCTGACGGCCACCGACGCTAACCGGTTCACGATCCGGCTCGCCCGCGAGGCCACGGGCCGGCCCAAGGTGCTCGTCCACAACTGGTGCTACCACGGATCGGTCGACGAGACGTTCGCCGTGATCGCCGACGGGGGGATCGAGTCGCGCCCGCACAACATCGGCCGCCCGGTCGACCCGTCGCTCACCACCCGCGTCGTCGAGATCAACGACCTCGACGGCCTCGAGCGCGAGCTGGCCCACGGCGACGTGGCCTGCTGCCTCTTCGAGCCGGCGCTCACGAACATCGGGATCGTCCTCCCCGACGAGGGCTACCACGACGCCGTGCGCGAGCTGACCCACCGCCACGGCACGTTCCTCGTGATCGACGAGACGCACACCCTCTGCGCCGGCCCGGGCGGCTACACGCGCGCGTACGGCCTCGACCCCGACTTCCTGACCGTCGGAAAGCCGCTCGCAAGCGGGCTCCCGGCGGCGGCATACGGGATGTCGGAGGAGACGGCCCGGCGCGTGGCCGCGGCCCTTCCGGCCGGGCCCGTCGACGTCGGCGGGATCGGCGGCACGCTCGCCGGGAACGCGCTGTCGCTCCGGGCGATGCGGGCGACGCTCGAGCACGTGCTCACGGACGAGGCGTTCGGGCGGATGATCCCGCTGGCGGAGCGGTTCACCGACGGCGTCGAGGATGCCATCCGCCGCCACGGCCTCGACTGGTACATCACGCGGCTCGGCTGCCGGGCCGAGTACGGATTCCAGCCCCAGCGGCCGCGGACGGGCGGCGAGGCGGCCGCGTCCATGGATCACGACCTCGACCGGTTCATGCACCTCTACGCGCTGAACCGCGGCGTTCTCATGACGCCGTTTCACAACATGGCGCTCATGTCCCCCGCAACCGCGGCGGCCGACGTCGACCGCCATACCGAGGTCTTCGCCGAGGCCTGCGCCGAGCTGACGGCTTCCGCATAGGGCGGAATCCGCGTGGCTAGAACGTGTCGATGGTGTCGAGCTCGTTCCAGAAGGTGATCTCGGGCTCCGACGTGACGCCGATCTCCTGCATCATCTGCCCGATATCGGGGGACGCCTCGAAGAACCTCTGAAACGCCTCGGGCGACTCCCACTCGTCGAGGACGATGACCTCACCGCCCTCGACGCTTCCGATGAACCGGTGGTGGATCGCACCGTGCTCCTTGGCGCGTGCGTCGATCGCCTCGGCACGCGATCGGTCGGAGTTGATGACCTCCCGCAGGCGCTCGGGGTCGGCCTTGGCGCGGAGCATCACGATCACGCTCATCGTCGGTCCTCCTTCATGGGTCGGGGGCGAAGCGGCGGGCGCCACGTGGCGCCCGCCCGGGTCGTTCGTCTGAGTGGTCGGACCGGTTCGGGCCCGCCCGCCAGGCGCACGGCCGGTTGATCCTCGCAGAAGCCGCGGCCCCCGACGCTCGGGTAGGCGTGCCGCCGAGCCGCGGTGGTACCTTCGGTGTCGTGCACTCGCATTCGCACGCCCACGCGCACGCCCACCCGGGCGACCGGTCGGGGTCGCGGCGGGCGCTCTCCATCGCGCTCGGGCTGACCATCGCCTACGGCGTCGTGCAGATCGTGACGGGCATCTGGTTCAACAGCCTGGCACTCATCGCCGACGCCGTCCACAACGTGTCCGACGGCGGGGCGATCGCCCTCGCCCTCGGCGCCGCATGGGCCGCGGGGCTCCCGGCGCGGGGCGCGCGCACGTTCGGATGGCGCCGGGCCGAGATCCTGGCCGCCCTCGTGAACGGGCTGGCGCTCGTCGTGATCAGCTTCGGCATCTTCTACGAGGCGTACAGCCGCTACAGCGATCCCCCCGACGTCGCCGGCCTCGGCGTCCTCCTCGTCGGGCTGGTGGGCGTCGTGGCGAACGGGATCCCTGTGCTCGTCATGCTGCGCGCATCGGCCGGCGACGACCTGAACCTGCGCGGGGCGATCATCCACGCCGCCACCGACGTGGTCGGGTCCGCCGGCGCCGCGGCGTCGGGGCTGATCGTCCTCACCACCGGGTGGCGGGCCGCGGATCCCGTGATCGGCGCCGCCATCGGCCTGATCGTCCTTGTCTCCTCATGGGGGCTCATCCGCGAGTCGCTTCGGATCCTCATGGAGGTCGCACCGGGCGATTGCGACCCGAGCCAGATCGGCCAGGCGATGGCCGACCACCCCGGGGTGAAGGAGGTGCACGACCTGCACATCTGGACGATCACGAGCGGCTTCCCGGCACTCTCGGCGCACGTCATCGCCGAGCCCGGCGCCGACCACGACCGCATCCTGCACGACCTCGAGGCCCTGGTCCAAACCCGGTTCCAGATCGGCCACACGACGCTCCAGATCGACCGCGACCACTCCGAGCTCGTGAAGCTGCGACCGCGCGCCGAGGGCGGGATCCGGCGGACGGCGCCGCTCGGGACGTCCGAGCGCACGAGCACCGAGCGATGACTTTTCGCCGCCGCGTACGTCTCTATCGGTGACCGCGGCGGACGGCGTCCGCCGGACCGTACGAGCAGGAGGGGCGATGCCCGGCCAGATAGTGCATTTCGAGATCCCGGCGGACGACACGTCGAAGAGCCGCGAGTTCTGGGGCTCGCTCTTCGGCTGGCAGTTCGAGAACTACCCGGGGCCGTCGGAGTACCACATGACCCGGATCGGCGAGCAGAGCGGCGCCGCGATCACCAACATGGAGCCCGGCAAGAAGGGCACCCGGGCGTACTTCGACGTCGACGACGTGAACGCCGGCGCCGCCCGTGTGCGCGAGCTGGGAGGCGAGTCGAGCGACCCGATGCCCGTGCCGGGCATGGGGTGGTTCACGACCTGCACGGATCCGCACGGCAACGAGTTCGGCCTGTGGCAGAGCGACACGTCGGCCCAGATGCCGGAGGGCTAGCACCGCGCGGGTGGTGACCCTGGACGATGTGCGGGCCCTGGCCCTGACGCTGCCGCGCACGACGGAGGCGTTCGTGCGCGGCCGCGTCAAGTTCCGCGTGGGCCGGATCGTCTACGCGGCGTTCTCCAAGGACGAGACGCTGATGGGGTTCGCGTTCCCCAAGGAGCAGCGCGAGTGGCTCGTCGGCACCGAGCCGGACACGTTCCTCATGCCGCGCGAATCCGACCTGCGCTACAACTGGGTCGTCGTCCGGCTCGGCGCGATCGACCACGACGAGATGCGCGGGCTCGTCATCGACGCCTGGGCGATGGTCGTGCCGAAGCGTGTGTCCGCGCCGTTCGCCGAACCCGGGTCGTAGGTCAGTGGCAGCTCGCCGTGCCGGAGTCGAGCGTCGTCCCGGCCGTGCTCACGAACGCCCAGGTGTAGCTCGTCGGATGCAGGCGCAGCTCGAGCACGCCGTAGGCCTTCGTGGTCTTCTCGACGTTGCGCGTGCCGTCGAGCGAGAAGAGGCTGCGCCCGCCGGTGCCGACGATGAACTCCCGTACGCCCCGGGCCCGGTCGACGTGGCCGCCGGCATCCTGCGGAGCGAACCGCGTGTAGTTGTGCAGGTGGCCGTTCAGGACGACGTCGGCGTTCCCGGCGTAGAGGATGTCCCAGAACGCCTGGTAGCTCGACCCGGTGCGTGAGGTGCCGTTGTAGAACGGCTGGTGCCAGTAGACCAGCGTGCACGTGGCCGCGCCAAGCTGGTTTCGCAGGAACGCAGCCTGGAGGCTCGAGGAGCCGCAGCCGCCGGCGTGGCTGCACTCGGCGTTCAGCCCGACCAGGCGCCATCCGCCGAGGGTGAACGCCGTGTCGCCGCGCGAGTCGCCGGCGGCGACGCCGAAGTAGGTGAAGTAGCCGGCGGCACTCGTCGAGCAGCCGGCCCCGCTCTCGTACTCGTTGTCTCCGGGGACCGGGTGGATCATCGACTTGAACCGGCCCCACGACGGGTCGAACGCCTGCTGGAACTGCTGCGCGCTCCCGCACTGGTACTGGTTGTCGCCGAGCGCCAGGACCGCGTCGACGGACTGCGAGAGGACGAGGTCGCTCGTCGCCTTCTGCTTGCACGCCGACGAGGTGCCCTGGCCGTCGAGGAACTTCGGCGAGGACGGGTCGCAGGCGATGTCACCCGCGGCCGCGATCAGCGGATCTGTCGCGGTCGCGGCCGCACCCGCATGCATCGGCCGGGCACCGGCACCCGCCGCCGAGCACAACGCCACGACCGCGGCCAGCACGACCGCCACGATTCCACGCGTCAGCGTCATCACTTCCCCCTCCAGCTTCCCCTCTCTGGGTGTACGGGGGATTCCGGAACCCGTCAAGCCGAGCGCCAGCGGCGGTGCGTGACCCGCACCCGGGGCGGCACCGTGGAGGCCGCGGCGGCGGTGGCGATCCCGGGGCCTCCCTCGAGCTCCGCCGGCGTGTAGAACCGCTCGGCGACGTCGCGGGTGCGGGCGACGACGTCGGCGGCCTGCTCGGCCGTCAGCCGATCCCGCCATGCCCAGGCATTCGCGCCGCTCTGCATCGGCTGGAACGCCGTGCGGCCGAGGCCGACCCTGCCCCACGGCACCTGGCGCTGCGCCGGCTCCGCGAGGCAGCCGCGGCGGACGGTCTCCGCAGCGTCGCGGGTGAACGTGACGCCGTCGAGGCGGCTGTAGAGCTTCCGGAATTCGTTCATCGGATCGGCGGCCAGGTCCTCGTAGCGGACGACGACGAAGCGCGGGTTTCGCTCGACCTGCCGGGCGATCCCGGCATGGATGAGGCGCCAGAGCAGCGCGCCGTGAGCGATGGGGTCGAACGGCTCGCGCGCCGCCCGCTCGAGCTCGGCGGCGTACGGGGCGAGGTGGTCGCGCACCAGCTCGGGCTGGGCGGCGATGTCGGGCAGGTTGTCGCTCCAGCCGGTGCCGATCCGGGCCATGCTCGACACGATGCCGGCTGGGTGGCGGACGAGCATCACGACCTGGCAGTCGAGCCGCTCGGCCATCCATTCGGCCGCGAAGACCATGTACGGGTCGTCGACGAGCGGCCGCCGTCCACGGGCCCGGCCGTGCGAGAACACGGTCGCGTACTTCGCCATCTTGGCGAGGTCGTAGACGCCGCGGTTCGTCCGCAGCTCGGCCACGAAGTTGTACCGAAGGCGCAGCATGTCGCGGAACCCGGCCACGTACCGCTCCTCGTTGTGCGCCCCGACGTACTGGTAGGCGCGCGGAGGCGGGACGTCGAGAATGCCCGGCGTGAGGCCCGGCGGGTGCCGCCGGTTGAAGGGCTCGTTGATGTGCACGACCTCGCCGCTGCCGGCCACCATCCGCGAGACCCAGCTGCCGCCGGACCGCGCCATGCCCGTGATCAAGATCGGTCTGCCCACACCCGTGCCCTTCTCCAGTCGTTCACCTCCTGGGTACACGCACAGGCGTGCGGCGTCAACTGCCGGACGGGAGAATTGTGACGGAGTGGGGCCGCTCAGCGCGGGCGGGCGCCGAGCACCGCCGTTGGGGCGGCCTCCTGGCGGCGCACGCCTCCCATCAGCTCGAGGAGCGTGGAGCGCGCATCGTGCCTGGGACGCCAGCCGAGCTCGCTCCGGAGTCGCTCGGTCGACATGAGCGGCACCGCCAGCGCCATGTCCAGCCACCCCTCGGAGGTCGGCTGAAGCCGGGCGCGCCAGGTCGACCACAGAACACCGCGCGCGACCCGGGCCGGGACGGGCACGAGCCGGGCGCCGAGAAGCTCCGCCAGCAGGGCCGGGTCGACCTCGGGCTCGGCGGCGACGTTGTATGCGCCGTGGGCGTCTCCGGTCACCGCCAGGCGGTAGGCCTCGCCGACGTCGTCGGAATGTACGACCTGAAACCGCAGACGGGGGATCCGGGGCACGACGGGGATCCAGCGTGGATCCACGGCGCGGGCCGGGACCATCCGGCCGAGGAAGTACCGGCGGATCTCGACACCGGCGTACCGCTTGAAGATGAGCGCCGGGCGCAGTCGCACGACGCGGGTGTCCGGAGTGCCCCGCTCGAACTCGTCGAGCAGCGCCTCGACGGCTGCCTTGTGCATGGCGTACGAGGAGGTGGGCGTCCCCGTCGCCGGCCAGTCCTCGGCGACCCGCTCACGTTTCGGGCCGTGCGCGTAGGCTCCGACCGACGAGGCGTAGACGAGCCGCGGGACACCGGCCGACGCGACCGCTTCGAGCACGCGCCGCGTTCCGGCGACGTTGACCGAGGCGAGCACGTCGGGACGATGCGAGGGCTGGATCAGCCACGCGAGGTGAACGACGGCGTCGGCGCCGGCGAAGAGCGACGTGAGGTCGGCGGAGCGGATGTCGGCGCGCGCCCATTCCAGGCCGTCGAGCGCGAGCCCGCCCGGGCGCCGGGCGACGCCGACGATCCGGTCGACGTCCGGGTCGGACGCGAGCGCACGGATGACGCTCGTTCCGACGTTGCCGGTCGCACCGAGGACGACGATCTTCATGGCTCGCTAGTACCGTGCCGGCCACCGCCGGAAACACGCGGCGATTCGCACCGAGGCGGCGCGGGTACCGCCGGGCCGTGCCATCCGCCGCCTCCCGCCCCTCCGACGTGCTGCTCCTGGTCGACGTCCTCGCCGATTTCGGTCACGACGACGGTGCGCGGCTCTTCGCGTCGTTCCGGCGGACGGCGCCGGCGCTCGCAGAGGCCATCGCGGCGGCACGCGCCGCGGACGTCCCGGTGATCTACGCCAACGACGACTTCGGGACATGGGCGGGCGACCGCGACGCGGTGCTCGCCGAGGCGCGACGGCGTGCGCCGGCTCCCGACCCGCTCGATGCCGTCGCGCCGGCTGCCGGTGACGCCTTCGTCATGAAGCCGCGCTACTCGGCGTTCGACCACACGCCGCTCGATCTTCTGCTCCGGGAGCGCGACGCGGCCCGCGTGCTCCTCGCCGGCACCGCCACGGAGATGTGTGTGGCGCAGACCGCGATCGACGCCCGCGAGCTCGGCTACCGCGCGACGGTGCTCGTCGCGGCCTGCGCGTCGGTCGACGACCGCAACGCGGCGCTCGCACTCGAGTACCTGGAGCGGATCGCCGGAGTGCGCCTCCACCGGCCGGTGGGCACTCTGCCGGCTACTTCGGAAGGAAGCTGATCTTGCCGTTCGGCTCGAGCACGGCCCAGGCCACGTCGTCGAGCGACCCGATCTGCTGCTGGCGCGCCTGCTCCTGCACCTCGTCGAGCGTGATGCGATCGCGGCGGAGGTTGCGCTCGATCACGTGGCCGTCCTGCACGATGACGATGGGCTCGCCCTCGAGCATCGGCCGCAGCCTGCGAAACCGGAACCCCACATATGACAGCGACACCTGCATGAGCGCGATGGTGCTCACGGCGATCATGGCGCCCGTCACGGAGTAGTCGTCCTGGGTGAGACCCTGCTGGATCGCATCGCCGAGGACGATCAGGAGCACGAGGTCGATCGCCCCGAGCGACGACAGCTCGCGCCGGCCGACGATCCGCATCACGACGGAGACGAAGATGAAGAGGACGATGCCGCGGAGGACGATGTCCATCGCCTACGGGAGCACCGTGATGGTGCGGTCGAGGGAGAGGATCCGGGTCGTGGAGTCCCACAGCGTCACATCGGCGCTGCGGCGGCCGACGTTCGTCGGGAGCACCTGGAACTGCATGTAGAGCCGGTAGACGGAGCCCGCCGCCATGTGCCCGAGGTCGAGCTGCAGGCGGCCGTCGCGGCTCGTCTGGGAGATCGGGGACGGCTCGATGGTGTTGATGCTCATGCCCTCGAGCCAGCCCTCGTCGAGGACGAGGCGCGCGTCGGCGATGTCCGAGCGCGCGTGCACGTCGAAGCGGGCTTCGAAGAGCAGGCCACCCCGCACGTGCTCCGGAGCGACCACGCCGAGCGTTGCGACGGCCGACCGCGACGTCGAGGAGACACGGGTCTGCCCGAACACGTTCAGGAGCGCCGCGACGACGATCGCAAGCGGGACGAGCATGAGGCCGCGCCGCACCCAGATCTGCCACCGCCGCCCCTCGAGGTCGCGGTTGTGCGCGAGCACGATCCCATCCGGCGGGTCAGCCGGCACCGCCTACCCCGCCTCCGGCACCGGATCCGGGTTCAGCGTCCGGCACTTCTGGAGCTCCGCGTTGATCTCGCCGCCGATGAGCAGCGCAAGCGCCGAGATCCAGAGCCACGTCAGCGTGATGATCACGGCGGCGAGGCTGCCCCAGGCCTTGTTGTAGGACGCGAAGTTGCTGGTGTAGACCGCGAAGAGCCCCGACGCGCCGAGCCAGACGACGACCGCGAAGATCGCCCCGGGGGTGATGAACTGCCACTTCGGCGGGACGACGTTCGGGGCCAGGTACAGCACGATCGCGAACATCGTGAGGAGCCCGACCAGCAGGATCGGCCACTGCGCCGTCCACCACACCCATTTGACGAGGGAGGCGTTCCCGACAGCCTCGCCGACCCACAGGCTGACGTGCGGCCCGAGGATGAGGAGCACGAACACGAGCGCGAAGCTCAGCACCGCGCACAGGATCAGCACCACGGCGACGAGTCGCTTCTTCACGAACCCACGCGTCTCGTCCCGCTCGTAGGCGGCGTTCAATGCCCACATGACGGTCTGCATCGCGCCGGAGAGCGTCCACAACGCGAGCAGGATCCCGACGCCGATCATGACGACTCCGCCGTTGTGCGCCTGCGTCGTGCGTGTCAGCGAGTCGCCGATGAGCGAGATCGCGCTCGGAGGCATCACCGTCGACAGATGGTCGAGGATCGTGTTCACCGCACTCGGCCCGGCGAAGACGCTGAACGCCCCGACGGCAACCAGCAGCGCCGACGGGATCGCCAGGAAGCCGTAGTAGGCGACGGCCGCCGCCAGGTTCGTCACGTTGTCCTTCAGCGCCGAGCGGATCCCCCGGTAGACCACGCCCAGGTAGTCGCGGAACGAGAGATCCCTCAGCTCGCCGGCCTCGGTTTCGGCGCTCATGCAACCGATATGCCCCGCCGCAGCCGTTGCGAACCGAGCTGCGCGACCGTCAGCGTCCGGCCGCGGGGCCGTCCAGCGTGATCCAGTCGGGCGCCACGCCGAGCACCCGGCAGATCGAGACGAGCGAGTCGTAGCTGGTGCGGCCCGTGCGCTCGGCGCGGGCGACGGTGGACGGATGCAGGCCCGCGATCCGGGCGAGCATGCGCCGGCTGAGCCCGCTGCGCTCGCGCGCCCGGCGCAGGCGCTCGCCGAGGCCGTCGCGGAACGGGTACGCGCGGTAGAGCTCGGCGAGCTGCCAGTCGACGTACTCCACGAGCCGCTCCGCGGCCCGGCGCTCGCACCGCAGCCTCTGGATCTCCGCGCGCACCGCCTCCTCCAGGGCGGGGCGGTCGGCGCCGCCGTCCGTCACGGCCGTGTCACCTCCCCACGACATGACCCGGCCTTCCGTCGATCGTCGTGCTTCACGATGACGCTCGACCGCCCTACGCCCATGCCCGGAACATCGCACGGGGCGGCTGTGTCGTTACACCCGCGCCCTCTCGGCAACGAGGGCGATCTTGCGGACGCGCCCGGAGACGAGCCACTCGCCCCAGAGCCGGTGGGCGGAGAGCAGCCCGTCGAGCGCCGGCTGCCCGATCACCGCGGCGATCGCCGCCGCGTCGGCCGCAAAGGCGCCCGCCAGGGCATCGGCCATCACGGCGTGCGGCCGGCTCCAGTCGGCCTGCCAGGTGACGTCGAGCCCGGCCCGGTCGAGGATCGCCCCGATCTCCGCGAACGGCGTCAGCCACACGGTGTCGGGATCCGGCATCAGCTCGCGCTCCGCGGCGGTGAGCGGCGCGCCCTCCTCGAGCGTGAACGCGAACCGCCCGCCGGGCGGGAGAGCTGCGGCGATCGCCTCGACGAGCGGCCCCTTGTCGGCGAACGCGAGCATGGTCTCGAGCAGCAGCACCACGTCGAACGGTCCGGCGGGGAGCGGCGGGACCCGCGCGACCTCGAAGCGGCACGGGAGATCACGCGCCCGCTCGCGCGCGATCTCGATCGCGCTCGCGCTGGCGTCCACCCCCAGATGCACGCATCCGAGCTCGCGGGCGAGCAGGCGGCCCGGCCCGGCCACGCCGCAGCAGAGGTCGAGCACCGAGACGCCGGGGGCGATCCCCGCCCGCCCCGCCAGCTCGCGGATCTCGCTCGCGCGCATGAAGCTCTCCTGCTCTGCGAACTCGCCGGCGGGATAGGCCGCCTCCCGCGCCCGCCGCAGCGCCCGGTCGAACGGGAGGCGCTCGTCCTGGCTCACGCGGCCGTCCGGGAGAACCGGATCACGCCGAGCACAGTAGTTTCATTCGATGCTCGAACGGAGACGGACGCTGCGGGCCGTGTGGGGCGGGCCGACGGCCGGGCTGACCGGCCAGGTCGTCCTGCTCGCCGTGCTCGCGGAGACGGTCGGGCTCGGCCCGGCCGGATGGGCCACGGGCCTGGCAGCCGGGCTCGTCGTCGATGCGGCGCTCGCGCTCGCCCTTGGGCGCGAGCCCTCGCAGCGCCTCGGCCCGGCGGGATGGATGACGCTCGCGCGCGCGAGCCTCGTCGTCGGCGCCGCTTCGCTGGCCGCGGAGTCGCTCGCCGGGCGTGCGCACGTCGCAGCCCTCGTGGCGCTCGCGGCCGTCGCCCTCGCGCTCGACTTCGCCGACGGACGGATCGCACGCCGCACGGGCACCGAGTCGGCGCTGGGCGCGCGCCTCGACGGCGAGGTCGACGCCCTCCTGATCCTCGTCCTGAGCGTCGCCGTCGCGCCCTCGGTGGGCGCGTGGGTGCTCGCGATCGGCGCGGCCCGGTACGTCTTCCTCGCCGCCGGGTGGATGATCGTATGGATGCGGGCGCCGCTCCCCCGCCGCGACTGGCGCAAGGTGGTGGCGGCGACCCAGGGTGTGACGCTCACCGTCGCGGCGGCCGGGGTGCTGCCGCTCACGCTGACGCGCGCGGGCGTCGCGGGCGCGCTCGTCCTGCTCGCGGAGTCGTTCGGCCGCGACGTCTGGTGGCTCTGGCGGCACCGGCCGGCCGCGCCCGCGACGGAGGCCACCCCGGCGCCGGCCGGGCACGGGCGGGCCCGCGCCGCCGCGGCCGCGCTCTTGAGCGGGCTCTCCGTGCTCGTCGTGTGGGCCGCCCTCGTCGCGCCCGACAGGCCGGGCCTCCTCACCCCGGGCGCGTTCGCGCGGCTTCCGATCGAGGGCATCCTGGTGGTGGGGCTCGCGCTCACGCTTCCGCCCCGTGGCCGCCGGGTGCTGGCCGGCGTCGCCGGGCCGCTCCTCGGTCTGCTGGTGGTCGTGAAGCTCCTCGACGTGGGCTTCTTCACAGCCTTCGACCGGCCGTTCAACCCCGTCGACGACTGGAGCTACGCGCCGATCGGCGTCGAGACGCTCCGTGACTCGGTCGGGCGGACGAGCGCGAACCTGGCGCTCACCGGCCTCGCCCTCCTGGCCGTCGCCGCGCTCGTCCTGCCGGCCCTGGCGGTCGTCCGGCTGACGCGGATCGCGGCCGGGCACCGGCGGGTGTCGCTGCAGGCCGTCGCGGCGCTCGGCGCCGCCTGGGTGCTGTGCTGGGCCGCCGGCGCCGAGCTCGTCTCGGGCGCGCCGATCGCCTCGACGAGCGCGGCCAGCCTGGCCGTCGGCGAGGTGCAGGCGGTGCAGGACGGGCTCCGCGACCGCGCCCGCTTTGCAGCCGACCTCCGCAACGACCGCTACCGCTTCGCGACCGGAGACCGGCTGCTCACGGGGCTGCGCGGAAAGGACGTGCTCCTCGTCTTCGTCGAGAGCTACGGGCAGGTGGCCGTGCAGGGGTCGTCCTTCTCGCCGAAGGTCGACGCGGTGCTCGACGCCAGGACGAGGGGCCTGCGCGCCGACGGGTTCGCGTCGCGCAGCGGCTGGCTCACCTCGCCGACGTTCGGGGGGATCAGCTGGCTCGCCCACTCCACCCTCCAGTCCGGGGTGTGGGTGAACAGCCCCACCCGGTACGACCAGCTCGTCGGGAGCGACCGCTTCACACTGAGCCAGGCGTTCCAGCGGGCCGGATGGCGGGCTGTCGACGACGTCCCGTCCGACGACCGCCCCTGGCACGACGGCTCGTCGTTCTACCACTTCGACAAGGTGTACGACCGGCGCAACGTCGGCTACCGCGGCCCGACCTACGCGTACGCCTCGATGCCCGACCAGTTCGTGTGGCTGGGCCTGCAGCGGCTCGAGCTCGGGAAGGCACATCGCCGGCCGCTCTTCGCCGAGGTCGATCTCGTCTCGAGCCACGAGCCGTGGACACAGGTGCCGCCGCTGATCGACTGGAACCGCGTCGGCGACGGCTCGATCTTCACGCGCCTGCCCGTCGACATGGCCGGCAACGACGACGCCAGGCAGGGCTATGCCCACTCCATCGAGTACACGCTGCGGACGCTCTTCTCGTACGTGGAGCACTACGGCCGCAAGAACCTCGTGCTCGTCGTCCTGGGCGACCACCAGCCCGCCACGGTGGTGAGCGGGCAGGGGGCGAGCCACAACGTGCCGATCTCGGTGATCGCCCACGACCCCGGGGTCATGCGCCGGATCGCGGGCTGGCACTGGGCGGCCGGGATGCGCCCGACCGCCGGGTCGCCCATCTGGCCGATGAGCGCCTTCCGAAACCGCTTCCTCGACGCCTTCGGCTCCCAGCCGGACGGTGCCCCGTGAACGAGGCGCCGTCACGGAGGCTCGCCGGCCTGGACGGCGTGCGCGGGCTGGCCGCGCTCTTCGTGGTCGTGAACCACGTCTTCCTGCGCGCGTTCCCCGGCTACCCCGTCGACACCGCGCCGTTCTGGGCCGGATGGTTCATCTACGGGCGGTTCGCGGTCGTCGTCTTCATCGTCCTCTCGGGCTTCTCGCTGGCACTGGCGCCGGTGCGGCGCGGCTGGCGGCTCGACGGCCTGTCGCGGTTCGCGCGACGCAGGGCGCTTCGGATCCTCCCGGCGTACTGGGCGGCGCTCGTCTTCAGCCTCGCCGTGGCGTGGCTCGTCGTGCCGCCGCCCGGCGAGGCACTGCCCGACCTGCGATCGGTGCTCGTGAACGGCCTTCTGGTGCAGAACCTCGTCTCGGCCCCCACGCCCAACCGCGCGTTCTGGTCGATGGCCGTCGAGGCCCAGCTGTACATCCTCTTCCCGCTGCTCCTCCTGATGGTCCGACGCCGTGGCGCGCTGGTCATGGTCGCGGCGGTGACCCTGGTCGTGGCGGCCGTCGGGATCGCCGGCCCCCACGTCTCCCATCTGGACTTCATCGTGATCCAGTCGCCGCCCGACCTCGCGGCGCTCTTCGCGGTCGGCATGCTGAGCGCCGGCATCGTCTCGGTCGGCGGGTCGCGGAGCACCTGGCCGTGGACGTGGCTCGCCGTGGCCGCGGCGGCGCCCGTGCTCGCGGCGATCTGGTGGCAGGGCTCGGTGTGGACACTCGACAACCTGCTCTGGGTCGACCTTGCCCTCGGCCCCGCGATCGGCTGCCTGCTCGCAGGGCTCGCGACCGGCCGCCCGGCGCCGCTCCTGCGCCTGCTCGACGCCAGGCCGATGAAGAGCCTCGGCCTCTCGTCCTACAGCCTCTACCTCACGCACGGCCCGATCGTGGTCGTCGCGTACGAGGGCCTCGTCGCCGGCCGCGTCAGCCCGGGGGTTCCCGCATTCCTCGTCTCGCTCGCTCTGGTGCTGCCGGTGACGATCGTGGTCGCTCGAGCCTTCTCGGCGGTGTTCGAGCGGCCGTTCCTCGGCGGCAGCGCAGGTGGTGGTCAGCCGTCCTCGAACCGCGGCGAGAGCGCGTACCGCAGGAGGACCACGTCGCCGATCTGGCGGACGTCCACGAGCTTCGCCCGGCGGCCGGGGTTCCAGGGGAAGCGCCCGTCGAGCACGAAGCGCGGGGCGTGTGAGTCGCCGACGAAGACCGGCGCCACCACGAGCTGAAGCTCGTCGACGAGGTCGCCGGTCAGAAACTGCGTGTGCACGTTGCCGCCGCCCTCCACCATCAGCCGCCCGACGCCGCGATCCGCGAGGTCGGTGCTCAGCCTCTCCATCTCGACGCGGCGGCCGCCGTCGACGACCGTCGCGACGGGCCCGAGCCGCTCGCGCGCGTCGACCACGCGCGGGCTCTCGCAGTAGACGAGCTTCTCCGCGTCGCCCGCCGTGAAGAAGTCGGCGCGGGCGTCGAGCTCCGCCCGCCGCGTCACGGTCACCTTGATCGGCGAGGGCGCGAGGCCGCGCCGAGCCCGCTCGTCGCGGCGGGCCTGCGAGCGGACGAGGAGCCGCGGATTGTCGATGCGCACGGTCGACGCCCCGACGAGGATCGCGTCACACGACGCGCGGACGGCGTCGACGCGGTCGAAGTCTGCGTCGTTCGAGAGCAGCAGCCGCGAGGACGCGTTGGCGATGTAGCCGTCGATCGAGACGCTGCACGAGAGCAGGGTGTACGGGCGATCACGCATCGCGGCCTCGATCCGTCCGCACGACGACCGCGACCGCCGATCCCGGTGCGGGCCGCGGGGCCCAGGCCGCGGCCAGCACCAGCACACCCGGCAGGCTGGCGACGAGCGCCATGACGCCGTAGACGACGGCGGTGGCGACGCCGGGGCCGGCCCCCAGCCCGGCGGCGCCGAAGGCCCATGCCGTGGCGCCCTCGCGCGGGCCCCAGCCGGCGACGCTCGGCAGCACCATCGCCAGCATCGCAAGGAGCCCGAGCGGCAGGAGCCGCGAGACGGGCGCGTCGACGCCGGCCGTCCGCGCCGCGATCACGAACGTCGCCGCGTGCCCGGCCACGACGGCGGCCGAGGTGACCGCGACAACGGGCAGCGCCCGGCGGCTGAGAAGCCCCGCGCGGACGTCGCCGGCGACCGCGCGCCGCACGCGCTCCCACCGCGGGAGCCCGGTGCCGAGCCCGCTCCGCGCGAGGAGCACGCCGCCTGCCGCCGATGCTGCGAGCGCCGCGACCACGAGCGGCATGGCAGAGCGCACGGGCGAGGGCAGGATCAGCAGCACGGCGAGGGTGACCACGGCCTGCACGACCTGGCCCGCGGCCCGCTCCCAGGCGACGGCCCGAAGGCCACCGCCCAGGTCGCGGACGTCGCGCCCGTGGCGCACTCCGCGGTGGACGTCGCCGACGACCCCGCCGGGAAGCGTCAGGTTCAGGAAGAGCGAGCGGTAGTACGCGGCGACCGCGGCGGGCAGCCGCAGGTCGACACCGAGGCCGCGAGCCACGATCGTCCACCGCCAGGCGCAGCACAGCGTCGTCACGCCGCCGATCGCGGCGGCGGCGGCGAGCGCCCGGGCATCCACGGCGCGGACGCCGTCGACGAACGGGCCCGTTCCCAGGCGCCAGACCACGAAGGCGAGCGCCGCCGCGGCACCCGCCGGCCGGAGCCACGCCGAGGCTGGGCGGCTCATGCGCGCCCTCCCGGACGGCGCGGCAGGACGAGGAGATCCGAGTGCCCCACCGTCACCCGAAGCCGCCCCTCGCGTGCCTGAGCGAGCCGGCGGCCCACGTATGCCGCCGCCTCGGCCGCGAGCCCCGGATCCTGCTCGCACGCCGCGCCGACCCACCCCGTGAGCCACTCCGCGGCCAGGCGGGCCTCGGCGGGCCCGAGCCGCCACGGGCTCGGCCGGACGGCCACGTCGCAGCCCAGCCACCCGAACGAGCGTGCGGCTGCCGCCGCGGCATCCGGGCCGAGCAGCCGCCCGGCGGCCGTCATCCGTCGCTGGTGCGCATCGAAGGCAGCGGCGACCCGCGCGTCGAGCGGTTCCGGCGGGCTGAGCTCGACCCGCCCGACGACCGACAGCGTGAGGAGCACCGGGCAGCCCGCCGCGGCGCAGAGGTCGACGAGGCGGGCCAGCCCCTCCTCCGTCAGGAGGTCGAGAAGCGCAGATGCCGTGACGAGGCCGGCTCCGGCAAGCTCCGCCGGATCGAGCAGCGTGATGTCGGAGCGCCGCGCCTCGACCGTGACGTCTGCCCCACCCGCGGCGCCGACCGGCGTGCGGGCGACGGCGGCCTCGAGCAGGTCGGGGTCGCGATCGTGCAGGACCCAGTGCTGCGGTCCCGGCAGGAGCGGCGCGAGCCAGCGGCCCATCGAGCCGCTGCCGGAGGCGAGATCGTGGATCGCAAGCGGGTCGCCGGCCGGGAGCGCCCGCCGCAGCCGCTCGACCAGGCTCCGGTCACGCGCGGCCGCGTCGGCCGGCTCGCGGAGGGCGAGCCACTCCCGGCTGACCCGGATCTCCTCGACGATCACGCGGCGGCTCCTGTCAGAACGTCCTCGACGGCCGATGTCGTGGCCGACCACGCCGGGAGCGACGTGCGCCGCTCGCGCGCGGCCCGGCGCAGCCGCTGCCGGAGCGCGGCGTCGAGGAGCCAGGCGCGAAGCGCGCCGGCGAGCGCGTTCGGGTCGCCCGGCGGGACGAGCAGGCCCGGCCGGGCGCCGTCCGCGCCGTGCCCCAGCGCCTCGGGCACCCCGCCCACGTCGGCGGCGACCACCGGGACCCCCCGGGCCAGCGCCTCCGTCACGACCATCCCGTAGGTCTCCGCGCGCGAGGCGAGCACCAGCAGGTCGGCTGCGCCGTAGCTTCGCGCCAGCGCGGCTCCGCCACGGGGCCCGGGGAACCGCACCCGCCGGCCGAGCCCGCCGGCCTGGGCGCGCCTCCGCAGGAGCTCCGCGAACACCGGGTCGCGCTCGAGGCTCCCCACGCAGAGCCACCGCCATGAGAGCGCCGCGATCGAGGCCAGCGCGTCGAGCAGGACGTCATGTCCCTTGCCCGGGGTCACCGCACCCACCGACAGGAGCGCCCCGGCGGATGCGCTCCCGCGCGCCAGGGCGGCGGGATCGGCCCCGGGCTGGGCCACGCGCACCCGGTCGGCGCGAAGCGCGTAGAGCTCGATCAGCGTCCGTCGCGACCACTCGCTCGTCACGACCACCGAGGCCGCCGCCGAGAGGACGGCCCGCTCGCGCCGCCGCACGTCCGCATCCGGCGTGGCGTGCCCGAGCGGCATGTGCACCAGCGCCACGAGCCGCAGCCGGCCCGTTTCCGGCACCAGCACCTCGGGCGCAGGCGAGGCGACCAGACCGTCGAGCAGCACCACCCCGCCGTCGGGAATCCGGCGGACGGCGCCCGCCAGGGCGGCCAGCGCGTCGGCATCGGGATGCGGCCACGGCCCCGCGACGGCGTGGGTGTGAACAGCCCACCCGGCATCTGCGAGCCCACGGCAGACGCGGCGGTCGTAGACATTGCCCCCGGTCGGCCGGGCGGCGTCGTCGATGCCGTCGGGAACGACCACGTGCACCGTCCTCACAGCGCACGCTCGTAGCTCGCCCACGCGACATGCGACTCGTGCAGCGTGACGACCAGCCCGTCCAGCTCGCGCGCGGCGGCCCCCAGCGCGCCCGAGTGCACGCGCTCGGCGAGCCGGTCGGCGATCACGCGCGCGAGCGCCTCGGTCGAGGTGTTCATGCCCGCGAAGTCGGGCTCGTCGTCGAGGTTTCGGTAGTTCAGCTCGCCGAGAATGGCGCCGAGCTCGGCGGCCGCACGGCCGATGTCGACGACGATGCCGTCGGCGTCGAGCTCTTCGCGCCGGAACGTCGCATCGACGACGTACGTCGCGCCGTGCAAACGCTGCGCCGGCCCGAACACCTCGCCGCGGAAGCTGTGGGCGATCATCACGTGGTCGCGGACGGTCACGCTGAACACCGGGCTAGGCCCTCTCGTAGGTGATCGTGTGGCACAGGGCCGGCAGGCTCCCGGCAGCCAGCCGGGGCATGACGTCGGGCAGCTCGTCGAAGCGCGACTCGCCGGTGATGAGGACGTCGTAGGCCGGGTCGCGCAGGAGGTCGAGCGCGAGCGCCAGCCGGTCGGCGGTGGTCCGGCGGGCGCTTCGGGCCGGCGACAGGGTGCCGACCTGGCTCGAGCGGATGCCCAGCCGGCCGGCATGGAACGCTCCGCCGAGCGAGAGCGTGACCTCGGCGTCGCCGTACCAGCTCAGGTCGACCACGGTGCCCTCGGGCGCGAGCAGCTCGAGCGAGCGCTGGAGCCCGGCCGACGTCGCGCTCGTGTGGACGACCAGGTCGCGGCCGTCGGCGGCGGCGCCGGGGAGCGCGAAGCCGGCACCGAGCGCGTCGGCGACGCCGGCCCGCCCCGGGTCGACGTCCACGAGCGTCACCTCGACGCCCGGGATCCGGCTCAGGAGCCGGGCCACGCAGCAGCCCAGCATCCCGGCGCCGACGACGGTTACCCGGTCGCCGACGAGCGGCCCGGCGTCCCACAGCGCGTTCACCGCCGTCTCGACCGTGCCGGCGAGCACCGCGCGCTCGGCCGGCACGTCCTCGGGCACGACCGCGACGGCGGCGGCGGGGACGACGTACGCGGTCTGGTGCGGGTGCAGGCAGAAGACGGTCCGGCCGCAGAGCTCCGGCGGGCCCTGCTCCACCCCGCCGACGCTCAGGTAGCCGTACTTGACCGGACCGGGGAAGTCGCCCTCCTGGAAGGGCGCCCGCATGCGCGCGCGCTGGTCGGCCGGAACGCCGCCGCGGAACACGAGCGCCTCGGTGCCCCGGCTGATGCCCGAGCGAACGGTGCGCACCAGCACGTCGCCGCGACCAGGCGTACGCAGCGCGACCGGGCGGATCTCCCCGCAGCCGGGTGCGCGCAGCCAGAACGCGTGTGCGGTTCCTTGATCGTCCACCATCGACGAGACGACGCCGGGAGCGTCGCGGACATGTTTACACGCTTCCCCCACGAGAATGCTCGCGAGGGATACGGGCGGCGGCGCTCCCCGGATTCCCCAGGAGAACGGAGTCATCTCCTTGTCGGGCCCGGTGCGGAGGCGTAGGTTCTTCCGCATGGTCGACTGGATGCACAGCCTCTCGATCGTCTCGCTCGTCCTCGTCGTCTGCGCAGGGACGGCGCTCGTCACCCTGGCGATCCACGCGATCGTGGATCGGCTCGCCGCGGCCGGGCATCGCGACGCCCTCGCGGCCGTCTCGCCCGGGATGCTGCCTCCCATCGCGCTTGTGTTCGGCCTGCTCGTGGGGTTCCTCGCGGCCGAGGTGTGGAGCAACAGCACGAGCGCGCAGGAGGCGGTCGACAAGGAGGCGAGCGCGCTGCGCTCCGTCGACCTGCTCGACCGGGCCTTCCCGCCCGCCGACCAGCAGCAGATGGACCTGCTGATCCGCCGCTACATCGAGCGGACGGTGAAGCGCGAGTGGCCGGCCATGGCCCGCCAGCACGCGACGCTGCGCGTCGCGCCGCCCGAGCTGGCGACGGCGCTTCAGGCCGCCCTCAGCCTGCCCGCGGGCAACCCCGGCCAGGTCGTCGCGCAGCGTGAGATCGTGACGTCACTGGAGGCCGCGTTCGACGCCCGCCGCCAGCGGATCATCATCAGCGGATCGGCGGTCAACTCGGCGAAGTGGGCGGGCGTGATCGGCCTCGGCATCGTCACGCTCATCGCCATCGCCTGCGTCCACAGCGCCAACCGGCGCACGTCCGCGATCGCGATGACGCTGTTCGCCCTGGCGATCGCAGTCGCACTCGTGATGATCGGCGTCCAGGATCGGCCGTTCGCCGGCCCCTACAAGGTGCGGCCGACCCCGCTCATCCAGGTGCAGCCGCGGATCGCGACATGACCCGGCGGGTGTGCGCGGGAGCCGTGGCGGCCGCGATCGGCATCGTCGCCGTTGCCGGACATGCCCCGGCGGCAGCCGCGCACGTCGCCGTCCTCGTCCAGACGACGCACGTCATCGCCGACATCGACGCGAACGCGGACGGGCTCGTGTGGAGGAGCTGGACGGGCCTGCGGCGCCGGCCCGGCTGCGAGACCGTCATCAGGCGCCGGGGCTGGGCGACCGGCACGACGTCCACGCTCGTTCGCTGCCGCCGCGGCGCCGATGAC
>DATAEI010000102.1:0-21498 GCA_036258075.1 Gaiellales bacterium
GTCGTCGCCGCGGAACTCGAGGTAGAGGTAGTCGCGGACGACGCCGCCGACCTCCTTGGTGTCGAAGCGGACGAACCGCCCGACGCCGTGGTCCTCGTGGACGACGAAGTCGCCGGGCCGCAGGTCGGCGACGGTCGCGAGGGCGCGGCCGATGCGGGCCGGGCCACGCGAGCTCCGGCGGCGGAAGAGCTGGCCCGAAGGCAGCACCGCCAGCCGCAGCCCCGGGGCGACAAACCCCCTCCGGATCTGGCCGACGCAGAAGGCCACGCCGGCCTCCTCCGGGCCCGGGGCACCCGGGTCGGGGAGGGCGACATCCACCCGGCGCAGCTGGAGGTGGGTGCGGCGAGCCTCGCCGAGGTGCGGGAAGCACACGAGCACGCGGTAGCCCGCCCGCTCGAGGCTGCGAAGCTCGTTCTCCGCCTCCGCCACGCCGAACGAGGCGAGCGCCGGCGGCCGCGCGTCGAACGAGGCCGGCTGGCCGAGCGGCATCTCGTCGAGCGCGGTGGCATCGTCGATCAGCTCGCGCGCCTCGGCGACGGGGACGTAGCCGCGCCGCAGCGCGACCGGGTCGCGCAGGAGCTCGGCGGCCTCCGCGAAGGCCTCCTCTACCTCGGCGGCGAGCGCGTCGGGGTTCCAGGCCACGAGCGCCGCTGCCCCGGCGAGCTCCGGAAGCGGCGAGACGAGCCCCTCGGGCACGGCGCCCTCGTCCTCCTCCACTCCCCACGCAACAGTGGGGTCTGACCCCGTTGGTGCGCGCTCGGCGGCGGCGTGGATCAGGACGTGGTCGAGGTCGCGCAGGGAGCGCTGCGTGAAGCCCGAGAAGGCGGAGAGGCGCTCGAGGCTGTCGCCGAAGAACTCGGCCCGCACCGGCTCGCGGCCGGTCGACGGGAAGACGTCGACGAGGCCGCCGCGCACGGAGAACTGGCCGCGCTCCTCGACGGTGTGGGCACGCTCGTAGCCGGCATCGGCGAGCTCGTGGGTGAGGTCGTCGAAGGAGCGCTCCTCGCCCAGCCGCAGCTCCACCGCCCTTGGCCGGGAGGCTGCGGGAGGCACGCGCTCGACGAGCGCGTCGGCGGAGACGGCGACGAGCCCGCCGGCGGCGAGCGCGTGCAGCGCGCGGGCACGCTCGCCCGCCAGGTGGGGCGCCGGGTCGAGCCCGGACCCGTGGGCGGCGCCGCGCGAGGGCATGAACGCGACCGGCTCACCGGGCAGGAACGCGGACGCAGCCTCGCACAGGGCGCGGGCCGCGTCGTCGTCGCCGACGAGCACCGCCAGGCCGCGGGGCTCGAGGCCGGCGCGCGCCGTCCACAGCGCCGCCACCAGCGCTCCCAGGAGCGGCTCCGACACCCGGGCGCGGGTCGCGCCGGCCGCGGCGCGACGGGCGAACGACGCGAAATCGGCGTCGTCCAGGAGGTACGGCAGGGCAAGCTCCGCCCCTGCGAGGGGAGCATCCGGCCGCTGCATCGTTCCTTCCGCCACCGCCGTCGTGAATGGTACGCTCCGGCCCGCCAATTCGACGGAGGTCCCGTTCCGTGCGCCGTCTGCTTCCAAGCCTCACTGCCGTCGCTCTCACGCTCGCCCTGCCGGTCGCGGCGTACGCCGCCGACACGACCGACACCGGCAAGCCCACCGGACATGACTGGACGCTCGACTCGATCTTCGTGATCGCCCTGTCGATCCCCGTAATCCTGGGCCTCCTCACGCTGATCGACATCGCCCGTGGCAAGCACACCCAGCGCGACCACTGACGCGGCGCTCGCCGAGCTCGCCGAGCTCATCCGCATCGAGTCGGTCTCGAGCGACGGCGCCCATCCCGCCGAGCTGCGCGAGGCCGCCGAGTGGATCACGCGGCTCATCGGCGGTGGGGAGATCACCGAGGCCCACGGCAATCCGGTCGTCGACGGCCTGATTGAGGCATCGACGCCCGGCGCGCCGACGGTCATCGCGTACGGCCACTACGACGTCCAGGCTCCGGGAGCGCCCGAGCTGTGGACGACGCCGGCGTTCGAGCCGGACCTGCGCGACGGCTACATCTACGGGCGCGGGGCGTGCGACGACAAGGGCAACTTCTACGCGCTCCTGCGGGCGGCGCTCGACCTCGCAGAGGCCGGGGAGCTGGGCGTGAACGTGCGCGTGCTCGCCGACGGCGAGGAGGAGATCGGCGGCCACTCGGTGATCCACCACCTGGCCGGCATCGACGGCGAGTTCGCCGCGGCCATCATCTTCGACGGCTCGATGGTGAACGCCGAGCAGCCCGCGTTCACGACCGGCCTGCGCGGGCTCGTCGGCGCGCAGGTGCGGGTGCGCACGGGGGCGCGCGAGCTCCACTCGGGCATCTACGGCGGGGTCGCGGCGAATCCCGTCCACGCGCTGCATCGGATCCTCGCGGCGCTCGTCGATCTTCCCGAGGCGTTCTCGGAGGGCATCGCGCCCGTCACAGAGGCGGAGCGCAGCGGGTGGTCGACGCTCGTTCCGGGCGCCGAGGAGCTCGAGCGCGGCGGCGTCACGCCGAGCGATCCGGCCGCTGCGGCGGAGTTCTACGACCGCACGTGGGCGCGGCCGTCGCTCACGGTGCACTCCATCGCATCAGGCGATCCGACCCTGCACAAGACGTCGATCCAGACGGAGGCCCGGGCGTCGCTCTCGATCCGGCTCGCGCCCGGCCAGGACGCCGCGGCGCTCTCCCCCGTCCTCGAGCGGACGCTGCGCGACGCGTGCCCGGCCGGCGCCGAGCTCGAGCTCGAGATGTGGCCGCCGGGCGAGCCCGCGTGGATGGATCCGGCGGAGCCGACCCTCCAGGCGGCCTTCGCCGCCGTCGAGCGTGCCACCGGGGTGCGCCCGCTGGCGGTGCGAAGCGGCGGGTCGATCCCGGTCGCCGCCGCGTTCACGGCCCGCGGGATCCCCACGCTGCTGACCGGCTTCGGCGTCGACGAGGACAACATCCACAGCCCCAACGAGCGGCTCGAGGTGCGCCGCTTCGAGTGGGCGCTCCGCTCCGCACGCGAGATCTACCTCGCCCTGGCCGCGCTCCCGGCCGGTTGACGAATTTTGGCGGGTAGGGGGTTTACTCCGTCCCTGGTTCCCGTTAGGCTACGCGCCGTGCCAACGCTCCAGCGGGGTATGAGCGAATACCAGGTGCGGGCGCACCTCTACGACCCGCCCGAAGCCGTGCGCCGGCTCGACTCGAAGCTGGCGTGCCTGCGCATGCAGACGGGCGCCCACATGTCGGGCGAGGCGATGCGGCGTGCGTTCGAGTCGCGGCTCGACAAGCGCGTGCCCGACGTCGTCGAGGCGCCGGCCGAAAACGGCAAGGGCCCGCGCATCCGCCTCATCGCCTAGACGTTCGCCGGGCGGCCGCCGCGAGCAGCACGGGCAGGAACGCTCCCAGCAGCACGACCGGCGTCGTCACCACCCGCCGGGCGGAGTGGTCGAGGTAGTAGTGGAGGCTGGGGCGGCCGACCCAGTACGCCCAGACGACGCTCGCGACGACCAGGCACGCGAGCGCCGAGACGAAGACCGGCGTCCGCCGGTCACCGCCGCGCACGGCGAGCACCACCGCGACGGCGGCGGCGGGCACGATCACGAGCCAGGCGCTCGGCTCGACGGCGTGCCAGACGAGCGACCCCGCGCCGGTCGGGATCCGGCCCAGCCGCCCGGCCAGGTAGCTGGGGTCGACCACCTTGGCGTACGGGATCTCGCCGTTCGAGGTGTCGACGCCGTTCGCGTGCAGCCAGAGCTGCCACGGGATCGCCGTCGCGACGGCCGCGACGCCGGCGGCGATCGTCTGCCCGCGCCGGCCACGGCCGGCGGCGACGAGCACCACCAGGAAGAGCGCCGCCACGAAGGGCCCGCCCTCGCGCTTGGTCGCGAGCACGGCGGCGGCGAAGAGCACCGTCAAGACGAGCATCTGGGGCCGCCCCTCGGCGAGCCAGCGCCACGCGCACATCGAGGCCAGCGCGAAGAAGACCGCGAGCGGCGCGTCGGCCAGGCCCGCCCCGGCCTGGTACACGAGCGAGGGCGCGACGGCGATCAGGAGCACCGAGGCCCAGGCCGCCGCAGGCGGCACACGGTCTGCAAGGAGGCGGGGCAGCGCCAGCAGGAGCGCAACGACCAGGAGCGTGCCCTGGACGTGGATCACCTGCGTGTCGACCGCCCCCATGAACCGGAACCCGATCGCCTCGAGCGCAGGGATGAGAAGCGGGTAGTCGAGGTGCACCTGGTGGTAGGGCACGCCCGCGAAGACGCGCGCGTCGAGCCCGTCCAGAAGCGCGATCGCCCTGGCCTTCATCGTCCACATCGCCCAGGCGTCCTGCTCCGCGAGCGGCCGGAACGCCGCGTCGGCGAGGTACATGACCGCCATCAGTCCCACCGCCGCCTGGAGGGCGAGGACCGCGCGGCCGGCCGCCCGGGGCGGCGGGGCCGGCAGCACCTGGCCGTCCCATCGCGGCCGAAGACCCGTCGCGGCCAGAAGTGCGCAGCCGGCGACGACCTGCCAGCGGGCCAGGCCGAGGCCCGCGATGAGCGCCCACTCGGCGGCGATGCCGCAGGCCGCGACACCGACGAGGTAGGCGACGGCGAGCGCGGAGAGGAGCTCGCGCGGGGCGCGCCACAGCCCGAGCGCCCGGCTGATCCCTGCTCCGGCAGCCAGGTAGCAGAGGTTGGCCAGCGCGAGGCCGAGGACGTGGACGGTCATGAAGCCCGCGCCACCCACACGCCGGGCGCGAGCTCTCTCGCACCCGGCGGCCCGGTTCCGCCCGCCTTGCCGCGCCACACGACGCGCCACTGGGCATCCTCGCCCGGGCCGACCGCGACCCGGGGCAGCAGGGCATTGTGGGCCCAGAACAGGATCCGGCCCGAGTAGGCGTCGAGCTCGTAGGTGTCGCCTGCGGGGATCAGCGCGCGCAGGCGCGTGACGGTCTCGACCAGCGATCTCGAGTGCGCCCCGGCGCTGGCGAGCTGGGCGTCGGTGAGCCGCGCGTCATGCCGGGTGCGGGCGGCGAGGTCGATCGCGGCGACGGGCAGCCAGGCCAGGGCGACGAACGCCGCGGCCGTCCCGAGCACCTGCACGACGCGGCCGGTCCCCTCGCGTCCGAGTGCGATCCAGACGCCGTACGCGACCGCGATGCCGATGGGCTGCCAGGCAACCTCGGCGAGCAGGCGGAGCGGCACGCGGCGATGATACTCGCGGCCTCAGTCCGCGACGATCAGTGCACGTTGTTGCAGGAGTCGCCCGGCGGCGCGAGCGCCTTCTCCTGGGCGTTTGCGATGGCGTCCGCGTGCGGGTCGTACGGGCCGGGCTGCGGCACCTTGACCCGGATGATCGGCGTCACGCCCGGCCCCATGATCGTGCCGCGGTACTCCCTGCCCATGCTGGGGACGGAGCGGCCGAACTTGTAGGTGCCGACGCAGTAGTTCCCGGCCGGGCGGTGCATCAGGAACGCCTGCATCCGCCACCAGCCCTTGCCCCACGCCGAGTCGAGCGTGTCGACGTAGAGGTTGCGGCCGAACGCGTCGGTCGGGTTGCCCGTGTTGGTCGCTCCGAAGCCGTGCACCGGGACGCCGAGGTACGTGAACTGGCCCCAGAGGTGGTCGAAGTGGCCGTTGTAGATCCAGTCGGTATGCATCTTCAGCACGGGGAGCGCCGTGTTCCAGTGCGAGAGATGCAGCTCCGTGTAGGCGTTTCGGTAGTCGCGTTTGTACAGGCCGCCGTGCGGCACGATCCGCTTCCACGCCTGCAGCGCCCAGAGCGAGCCGTTCGGCAGCTGGCAGCCGGCGACGTAGAGCGGCAGCGGCTCCTGGCCCGTCGCGTCGGCCATCGCCTGCGCGGTCGGGAAGTGGTTGCACGCGTTCTTCATCGTGGCCGCGTAGTCGCGCCCGAAGGTGGCCCAGCCGCCCGAGTAGTCGAGCTTGAAGTGGCGCTGCTTCATCCCGCGGGTCGGGGCGATGGCGTTCTTGGCGCCCCACGCGAGGATGGAGTGCCGGCGGCCGCGCCGGTCGGTGTACTGGACGAGGGCGACGCCCGCGCGGTCGACACGCAGGCGGATGTGGCTCGCGTTGTGGGTGATCGCCTTGGAGGCGAGCGCCGGCGCGGGCAGCACCGAGAACGCGGCGACTCCGGTGAGGAGCGCGCAGAGAAGGACGGAGACCCGGCGACGCATGGTGACCTTATCGGCCGCCGGCCCGCCCAGGTTTACCCCTTCCGCGGGGTGATCCGGATCCGCGACAGCGTCCAGAGCGCCGTCACCCCGTCGCGCCAGGTGAGCTTCTTGCCCTCGACCCGGCCGCGGGCGGCGTACGAGATCGGCACCTCGTAGATGCGATGCCCGCTCTTCAGGAGCTTCGCCGTGATCTCCGGCTCGATGTCGAACCCGTCCGACCGCAGGTCGAGCGAGCGCCACACCGAGAGCGGCATCAGCTTGTAGCACGTCTCCATGTCCGACAGGTAGCTGTTGAAAAGGACGTTGGTCCATAAGGTGACGAGCTTGTTCCCGATGACGAACCAGAACGAGTACGCCGAGTGCGCAGCGAAGCTGCGACTGCCGTAGACGACCTCGGCTCGTCCCCGCTCGATCGGTGCCAGAAGGAGCGGGAATTCCGCGGGATCGTACTCCAGATCGGCGTCCTGTACCAGCGCAACCTCGCCTTTTGCAGCCAAGATGGCCGTCCGCAGCGCCGCTCCCTTGCCGCGGTTTCGCTCATGGCGGATCACCTGCACCGGGATCGTGAACTCGCGCCCGGACAGGATCTCGGGCGTCCGGTCGGTCGATCCGTCGTCGACGATCACGAGCTCCGACACCTCCGGCCGCTCCTCGACGGCATCGAGCAGGCGCTCGAGCGTCCGCTCCTCGTTGTAGACCGGGATCAGCACCGAGAGCTCAGGCACGCCGCCGCTCCATGCTGAGGCGCACGGCCAGCGGCACCCCGACTGCGGTCGTCGGGACGAACCACGCCGCCTGGAGGACGAGCGAGAACGCGAACGCCTGGCTCGCGCCGACGTCGAAGAGGCCGAGCCCGCTCACGCACAGCCACTGATAGGTGCCGACGAACCCCGGCGACGAGGGCACCGCGGTGCCGAGGTTGACGAGACCGGTCATGAACGCCGCCTGCCAGAGCGCGAGGTCGATCCCGAGCGCGTCGGCCACCAGCCAGAGGCCCGCCGCCCACAGCACCCATGCCGCCACCGAGAGGGCGATCGCGACCGCCAGGTCGCCCGGCCCGACCACCGCGGCCGTCCCGCGGATCAGCCCCGAGAGCTGGCGGCCGGGCCACGAGAGCCGGATCGAGAGCGGCAGCGTCCGCCCGTCGCGCTCGCGGTGGGCGACGTAGAGCCGGGTCGCGACGAGGCCGGCGGCAAGGACGGCGGTCACAACCAGCGACGCGACGTAGACCCGGTCGATCCAGGTGCGCCGGGGCGTGAAGGAGAAGGTGGCGATGAGGAACGCGAGGAGCACGAAGACGTCGCAGGCCCGGTCGACGACGACCGTCGCCAGGGTGCGCGAGCGCGGCGTGCCGGTCCGGCGGCTCAGCCAGTGCGCGCGCAGGAGGTCGCCCACCCGTCCGGGGAGCACGTTGTTCACCCCCACGCCGGCCACGACCAGGCCGACGAAGGCCGCGGTCGACGCCCGCGCCTGGCGGCGGGCGATCCAGCGCCAGCGCGCGCCCTGCACGACGTAGACGCCGGCCAGCGCCAGAACGGCCGCCGCGAGCGGGCCAGGACGGGCGCCGCGCAGCGCGGAGCGAACCTCCTCCCAGGCGACCCCGCGGGTGGCGACGTAGAGCAGGACGAGGCTCACGGGGACGCCGACCGCGAGGCCGACAGCCATGCTCCTCGCGGAGACCCCGGCCCGATCCTCGGCGCCCATACCGGGCGCCGTTCCGGGGTCGGTCCGTGTCAGCATCGGCGAGATGTTAACCACCGTCCCCGGAGGGCGGTGCGGGGCCGGCGCCGTTGAACGCGCGCATCGCGGCGTCGATCCCCTCGCGGGCCACGAGCAGCGTGCAGGCGGCCCCGCGCTCGACCAGCGCCTCGACGTCGGTGCCGGGCTCGAAGGGGTGGAGCACCCAGTCGGCGACGGGCCGCCGGTCGCCGCGACCCGGCCGGCCGATGCCGATCCGGACGCGGGGGAAGTCGGCCGTTCCGAGCGCCGAGCGCACCGACCGCAGGCCGTTGTGGCCGGCGAGGCCGCCGCCCATCTTGGCGCGCACGTCGCCGAGCTCGAGGTCGATCTCGTCGTGGACGACGAGGATCGCCTCCGGGTCGACGCCGTAGAAGCGGGCGGCCGCGGCGACGGGAGGCCCCGACACGTTCATGAACGTCTGCGGCTCGAAGAAGGCGAGGCGCACGTCGCCGTCGCGAGCCGTCGCGATGCGGCCCGAGAACTTCGACCGCCACGATCCGCCGAGCTCCTCGACCAGGCGGTCGGCCACCATGAAGCCGAGGTTGTGGCGCGTGCGCGCGTACTCCGCCCCGGGGTTGCCCAGGCCGGCCACGAGGAGATCGATGCTCGGTGCCGGCTCCCGGCGCCGAAGGAGTCCCACGGGGGCCTACTCGGACGAGGAGTCTTCGCCGGACGACTCGCCGCCGCCGGCTTCCCCGCCGCCCTCGCCGGGCTCGGCGCCCTCGCCCTCCTCGCCGGCCTCGGCCGCCGCAGCCGCCTCGGCCTCGGCCTCCGCGTCGGCCTCGAGCTCGGCCTCGCTCTTGAGCTCCTCCTCGGAGACCGGCGCCGCGATCGTGGCGATCACGGTGCTCTCGGGATCGTCCGTGAAGGTGACCCCCGAAGGCGCCTCGATGTCGGCGAGCCGGATCGACTGGCCGATCTCGAGCGCCGAGACGTCGACGGTGATGGCATCGATCAGGTCGGCGGGCAGGGCCTCGACGTGCACCTCGTGGACGGGCTGGTTCAGGGCGCCGCCCATGTTCACGCCCTCGGCGTGGCCCTCGAGCTGGATCGGGATGACCGTCTGGATCTTCTGGTCGAGCCGGATCTCGTGCAGGTCGATGTGGACGACGCGGCCGCGCACCGGGTCGAGCTGGAGGTCCTTGATCAGGACCGGGCGGCTCTTGCCGTCGCCGTCGAGCGTGACGTCCAGGATCGTGTGCAGCCCGCCGGTGACCGCCGCGCGCAGAGCGCGCGCGTTCACGGTGATCGCCTGCGTCTCGGTCGTCGCCGAGTAGATGACGCCGGGGATCTCCCCCGATGCGCGCAGCGCCTTGGCGTCTTTCGACCCCCGGCCCTCGCGCGGGCTGACTTGGAGCTTCACTCGATCCATTAGAACAACTGGTTCCCGCCGTGGAAGAGGCCCGAGACGGAATCGTCGTTGAAGACGTTCGAGATGGTATCAGCCAGGATCGGGGCCACCGACAGCACCTGGACGTTGTCGGGCCGGCTCGTCGGGTCGATCGGGATCGTGTCCGTGACGACGACCTTCTCGAAGACGCTCGCCTCCAGCCGCTCGAGCGCGCGGCCCGAGAACACCGGGTGCGTGGCGCAGGCGAAGACGCGGGTGGCGCCGTGGTCGAGCAGCGCCTGGCCGCCGGCGCACAGCGTGCCGGCAGTGTCGATCATGTCGTCGAGCAGGATGCACACCTTGCCGCGGACGCGTCCGATGACGTTGGTCGCTTCCGCCTCCTGGTGCTCGGGCCGCTCCTTGGTGATGAGCGCCAGGTCGGCGCCCAGCATCTCGGCGAACTTCTTGGCCAGCTTCACCCGGCCGGCGTCGGCCGACACGACGACGATCTCGTCGTGGTCGACGTCGAGCAGCAGCGTGAAGTGCTCCGCCAGGATCGGCACCGCGGTCATGTGGTCGACCGGCTTTCGGAAGAAGCCCTGCACCTGGCCGGCGTGGAGGTCCATCGTGAGCACGCGGTCGACGCCCGCCGCCTCGAGGATGTCGGCCACGAGGCGGGCCGTGATCGGCTCGCGCGGCATCCCCTTCTTGTCCTGGCGGCTGTAGGGGTACCAGGGCATGACGGCCGTGACCCGCTTGGCCGACGCCAGCGCGGCCGCCTGCACCATCACGAGCAACTCGACCAGCGCGTCGTTCGTGGGCGACACGCACGACTGGACGATGAAGACGTCGGCGCCGCGGATCGACTCCTCGTAGCGGACGTAGACCTCGCCGTTCGTGAAGGTCTTGAGCGTCGCCTCGCCCAGCTGGATGCCGAGCCGCTCGGCGATCGCCTCGCCGAGGGCCATGTTGGAGCGGCCGGCGAAGAGCATGAGCCGCTTCTGCGGCGTCCGCTCCATCCACGTCGCGTGGTCGCCCGTGCTCATGGCCGACGCCGCCATCCCCGCGCCCGTGAAGAGCGGGATCGGCGTCTCGAGGCTAACTGCGGCTTCGCTTTCGTGTTCCATAGCCCTCGATGTTCGTTTGGCGGGTGCGAGCGACGCCGAGGGCGTCGGGGGGGATGTCGTTTGTGATCACGGAGCCGGCAGCGGTCCACGCCCCATCTCCGATCGTAACGGGGGCGACGAAGACAGTGTCGCTGGACGTGCGGACATCACGCCCGATCGTGGTGCGCTGCTTCTGCGTGCCATCGTAGTTGGCGGTGATGTTGCCTGCTCCGATGTTCGTGTCCTCGCCGATCTCGGCGTCCCCGATGTAGGAGAGGTGCGAGATCTTGGCCCGCTCGCCGACCGTCGAGTTCTTGACCTCCACGAACGTGCCGGCCTTGGCGTCGGCGCGGATGTCGGCGCCCGGCCGCAGATAGCAGAACGGGCCCACCTGGGCGCCCGCGCCGATCCGGGCGTCGACGGCGACCACGTGGGGGCCGACCTCGGCTCCTGCCTCGACCCGCGTCTCGCCGCGCAGCACCGTGAACGGATGCAGGACGGCATCGGCCTCGACCTCCACCGCGGCGTCGATCCAGGTCGTCGCCGGGTCGACGATCGTGACTCCCGCGAGCATGTGCCGGCGGTTCGTGCGGTCGCGAAGGACGGCGCCGGCGGCGGCGAGGTCGGCGCGCGTGTTGATGCCGAGCCCGCCCGTGGGGTCGGAAGAGCGGTGGCCGGCGACGGGACGGCCGGCGGCCACGAGCGCGCCGATCGCGTCGGTCAGGTAGAGCTCCCCCTGGTCGTTCGACGTGTCGAGCCCGTCGAGCACGGGCCACAGGTCCGCCGCACGGAAGACGTAGATGCCCGAGTTGACCTCGGTGAGCGCCAGCTCCTCGGCGCTCGCGTCGCGCACCTCGACGATCCGCTCGATGCCGCCGCCGGCGCCGCGGACGATGCGGCCGAAGTCGACGCCGATCGTCTCCGTGCGCTCGAAGGTGAGGACGGTCGCGGCGGCGCCCGCCTCAGCATGGGTCGCGCGCAGGTCGCGGAGGGTGGCCGGGTCGGTCAGCGGATGGTCGCCGTAGAGCACGAGCACGTCGCCGTCGAACCCCTCGAGCGCCGCGCGGGCGGCGCGGACAGCGTCGCCCGTTCCGAGCGGACGCTCCTGCACCGCGGCCTCGACGCCGTCGGGCAGGCGCTCGCGCACCGCGTCGGCGTCGGGCGAGACGACCACCAGCATCCGGTCGGGGCCCGACTCCACGCAGGCGGCGACTGCCCAGTCGAGCAGCGTGCGCCCCAGGATCTCGTGCAGCACCTTCGGCGTCCGCGAACGCATGCGCGTCCCCTGACCGGCGGCGAGGAGGACACAGGCGAGCGGAGAGCCGTGAGTCATGGGGTGGGTGGTCGGTTGGGGAGCTGGGGCGCCTGGATTCGAACCAGGGATCACGGGACCAAAACCCGTTGCCTTACCACTTGGCCACGCCCCATCGAGCGCGGTCGCGGGGGCGCGTCCGAGTATATGTCAGGCCGGCCGCCACTCGACGCTGTAGCGCAGATCGAACGTGCTGCCGCAGCTCTGACACTCGGCGGGGCCGTCGCGGTTCGCAGAGATCGACTCCCCGTCGCGCTCGACCACCTCGGCGCGCTCGAGCGACGCGCCGCACACGGGGCAGGGGATGTCGACGACCGGCCTGCTGATCGGCTGCTCGAAGACCATGATCGAGAGCAGCGCCCCCACCTCGCGGCGGATGCGGTCGGGCTCGGCTCCGAGCTCGGCGAGGATGTCCGTCGCCACGCCGCCGTGCTTGCCGACGAGGCCGAGGAGCAGGTGCTCCGTCCCCACCGACCAGTGATTGAGCGCGGTCGCCTCCTCACGCGCGAACGTGAGGATCCGGCGCGCGTGCGGGGTGAACGGGATCTGGCCGACGACCACCGTCTCGCCGAGGCCGACGGTCCGGCGCACCTGGTCGCGGGCGGCGGCGAGCGCGACGCCCACGGCGGCGAGCGCGCGCGCCGCCCCGCCCTGCTCCTCGCGCAGAAGCCCCAGCAGGACGTGCTCGGTGCCGACGTAGTTGTGATGGAGCGCCCGCGCCTCCTCCTGCGCGAGCACGATGGCTCCGCGGGCGAACTCGGTGAGGCGCTCGAAGCCGAGGATCTCGGGCGCGATCTCGACGACCGACAGGCTGGGGAGCGCCTGCTCCGCCCGCGCGACCAGGTCGGCAACGTCCGCGCCGGCGCCCGTCAGGATCTCGACGAGCGCCGGCTCGGGCTCGCGGAGGATCCCGAGCAGGATGTGCTCGGTGCCGATGATGTTGTGGCCCACGTCCAGCGACTCGTGCCGCGCCGCCTCGAGCGCCGTCATCGCCCCGCGCGAGAACGGGATCGGGCCCGGCGGAGGCGCGTCGGCGGTACCGGCGTTCGCAGCGGCCTCGTCCCGGACCCTCGCGATGTCGACCCCCGCCTCGTGCAGCACGCGCGCGGCGACGCCGGGCTCCTCGCGCATCAGCCCCAGGAGCAGATGCTCTGTCCCGACGGCGTGGTGACGGAGCGCGCGGGCCTCGTCCTGGGCCAGCACGACCACCTGCCGCGCCCGCTCGGTGAAGCGCTCGAACACACCGAGACAGTACCCTGACCCGATGCGTACGCGGACCCTCGGTGCGAACGGCCCTGCGATCACCGTCGTCGGCTACGGCGCCTGGCAGGCGGGCGGGCGCAACTGGGGCGACCCGGTGCCCGACGACGACGTGGTCGCAGCCATGCGCGCGGCGGTCGACTCGGGCCAGACGTGGATCGACACGGCCGAGGTGTACGGCAACGGCCACTCGGAGGAGCTCGTCGGCCGGGCGATCGCCGGCCGCCGCGACGAGGTGCTGCTCTTCACCAAGGTCGCGCCCGACGACGAGGGCTCGGGCATCCGCCCGGAGCAGATCCACGCCGCGATCCGCGCGTCGCTGCGCCGGCTCGGCACCGACCGGGTCGACCTCTACCAGGTGCACTGGCCCGACGACTCGGTCCCGCTCGAGGAGACCTGGGGCGCGATGGCCCAGGTCGTGGCCGACGGCCTGGCCGTGCGGATCGGCGTCTCGAACTTCGACCGTGCGCGGATCGAGCGCTGCCGGGCCATCCACCCGGTCGCGTCGGTGCAGAACGAGCTCTCGCTCCTGAGCCAGGACGACCGCGCCGAGCTCCTGCCGTGGCTCTCCGCCGAGGGCATCGGCTACCTGGCGTACTCGCCCATCGCCTCGGGACTTCTCACGGGCCGGTACGCGGCCGACGCCACGTTCCCCGAGAACGACTGGCGCCGCGACGAGTACCCGCCCGAGCGGCTGGCCGACGCCGTGCCGCGGGTTGAGCGGCTGTCGGCGATCGCGGAGCGGCTGGGCGTCACGACGGCCCAGCTCGCCGTCGCCTGGGTCACCCACCAGCAGGGCGTCACCGCAGCGATCTGCGGCACGCTCTCGGCCGCGAACGCCCGCGCCAACTCGGCGGCCGGCGAGATCGAGCTCGACGCCGCCACCCTGGCCGAGATCGACGCGCTGTTCTAGGCCGCTATGACCGGCGCAGGTCGCCGAGCATGACCAGGAAGAGGATCAGGAGCATGATCCCCGCCACGACGAAGGCGATCCCGATCCCGACGTAGACCGCGGGGAGCAGGATCCCGGCGACGGCCTGCGCGGTGACGACGATCCACACGGGCCGGCGGACGGCGTTCGGAAGCCGGTGGCGGACGTTCAGGTAGGCGAGCACCGAGAGCACCCCGACCAGCATCATCACGATCCGGAAGCCCTCGGCCCACGCGACCACCGCCTCGACCAGGCCGAGGATGACGGCGATGCGCAGGCTGTTCTGCTTCAGCCACCGCGAGGGCGAGCGGCCGGGCTTCTGCTCGATCGTGAGCGCGTCGCTCGAGACGTTCCAGGGTGCCATGCGCAAAATCATACCGGTGAGGCGGCGAGCGCCCCGGGGATGCGGGCAGCCGCCGCCTCGGCCGCCTCGCGGTGCGGGAAGAGGCCGAACGCGGTCGGCCCCGAGCCGGTCACCTGCGCGGCGACGGCGCCGGCGGCGCGGAGCGCGTCGAGCGTCGTTCGCACCTCGGGCCGCATGCGAAGCGCCGTCTCCTCGAGGTCGTTCGCCATCAGGCCCGCGACGTGCTCGACACGGCGGACGGTGTGCATCCGCCGGATGAGCTCACCCTCCACGGCCCGAAACGCGTGGTTGGGCACCGCGGCGGCGTAGACATCGCGCGTCGAGAGCCCCTCGCCCGCGGGCACGACCACGAACGCGTGCCCGCGCGGGAAGTCGGGAAGCGCGTGCACGCGGTCGCCGCGGCCGGTGCAGAACCCGGTCTCGGCGCCGGAGAGGAAGAACGGCACGTCGGTGCCGATGGCGCGCGCGATCTCGTGGAGCTCGTTCGGCGAGCGCTCGCCGCGGAGCGCCCGCAGGACCGCGGCCGCGTCGGAGGAGCCGCCGCCGAGCCCGGCTGCGACCGGGATCCGCTTCTCGAGCCGGACGCGGCGCGTCTCTCCGAGGGCCTCCAGCGCGGCCGTGATCAGCGTGTCCTGCGGGAAGCCCTCGACCACCGTGTCGTCGCCCGGCTCGATGTCGAGCTCGTCGTACACGTCGATCGCCTGCACCAGGGTCGTCACGCGGTGGTAGCCGTCGGGCCGCAGCGGCCCGAGCCGCAGGCACAGGTTCACCTTCGCAGGCGCGCGCACCCTCACCGCAGCTCCCGGGCCAGCTCGGCCAACCGCTCCGGTGGGAGCTGCTCAGCCCGCAGGCCGGCGAGCTCGGGGGGCGGCCCCGGCAGGCCCGCCAGCGCCAGGCTGTTCCCGAGCGTCTTTCGGCGGTACGCGAACGCGGCATGGACGACCTTCGACGTCCACTCCCACTCCTCGCCGAAGGCGGCGCCGGGCCGGCGCCGGAACGCCACCAGGGCCGAGTCGACGTTCGGCTCGGGCGCGAACACCTTGCGCGACACGGGCCGGCGGCCGAGCCGCTCGCACGCGAGCTGGACGAGCACCGACGGCGCGCCGTAGGCCTTCGTCCGCGGCTGGGCGAAGAGGCGGTCGGCGATCTCCCGCTGCACCATCACGCAGAACCGCTCGATCGAGGGCAGCGCCCGCACGATCACGGGCGTCGCCACGTTGTAGGGGAGGTTCGCGACCAGCGCGCCGGGCGGCGGATCGAGCCCGGCCGGGTCGAGCCGGGCGGCGTCCGCCCAGAGGACGCGCACGTTGTCCACCCCGGCCAGCGTCGCCGTGAGCGCCGGCTCCAGGCGGCGGTCGAGCTCGACGGCGTGCACCAGCGCGACCCGCCGGGACAGCCACGCCGTGAGGACGCCGAGCCCCGCGCCGACCTCCAGCACGACGTCGTCGTCCGCGAGCGGCAGGAGCCTTCCCGCCACCTCGAGCACGTTGTCGTCGACCAGGAAGTGCTGGCCGAGGTCGCGGTCGGGCCGGATGCCGAACTCGCGCATCCGCGCGAGCGTGACCTGCGCGCCGCTCACAGCCCGAAGAGGCGCGTCGCGTTGGCGTCGATCTGGGCCTCGAGCGCGGCCGGCTCGACGCCGCGCTCGGCGGCCAGCACCTCCAGCGTCCGCATGACGTAGGCCGGCTGGTTGGGACGGCCGCGGTGCGGCGGCGGCGCCAGGTACGGGGCGTCGGTCTCGGCCAGGATGCGGTCGGCCGGCACGCGCCCCGCGGCCTCGCGCAGATCGGTCGCCTTGGGGTAGGCGACGTTGCCGGCGAACGAGATGAAGTAGCCGCGCTCCAGCGCCTCGTCGAGCCGGTCGACCGAGCCGAAGCAGTGCAGCACGACGGGCACACGGGCCGCCTCGAGCATCGGGAACGTCTCGTCGTCGGCCGCGCGGGTGTGGATGACGAGCGGCAGGCCGGCCTCGTTCGCGACGTCGATCTGCGCGGCGAACGCCCGCCGCTGGTCGTCGCGCGGCGCGTGGTCGCGGTAGAAGTCGAGCCCGCACTCTCCGACCGCGACGACCCGGGGCCGATTCAGAAGCCCGCGGACGACCGTCGCCGGGTCGGCGACCTCGGCCGCCTCGTGCGGATGGACGCCGACGATCGCCCACACCCCGGGGAGCCGCCCGGCGAGCTCGACCGCCTGCTCCCGGCCGATCGTCAGCACCCGGCCGACGCCGGCCGCGGCCGCCGCGGCGACGACGTCCTCGGGCTCGCCGTCGCACATCTCGAGATGCGCGTGGGTGTCGATCACGCGCTGCTGCTGGCGGCCAGCCGCGGGAAGAGCGGCGGCGGCTGCTCCACCGCGGTGCCCGCCGGGGTCAGCCCCAGCGCCGCCCGTTCCCAGCCGGTGTCGCCCGCCGCGCCCACGGCCGCCAGGATCCGGTCCGAGGCGTCCGGGATGTAGGCGTGCAGCATCACGCCGAGCGAGCGGACGGCGTCGGCCAGCGTGTAGAGGGCGTTGTCGAGCTTGCGCGCATCCTCCGGCTCCTCGCTCTTCGCGAGCGCCCACGGCGCCGTGTCCTCGACGTAGCGGTTCGCCGCCCGGACGAGCGTCCAGATCTCCTCGAGGCCGGCCGTCAGGTCGAGCGCCTCGAACCGCTCCGCGACCCGCTCGTGCACCGACTCGAGCGCGGTCTCGCCCTGCGGCACGCGGCCGTCCCGGTAGCGGGCGATCATGGCGGTCGTCCGCGAGACGAGGTTCCCGAGGTCGTTCGCCAGCTCGCCCTCGTAGCGGCGGTCGAGCGCGTCGCGCGTCACGCTCCCGTCCTGGCCCCACTGCACCTCGCGCAGCACGTAGAAGCGCAGGGCGTCGGCGCCGAGGTCGGCGATCACCTCGAGCGGGTCGATCACGTTGCCGAGCGACTTCGACATCTTCTGGTCGCCGCTCGTCAGGTACCCGTGGACGAAGAGCTTCTTCGGCGGCTCGTAGCCGGCGGCGAGGAGGAGCGCGGGCCAGAGCACGCAATGCAGGCGCAGGATGTCCTTGCCCAGCAGGTGGATCGACGGCCAGAAGGTCGTCGAGACGTCCGCCCCCGTGCCGTACTCGAGGGCCGTGTGGTAGTTCAGGAGGGCGTCGACCCACACGTAGATCGTCTGGTCGGGCCTCCACGGCAGCGGCACGCCCCAGCTGACCGACGCGCGGCTCACCGAGAGGTCGTTCAGGCCGGCCTCGATCTGCGACCGGGCCTCGTTGTAGCGGGTGCGCGGAACCACGTACTCGGGGTCGCGGTCGTAGAGCTCGAGCAACTTCTCGGTGAAGGCCGAGAGCCGGAAGAAGGTGTTCTCCTCCTCGAGCCACTCGACCGGCGTCTTGTGGAGCGGGCAGATGTTCCCCGGCTGCTCCAGGTCGCTCTCGGCGTAGAACTGCTCGCAGCCCGTGCAGTAGAGGCCGGCGTAGGTGTCCTCGTAGAGGTGGCCCGCGTCGCGCAGCCGAACGAGGAAGTCCTGCACCCGCGCCTCGTGCTCGGGGTCGGTCGTGCGGATGAAGAAGTCGTTGGTCGCGTTCAGCCGGGCGACCAGGTCGCGGAACCGGGCCGATACCCGGTCGCAGAACTCCTTCGGCGTGAGGCCGGCCTCCTCCGCGGCGCGCTGCACCTTCGCGCCGTGCTCATCCGTCCCGGTGAGGAAGAAGACGTTCTCGCCCCGCTGACGATGGTGCCGGGCGAGCACGTCCGCTGCCACGGTTGTATACGCATGGCCCAGATGCGGGTCCGAATTGACGTAGTAGATTGGCGTAGTGACAGAGAACGGCATGTTTTTTGTAAGGAGATGTCAGGCCGGGCAATTTCGCGGTTATTCTGGGATCCGGGCTCCATCCTAGAAGATGGCGAGGGTCAGAATGAGTGCAGTGAAGCAGCCGACGCGGATTCGCGCCGGGCAAACCGGAGGTGTCGTTCGCCGGGTCGATGACCTCGGCCGGATCGTCATCCCGGTCGAGATCCGACGGCGGTTCGGGATCGAGATCCGCGATCCGCTCGAGATCAGCGTGCGAGGGGACACCATCGTCCTCTCCAAGCCGCACGATGCGTGCGTGTTCTGCGGCGGCAGGCGCGCGCTCCAGCCGTTCCACGACCGGATGGTCTGCGCCTCGTGCCGGACCGAGATGACGGACGACGTGGTCAGCGCTTCGCGCGCGTGATCGCGGAATAGAGGCGATTGCGAGGTAGACCGGTGAGCCGCGCCGCCAGGGAGGCGGCGCGGCGGCTGCCGAGCGCCTCGGCCAGCTCCGCGAGCGCCTCGCCGGCGGGATCAGCCCGACCGCCGCCGGGGCGCGCGGGTGCGAGGACGAGCGTCACCTCGCCCTTCGGCGGGGTGGCGTAGTGGTCGGCGAGCTCGGCGGCCGTGCCCCGCCGCACCTCCTCGTGCAGCTTGGTGAGCTCGCGGCAGACGGCCGCGCCCCGCGCGGGATCGCGCGCGGCGAGCGCACGGAGCGTCGCGGGGAGGCGGCGGGGCGACTCGAACGCCACCACCGCCAGGCCGGCGGCGTCGACCCGGTCGAGCAGCGCCGCGATGCCCGCCGGGGTGCGCGGGAGGAAGCCGCAGAAGGCGAAGCCGTCGCCCGCGAGGCCCGAGGCCGCAGCGGCGGTCGTGACCGCCGACGCGCCCGGGAGCACCTCGACAGGGAGCCCCGCCGCGACTGCCGCCGCGAGGAGGCGCGCGCCGGGGTCCGAGACGGTCGGCGTCCCGGCGTCCGAGACGAGCACGACGCGCTCGCCGGCGGTGATCCGCTCGAGGAGCACCGGGATCCGGGCGGCCTCGTTGTGCTCGGTGAGCGACATGCGCGGCGCGGAGATGCCGTGACGGTCGAGCAGCGTCAGCGTGCGGCGGGTGTCCTCGCAGGCGATGACGGCCGCCGCGCGCAGCTCGTCGAGGGCCCGCAGCGTCACGTCGCCGAGATTGCCGATCGGGGTCGGGCAGACGACGAGCGCGCCGCTCACAGGACGAGCGCGGCGGCGCCCAGCACGCCGGCGTCGTTCCCGAGCTCGGCCGCGACGATCTCGACCTCGCGCCACGGCGGCCGCAGGGCCCGCCTGCCGGCCTCCTCGCGGGCCACGCCGAGCACGAGCTCGCCGGCGGCCATGATCCCGCCGCCCACGACCACGACGTCCGGGTTGAAGATGTTCACGTAGCTCGCGATCCCCACCCCCAGGTGACGGCCGACGATCGCGAGCGCGTCGATGCAGTCGCGGTCGCCTGCGAGCGCGCCGTCGATGACGACCCGCACCTCGACCTTGCCGCCGCCGTCCATCGCCTTCGCCAGGGTGCCGTCGGGGCGATCGGCAGCGATCTGCGCCGCCGCCAGCCGCACGCCCGCGGCCGACGCCAGGCTCTCGAGACATCCGTGGTTGGGGCAGTGCCCCTGGCACGGTGGACCGTTCTCGTCGATCACCATGTGCCCGAGCTCGCCGCCGTAGCCCGTGGAGCCGTGGTACAGGCGGCGGCCAAGCACGATCCCGCCCCCCACGCCCGTCCCGAGCGTGAGCATGATCACGTTGTCGCGGCCCTTGCCGGCCCCGATCCGGGCCTCGGCCAGGGCCGCCACGTTGGCGTCGTTGTCGATCTTCACGTCGAGCCCGAGGCGGCGGCCCATCTCGGCCGCGAAGGCGACGTCCATGAACGGCACGTTGATCGAGTCCGCCACCACGCCGCGGCGCTGGTCGATCAGCGACGGCAGGCCGAAGCCGACGGCGGCGACCCCGTGCCCGGCGGCGACCCGCCGCACGAGCTGCTCGATCTCCATGAGCAGGCGATCCTGGCCGGAGATGTCGGTCGGTGCGGCGTCACGAGCCAGGAGCTCGAGCTCAGGCGAAACCAGCGCCGCCTTGACGGATGTGCCGCCCAGATCGACGCCGACGACGGGTCCTAAGGAGGAATTCATCGGCCTGGGTACCATAAAACGGCGAGATGGCGCCCGAGTCGAAGCCCCGAAAGCCGTACACGACGTATCGCGGGGGCCGGGCCGGAGGGAGCGAGGACGCCGACGCCGCGCGCTTCGACTTCTCCGGACGGTCCGCGGCCGCGTCGGCGCCTCCGCGGGCCCCCACGCCGGAGGGCATGCCCGCGCCCGACATGCGGCCCGCCCCCAGGGCGCTGCCGGGACGGCGGGTGGCCGAGCCGCCTCCGCCGGGCGGCCCGCGCCCCGGCCCGGGGTTCTGGCGGCGGCGCTGGCGGCGAGTGCTGGGCATCGCAATTCCGGTGGTCTTCCTGCTCGTCGTGTTCTGGCTCTATCTGGGCTACCGGTCGTTCTCCGACGAGGTGGCGCGGGCCAACAAGCGGATCGACAACCGGACGAAGGCCGCGCTCGCGCCCGCCGGCAACATCCTGCGGAGCCCGCAGATCAGCCTCGTCATGGGGTCGGACAGCCGCGGCAAGAGCGCGACCGCGGGCGCCCGCGCGGACTCGATCCTGCTCGTCCGCACCGACCCGGGCAAGCACCTGATCTCGATGCTCTCGATCCCGCGCGACCTGTACGTCCCGATCCCGGGCCACGGCACGAACAAGATCAACGCCGCGTTCGCGTTCGGCGGGCCGCCGCTCCTCATCCGCACGGTGAACCGGCTCACGTCGCTCAAGGTGAACCACGTCGTCCTGGTCGACTTCACCGGGTTCCGCGACCTGATCGACCAGCTGGGCGGGATCACGATCGTGAACCCCACCAAGATCAAGTCCTCGCAGAACTTCGACGGGAACAGCTGGCAGTTCGGCAAGGGCCCGATCCACCTCGACGGCCGCCGTGCGCTGGCCTACGCCCGCATCCGGCACACGACGAACTCGGCGGACTCCGACATCTCGCGCACGGAGCGCCAGCAGCGGGTGCTCCAGGCGCTCATGCACCAGCTCGTGACGCCGTCGAGCATCTTCCACCTGCCGTCGATCGGCTCGGCGGTCGCAAAGCCGCTGGCGACCGACCTGTCGGCGAACGAGCTGCTCGGCATGGGCTGGATCAAGTTCCGCGCCGGACGGACGCTGGAGTGCCACCTCGGCGGCACCCCGCTCGTGCTGGGCGGCCAGGACGTGCTCCAGTCGAGCGAGCAGAACGCGGCTGTCGTGCAGATGTTCCTGGGAGCCTCGGCCCCGCAGCCGGCGCCGAAGGGCCAGCTCTACGCCCCCGGCTGCACGACCCACTGACCGGGGTCAGACCCCGAACGCTTTGTGTGTGCGATCCGTGACGTCGATGTGACGGTGGCGGGCCGGCGAGGCGGGCGGTACGTCACGGAGGTGTGACGGGGCGGTCACGGCAAGCGTTC
>DATAEI010000103.1:0-6385 GCA_036258075.1 Gaiellales bacterium
CGGCCCCGTGTGGAAAGGGTGACGGTAGGCCCGCCCAACACCCCCCAACCCTCCGGCGCCAGGCCCCAACGCATTCCGTCCTCTCGGGCCTGGCGTCGGATCGGGATGTCCCGCACCGCCACCGCCGAAGCGCCCCCCTCCTCCGACCCCGCCGACCAGGCCGGGCGGCTCCTGCGGGCGCTGCTCTCGTCAGCGGGCCTCAGCATCCGCGGGGACGAGGCGGAGCCCCTGGACGCGGAGCCCCCGCCTCCGGCGCCGAAGAAGCGCGCCACGCGGCGCAGGCCGACACCGAGCCGCTGACCGGCGGCATCGTCCTCGCGGGCGGCGGCTCGACGCGCATGGGGGGCGCGAAGGCGCTCATCGACTGGCGCGGCACGCCCCTTGTCGCCCACGTGGCCGCCATCGTGGCGCAGGCGACCACGGCGCCGGTCGTCGTCGCCGCCGCGCCGGGCCAGGAGCTCCCGCCGCTGCCTGAGGGGGTCGGCGTCGCCCACGACGCCGAGTCCGGCCGGGGCCCGCTCGAAGGCCTGGCCGCCGGGATGCGCGCGCTCGTCGGAAGCGCCGACGCGGCATTCGTCTGCGGCGCCGACATGCCGTTCCTCACCGCTGCGGTGGTGCGCCGATTGGCGTCGTCACTGACCGCCGATTGGCAGGCCGTCGCGGCCACCGACGCCGGCGGCCGCGACCTCCCGCTCGGCGCTGTCTACCGCCTCGATCTGCTCGGCCTCGTCGAACAGCTCCTGGCATCCGGCGAGCGCCGCCTCGGCCTGGTGGCCGAGCGGGCCGAGACGCTCCGGATCGCGGGCGACCCCGCCCTGCTCGCGGCGCTTCGCAGCGTGAACACGCCCGAGGAGCTGGCGGCGGCCAGGGTCGAGGCGTTCTGGGCCGAGTTCGTCGCGGAGACCGGCATCGACGGGCCGCACACGGCCTGGGCCTTCGGGAACGACGCGGCGACGGCGACCGAGCTCGGCCTGCTCGTCCGCGACGGCCCCAAGCGGGCGACCGCCGGCCTGCGCTCCCAGTTCGAGCCCGACGAGCCGCTGCCCGTCGCGGGCGACCTGAGCGTCATCCTGGACGGCGCCGGCCTGCCGCTCTGCGTGATCCGCGCGACCGGCGTCGAGATCCGGCCGTTCGGGGAGGTCGACGAGGAGTTCGCGTGGACGGAGGGCGAGGGCGACCGCAGCCTCGCGTACTGGCGGCGGGCGCACATCGAGTTCTTCGCGTCGCAGGGCGTCGAGGTGACCGAGGCCGACGAGGTCGTGCTCGAGCGCTTCGAGCTGCTCTGGGCGCCGGCCTAGCCGCCGCCGAGGGCGGGCTCCTGGCGCGCCGTGTCCCGACCGCTCACCCGAGCTCCTCCTGACGCCTGTGGAGCATTCCGCGCACGTCGGCGAGCGGCCCGAGATGCCGGAGCTTGGCGGGATTGATGACCGACCGGACGGTCTGGACGGCGCCGCCCGAGACGTCGATGAGCATCACGTACATGAGCCGGCCCTCCCGGTCGAGGAAGAGCGCGCCCGGCTGGCCGTTGATCCGCGCCCGGCGGATGGTGACGCCCATCTCGCGCGTCTGGCGGCCCATCCCGGCGAGCAGCTTCACCACGCGGTCGCGCCCGACGATCGGCCGCGGCCACGCCGGCTTCGTGCCGCCGTTGTCGCCCACGACCATGACATCGCTCGACAGCAGGTCGACGAGCTCGTCCATGTCCCCGTCCTCGACGGCGCCGAAGAACCGGTCGGCCAGCTCCTCGCGCTTCTGCCGCGACGCCTCGAACCGGGGCTTCATCTCGGTCACGTGGCGCCGCGCCCGCACGGCGATCTGGCGGCTGTTGTCCTCGGTCTTGCCGACGATCCGAGCCACCTCGTCGTAGCCGTAGTCGAACACGTCGCGGAGCAGGTACACGGCGCGCTCCACCGGGGACAGGCGCTCGAGCACGAGCAGGAACGCCATCGAGAGCGAGTCGGCCTGCTCGGCGTGCCCGGCCACGTCGTCGAGCGGGCCGTCGCTCACGAGCGGCTCCGGCAGCCACTCACCGACGTAGCGCTCGCGCCGGGCCCGCGCGGATCGCAGCTGGTCGATCGCGAGCCGCGTGGCGACGGCGGACAGGTACGCCTTTGGCGACTCGATCTCGCCGCCGCCTCCGTCGCGCAGGGCGCGCTGGTAGCGCACGAACGCCTCCTGCACGACGTCCTCGGCCTCGGTGACGCTGCCGAGCATCCGGTATGCGATCGAGAAGAGCAGCGGACGCAGGTCCTCATACACGTCCGCCAGGTGTGCCGCCTGGGTGGACACGATCGTCTCCATCATGCCCCACGCTACGCCGCGGTGCGCATGGAGAGGTCGTCGCGGCCGGAGACGAAGCCGTCGCGCCAGGTCCGCCACGCGGGCTCCCAGCCAAGCTCGGCCTTCGCCTTCGCGTTGGAGGCGCCGCGCACCCGCGTCATCATCGAGACGCCGACATCGCCGATGGCGAACCGTGCGATCCAGGCCGGGACGTGCCGCGGCGGCCGGGCGCCGAGGCATTCGGCGAGGTACGGCAGCCACTCGGAGACCCGGGCCGGCTCGTCGTCGACGATGTTGTAGACGCCTGCAGGCCCACCCTCCGCGGCGACGACGGCGGCCGCGGCGGCATCGTCCACGTGGACGAACGACCAGATGCCGGTCCCGCCGCCGACGACCGGCAGCTTGCGCGCCCGGATCAGGCTCGCGTACTCCTCCGACATCGACGTGCCGGGGCCGTACAGGCTGCCGTAGCGTAGGGCGATGCCCTGGATCGGCGCCGCCGAGGTCACGGCCCGCTCGAGGTAGGCGATCGCCTCGATCGAGCGCCGCTGGTGCTTCGGCGGATCGGGGTCGAGCGGGTCGCGCTCGGTCTTCACCGGGCCGCCCGCCCGCTGGTTCGGCCAGCCGGTGTAGCTCTGCGCGACGATCCGGCGGACGCCGACGGCGTCGGCCGCCGCGAGCAGGTGGTCGAGGCCGCGCGTGCGCAGCTCGTTCGTGCGCGCGAACCCGGCGTCGAAGTGGCGCAGGTCGGACATGCCGGCGAGCGCCGTCATCTGGTGGATCACGACCTCCGGCTCGGCCACGGCGACCGCCTCGCCGACCGAGGCCGGGTCGAGCCCGTCCATCACGACCGTCTCGGCGCCGAGCGCCCGGAGGCCGTCGAGCTTCTCCGGCCGGCGCCCCGTCGCGACCACCTCGTGGCCGCGCTCGATCAGCTTCGGGACGAGCCGCCGGCCGACCGCCCCACTCGCTCCAGCGACGAACACGCGCATCTGTGACTCCTTTCGCGGTTTGTCACAGAGACGAAGCAGGGTCTGACCCCGTGACATGTCACGGGCGGCGGGGAACAACCGTCTACTGAGTGGAACCAGGAAAGGACTCAGAGATGCACACCACCGACACCCATCGCGTGGTCGTCGTCGGAGGCGGATTCGGCGGCCTGAAGGCCGTGCGCGGCCTGCGGCGCGCGCCGGTCGAGGTGACGCTCGTCGACCGCCAGAACTTCACCCTCTTCCAGCCGCTCGTCTACCAGGCGGCCACGGGCGCGCTCGCGCCCGCCGAGATCGCCACGCCGCTGCGGCTGATCCTGCGGCGGCAGCGAAACGCCCGCGTCGTGCAGGCCGAGGTCACCGGCTTCGACCTCGCCCGCCGCGAGGTGCTGCTCGACAACCTCCCGAACGGCGGCCCCCCGACGACGCTTCCGTACGACACCCTGATCGTCGCCGGCGGCTCGCGCTACTCCTACTTCGGCCACGAGGAGTGGCGTGAGCACGCTCCCGAGCTGAAGTCGCTCTCCGGCGCGCTCGACATCCGAAGCCGCGTGCTCGGAGCCTTCGAGGCAGCCGAGGTCGAGACCGATCCAGGCCTCCGTCAGGCCTGGCTCACGTTCGTCGTCGTCGGCGCCGGCCCGACCGGCGTGGAGATGGCCGGGCAGATCGCCGAGCTCGCACACGATGCTCTTCGCCGCGACTTCCGGTCGGCCGACACGGCCGCGGCCCGCGTCCTCCTCGTCGAGGCCGCCGACCGCATCCTGGGCGGCTTTCCCGAGTCGCTCTCGCGAAAGGCGGCCCGCTCGCTCGAGAAGCTCGGCGTCGAGCCGCTCGCCGCCCACACCGTGGTCGACGTCGCTCAGGGCTCGGTCACGATCGAGGCCCGCGATGGCTCGCGCGAGGTCGTCCCCGCCCGCACCGCGATCTGGGCCGCGGGCGTGACCGCCTCGAGCCTGGCGCGCAAGCTGGCGGGCCAGGCCGGTGTCGAGGTCGACCGGGCCGGCCGCGTGCCGGTCGGGCCGGACCTGACGCTCCCCGGCCACCCCGAGGTGCTGGCGCTCGGCGACATGGTGCACGTTGCCGCGGCCGACGGCCGCCCGCCGCTGCCCGGCCTCGCGCCGGTCGCGATGCAGCAGGGCCGCTACGCCGCCCGGCTCATCCGCGACCGCCTGCGCGGCCGAGGCCACAAGCCGTTCCGCTACGTCGACAAGGGGAACCTGGCGACGATCGGGCGGTCGAAGGCGGTGGCCGACGTGAAGGGGCTCCACCTCTCCGGGTTCCCCGCGTGGGCGATGTGGCTCCTCGTCCACATCGTCTACCTGATCGGCTTCCAGAACCGGCTGCTCGTGCTCATGCGCTGGACGGTCAGCTTCCTCACCCGCGGCCGCGGTGCACGCCTGATCGTCCCGGCAGCGCGGCTAGAGCACGCTCCGGATGCCGTGGAAGAGCGCGGCCCCGACGGTCACGATCAGGACGACACCGGTCGTCCCCAGCACGAAGCCGAGGACGAGCAGCAGCACGTCCTCGAAGATGATGGCCAGCGCGACGGCGATCGCGCCCATCGCAGGCAGCGTGTCGAGCCCTGAGAACGGCGGCGCGAGCGCCGCGGCGACCGCCAGCGCCATGAAGATCAGCCCGAACACCGGCAGCATCAGCCGCTGCTGGAACAGGAACGCCCCGCGGGGTCGTGAGTAACGCTCGACGCGGCGCACCCAGCGGATGATGAACGGGATCGCCCGACCGGTGACCGTCGCGCCGAGCTCGCGGCGGGCCCACCGGTCGGGCAGCCAGATGGTGCGGCGGCCGATCAGCATCTGCGCTGCCAGGACGACCGTGATCGCCTCGAAGACGTGCGTCACGCCGCCGGTCGGGACCGGCAGCGCCGGCAGGAACATGAGGAGCAGGATCGTGGCGGCGAAGCTCTTCTCCTCGAAGACGTCGCCGAGGGCGCGGAGCGTCTTCGCCTCGTCGCTTCGGAGCCAACGCTCGAGCTCGTCGCTGAAGAGCCCGTTCACGGGCAGGCGGGCGCCTCACCGCCGCGGAGGGCGCCCGGGCTCAGACCCGGTGCCCCAGGCGATCCATCTCCCGCCTGACCTCCGCCTCGCTGATCGGGCGCCGCGCGTAGACGTCCCACGCGTTGAAGACGATGCCCAATCCCCAGGCGAGCGTCAGCCAGAGGGGCCATGGATCCCAGTCGCTCGAGCGAGCCCCGACGACCGACCAGATCCCCCACACGACGATGTTCACGACCGCATACACGAACAGGTGCGCATGGAAGTCGCGCCGCTTCTTGAGCCGCCGCAGCGCCTGGTCGCGGAGCACCTCCGGGCTCTCTCCGACGACCTCCTCGTACAACTCCGTCTTTGCCATGGCTCAAGTCCACCACTCCAGGGGGAATTTGGCATCAGCGCACGCGCCTAAACAGCGTTCGGCCTTCTACGGCTGCGGCGACACCGGCCCCGGCGGGCCGGCCACCCTCACGGCACGACCGTGAACGGCCGCATCATGTCGTTGTCCTCGTGCTCGAGGATGTGGCAGTGGTAGACGTAGGTCTGCGGCGCCGAGACCCCGTGCGGAAGGTCGAACCGCGCGCGGACGATCGTGAAGGTCCCCGGGTTCACCTTCACCGTGTCCTTGTAGCCGCGCTCGGTCCGGTCGGCCGGCATCATCGGTCCGGTGGCAAACGGCCACGGGCTCGTGCCGCCCGGCACGCCGTCCTCCCGCATCCCCGCGGCGGCGATGTAGCGGTCGACGTCGAACGGCACCCGGCCGACCACCTGGAACATGAACAGGTGGACATGCATGGGGTGGGTGTCACCGGTCAGGTTGATGAAGTACCAGTCTTCGACGGTGCCTGCGCGCGGCCGCTCGGTTGGCGGGGCGTCGTCGAATCCCACCCCGTTCAGGGTCAACTCCCACCCATCCGTGTCGATTCGCACCTCGTTCAGCGTGATGAAGCGGCGGCGATGGCGCGACGGCGCCGGCAGCCGCGCCGCTCGGCCGCCGCGCAGATGCTCGGGGATCGAGGGGTGCCGGACTCCCTGGCCGCGGACGCGAATCTGCATCACCGGGAAGAGCGGCGGCGCGGGCGTCGAGACCGGCGCCGGCGGTGGATG
>DATAEI010000104.1:0-8030 GCA_036258075.1 Gaiellales bacterium
CCGTGGCCGCGGCCCGCCGGCTCAAGGACGGGACGGTGTGCTTCGTGGGGATCGGCCTTCCGAGCCGGGCCGCCAACCTGGCGCGCGCCACCCACGCCCCCGGCTGCGTCCTCATCTACGAGAGCGGCACGATCGGCGCCAAGCCGCACCACCTGCCGCTCTCGATCGGAGACGGCGAGCTCGCCGAGACGGCCGACGCCGTGGTGTCGGTTCCCGAGATCTTCGGGTACTGGCTCCAGGGTGGGCGGATCGATGTCGGCTTCCTGAGCGCGGCGCAGATCGACCGCTTCGGCAACCTGAACAGCACGGTGATCGGCGAGTACGAGCATCCCAAGGTGCGGCTTCCCGGCGGTGGGGGCGCGCCTGAGATCGCGGCCTCGTGCAAGGAGACGCTCGTCATGCTCCAGCACACGCCGCGGGCCTTCGTCGAGCGGCTCGACTTCGTGACGACGGTCGGCTACGGCGACGGCCCGGGCGCCCGCAGCCGCTACGGGCTCACGGGCCGGGGCGTCGCTGCGGTCATCACCGACCTGGGCGTGCTCGAGCCGGATCCGGAGACGTGCGAGCTCGAGCTCACGCTCGTCCACCCGGGCGTGAGCGTCGAGCAGGTGAAGGAGCAGACGGGCTGGCCGCTTCGCACCGCCGAGCGGGTCGAGGCCGGCGCCGCGCCGACCGAGGCGGAGCTCGCCGCCCTGCGCTCGCTGAAGACGGTCGAGGAGCGAGGGGGGTGAGCGCCCGCAGGCTCGCGCGGGTGGACGACTCCGACGACGGCGGCCGCCGGCCGCCGTACCTCCACCCCGACTACCGCTCGAGCGTGACGCGCGCGCCCGCCCGGCCGCTCGTCGTCCTGCCGGAGGCGCTCGCCGACCCGACCGGGCCGGCGTTCGGTGACGGCGACGTGGCCCCGGGCGACGCCGATCTCACGACCCAGCACGAGGGCGAGCCGCTGGGCGAGCGCATCGTCGTCTCGGGCCGGGTGCTCGGGCTCGACGGCCGCCCGGTGCCCGGCACGCTGATCGAGATCTGGCAGGCCAACGCGGCGGGCCGCTACCGGCACGCGAACGACCGCCATGCGGCCCCGCTCGACCCCAACTTCACCGGCGCCGGCCGGTGCCTGACCGATGCCGAGGGCCGCTACCGGTTCGTCACCGTGAAGCCCGGCGCATATCCGTGGCGGAACCACCCGAACGCCTGGCGGCCTGCGCACATCCACCTGTCGGCGTTCGGCCGCGCGTTCACCGACAGGCTCGTCACCCAGATGTACTTCCCGGGCGACCCGCTGTTCTCGGCCGACCCGATCTTCCAGTCCGTGCGCGACCCCGCCGCCCGCCGGCGGCTGGTGAGCACGTTCGACTGGGAGACGACGACGCCGGAATGGGCGCTCGGCTACCGCTTCGACATCGTGCTCGGCCGGACGCCGATGGAGGGCTGAGCGATGCCCGAGCCGACGCCCGCGCAGACCGTCGGGCCGTTCTTCTCGATCGGGCTGTGCACGCGGCCGCAGCACGAGCTCGTCCCCGAGGGCACGGCCGGGTCGCTGGCGATCGGCGGCGCGGTCACGGACGGCGACGGCCGGCCCGTGCCGGACGCGCTCGTCGAGGCGTGGGACCGCGGTGGGCGGCGCTTCGGCCGCTGCGGCACCGACGCCGCAGGCGCCTACCGGCTCGTGGCGGCCCGCCCGGCGCCCTGCGAGGGCCAGGCGCCGCACCTGGCGGTGCTGGTCTTCGCGCGCGGCCTTCTGAAGCCGCTCCTCACGCGCGTCTACCTCCCCGACGAGGAGGACGCGAACGCCGCCGACCCGCTGCTCTCGGCGCTCGAGCCGGGCGAGCGCGAGACGCTCGTGGCCCGGCCCGAGGCCGGCGGCCTGCGGTTCGACATCCGTCTCCAGGGCGACGGCCAGACGACCTTCTTCGCGCTGTGAGCGGCTTCGCGGCCATCCTCGTGCCGGACGACCTGCTCGAGGCGGTCTCCGACCGGGCCTGGCTCGCCGCCATGCTCGAGGCCGAGCGCGCCCTCGCGAACGCGGAGGCCGCCGCCGGCGCCATTCCGGCCGCCGCCGCGGGCGCGATCGCCGAGCGCTGCCGGCCGGAGCTCTTCGACCCGGGCCGCCTTGCCGAGGCGGGCCGCTCGGCCGCGAACCCGGTGGAGCCGCTCGTGCGCGAGCTGGCGGAGGCGGTCGGCGGCGCCGACGCCGCCTACGTCCACCGCGGCGCGACGAGCCAGGACATCATGGACTCGGCCGCGATGCTGGTCGCCCGCCGGGCGCTTCAGATCGCGCTCGCGCGCCTCGATGCTGCGGCGGCGCGATGCGCGGAGCTGGCCCGCGCGCACCGCTCGACGCCGATGGCCGCCCGCACGCTTCTCCAGCAGGCGGTGCCGACGACGTTCGGCCTCAAGTGCGCCGGCTGGCTGGTCGCGCTCCTCGACGCGCGCGCATCGCTCCGGCGCATCGATCGCGACCGGCTCGCGGCCCAGCTCGGCGGCGCCGGCGGGACGCTCGCCGCGCTCGGCGAGCACGGCCCGGAGGTGGCGCGGCGCTTCGCCCGCGAGCTCGGGCTCGCCGAGCCCGTCCTGCCGTGGCACGCCGACCGGCAGCGGGTCGCAGAGCTCGGCGCTGCCCTGGCGACGGCCGCCGGTGCTGCGGCAAAGATCGCCGGCGACATCGTCCTGCTCTCGCAGACGGAGGTCGCCGAGGTGTGCGAGGGCGGCGGCGGCGCCTCGTCGACGATGCCCCAGAAGCGAAACCCGGCCGCGTCGGTGCGCGCGGTGGCGTGCGCCCGGCAGGCGCGCGGGCACGCGGCCGTGCTCGCGGCCGCCACCGAGGTCGAGCACGAGCGGGCCGCCGGCGCGTGGCAGTCGGAGTGGGCGGCGCTCTCGGGCGCGCTGGCCTGCGCCGGCGGGGCGATCGCGAACGCCGCCGAGGCGCTCGCCGGGCTCGAGGTCGATCCGGCGCGCATGCGCGAGAACCTCGACCTGACCGGCGGCCTCGTGAACGCCGAGCGCGTGTCGCATCTGCTGGCCCCGCGCGTCGGCCGGAGCGAAGCGCACGAGATCGTCGCCACGGCGGCCGCCACCGGGTCGTTCCGGTGGGCGATCGTCGCCGACGAGCGGGTCGGCCTGAGCGCCGAGGACGTGGACGCGCTCCTCGATCCTGAGGGCTATCTCGGCGCCGCGGAGGAGCTGGTCGACCGAGCGCTCGCTCGCTACGAGGCGGGAGAGGGAGGCGGGGCGTGAGGGTGCACCATCGCATCGACGGTGCGGGCCCGGGGCTCCTGCTTGTGAACTCGCTCGGGACGGCCCTCGACCTGTGGGAGCCGCAGGTCGCGCCGCTGGCCGCCCGGTTCCGGCTCATCCGCTACGACCAGCGCGGCCACGGCGGCACGCCCGCGCCGGAGGGGCCGTACACCATCGCGGCGCTGGCGGGCGACGCGATCGAGCTGCTGGACCGGGTGGGCCTGGAGCGGGTCAGCGTCTGCGGCCTCTCGATCGGCGGCGCCGTGGCGGCCTGGATCGCCGCGCACGCCGCCGACCGCGTCGAGCGGCTGGTGATCGGGTCGGCCGGGCCGCGGTTCGCGACCCCCGAGACGTGGGTCGAGCGGGCGGCCGCCGTGCGGGCGGGCGGGACGGAGACGGTCGTGGACGGCGTGCTCGAGCGCTGGTTCACGCCTGCGTTCGCGGCGGCGCACGCGGAGGTCGTCGACGGGTTCCGGGCCACGTTCTGCGAGGTGAACCGGGAGGGCTACGCCGGCTGCTGCGACGCTCTGGCGGAGTGGGACGCCACGCCGCACCTGGGACGGATACGGGCGCCGACGCTCGTCATCGCAGGGGCCGACGACACGGTCGCGCCGCCCGACCGCGGCCGGGAGCTCGCCGATGCGATTCCCGGCGCCCGGCTCGTCATCATCGACGACTGCGCCCATCTCGCGAGCGCCAACCAGCCGGCCGCATTCACCGCCGCCGTGCTCGCACACCTGACCGGGGAGGGCCCGTGACCGACGAGCGCTACGAGGAGGCCATGCGCGTGCGGCGCGAGGTGCACGGCGACGAGCACGTCGACGCCGCCGCCGAGCGCGTCACCGACCTCACCCGCGAGTTCCAGGAGCTCCTGACGCGGTACGCGTGGGGGGAGATCTGGACCCGGCCCGGCCTCGACCGGCGCACGCGCAGCCTCATCACGCTGACCGCGCTGGTGGCACTCGGACGCGAGCGCGAGCTCGAGCTGCACCTGCGGTCGGCCCGCCGGATCGGCGTCTCGTGGGACGAGATCAAGGAGACGCTGCTCCAGAGCGCGATCTACTGCGGCGTCCCGGCCGCCAACACGGCGTTCGCCGTCGCCCAGGCCGTGCAGGACGCCGAGCGAGGCTGATCGCGCGATGCGCACCCAGGTCGGGATCGTCGGAGCCGGCCCGGCCGGGCTGACGCTGTCCCAGCTCCTGCGCGCGGAGGGGATCGAGTCGGTCGTCCTCGAGGCCCGCAGCCGCGACCACGTCGAGCAGCGCATCCGGGCCGGCGTACTCGAGCAGGGGACGGTCGACACCCTCGTCGGGGCCGGCGCCGGCGAGCGCCTCCGGCGAGACGGCATCGTCCATCACGGGATCGGCCTGCAGTTCGGCGGCGAGCGCCACCGGGTCGCGCTGAGCGACCTGACCGGCGGTGCGGCGATCGTGATCTACGGCCAGACCGAGATCGTGAAGGACCTGATTGCGATCCGCCTCGCCGCCGGCGAGCCGCTGCACTTCGAGGCCGGCGACGTGGCGGTGCACGACATCGAGCGCGACCGGCCCCGGATCACGTTCACGCACGAGGGCCGCAAGCAGGAGCTCGAGTGCGACCTCATCGCCGGCTGCGACGGCTTCCACGGCGTCTGCCGGGCCGCGATCCCCGCCGGCGTCGTCACGGAGTACGCGCGCGAGTACCCGTACGGCTGGCTCGGCATCCTGGCCCACGCCGCGCCGGCGCACGACGAGGTCGTCTACTGCAACACCGAGCGCGGGTTCGCACTGCTCAGCCTGCGCTCGCCCGAGGTCAGCCGCCTCTACCTCCAGTGCCGGCCTGACGAGGATCTCGGCGAGTGGCCCGACGAGCGGATCTGGGAGGAGCTCGAGGCGCGGGCCGGCGTGCCGGGCCACGCGCTGAACCGCGGCCCGATCGCCGAGAAGGGCATCACGGGCATGCGGAGCTTCGTCGCCGAGCCGATGCGCCATGGGCGGCTCTTCCTCGCCGGCGACGCCGCCCACATCGTTCCGCCGACCGGCGCCAAGGGGCTGAACCTGGCCATCTCCGACGTGACGCTCCTGGCCGAGGCGATCGCCGGCTGGCACGCCTCGGGAAGCACAGCCCTCCTCGACGCCTACTCCGACGCGTGCCTGCGGCGCGTCTGGCGGGCCGAGCACTTCTCGTGGTGGATGACGTCGATGCTCCACCGGCCGCCGGACGCCGACCGCTTCGACCTCCAGCTCCAGCAGTCGCAGCTTCGCTACGTCATGCAGTCGGAGGCGGCGGCGCGGACCCTGGCCGAGAACTACGTGGGGCTTGCGGGGGCGGCGGCGACGGGCCGGCCCTAGCGCCGGCCGCCGGCGCGCTCACTTCTCCCGGCGCTCGAACTCCAGCATGAGCTTGCGCAGGAGCCCGTTGAGCTGCTTCTTCTCGCCCGGGGTCAGGGCGGCCGCGAACAGCGCCTCCTTCTCCGCCTGCACCCCGATCGCGCGCAGGATGGTCTCACGCCCGTGGTCGGTCGTCTCGACGACGACGCTCCGGCGGTCATCCGGATCGGGCAGGCGGCGGATCAGGTCGGCCTCCTCCATGCGGTCGAGTCGGCTCGTCATCGTGCCGCTCGAGAGATCCATCCGCTTGGCCAGGCGTCCCGGCGTGCTGCGATGGGGCGGTCCGAGCTGCGACAGGTGGTTCAGCACCTTGTAGTCGCCCATGTCGAGCCCGAACTCCGCCAGGGTCTCGTCGAGCGTGCGATGGATGCGGCGATTGATCCCGCCGATCCGGTCCACGATCCCCTCGACCTCCAGGTCGAGGCCGGGGTAGGTGAGCCCGATCCTGCTCAGGAAGGCGTCAACGTGGTCCTGCTCGTCAGGTGGCGCGCCCATCGTCCATAGTTTGACACAATTTCTCTTGACGTCAAGAGATTCGGTGGGTAGTATCTTGATCTCAAGATAGTCTAGATCGAGAGGTGTTCATGCTCCAACCGACCGACATGCAGGGTCGAAAGCTCTTCGCAGCGGAGCGGATCGAGCAGCTGCGGCGCGACGCCCGACCTGCGCCGCGGGTCGCCGGGCCCGTGCGGCGGCGGGCGGGAGCCTTTCTCGTAGCCTCGGGCCTGCGGCTCGCGGGGCAGTGTGTGTGGTTCGTGGCGGCCGAGCCGGCGCCGGCCGGTGCGGCGTATCCTTCGTTCCTCCCGGATGGCGCCACGGACCACACCACCGTTCCGGGCTGACCACGTCGGCAGCCTCCTGCGACCGCCCGAGCTGCATCAGGCGCGGGCCGACCACGCCGAGGGCCGGATCGACGCGGATCGCCTGCGGGCCGCCGAGGACGAGGCGATCCGCGCCGCGATCCGGCTCCAGGCGGAGGCCGGACTGCGCTCTGCCACCGACGGCGAGTTCCGGCGGAGCTCCTGGCACATGGACTTCATCTACTCGCTCGGCGGCGTCGAGAAGGTCATGGACTCGACGCTCTCGGTGCAGTTCCGAAACGCCGCCGGGACGATGGAGTTCACCCCGCCGTCGCTCCGCGTCGGATCGCGCATCCATCTGGACGAGACGATCTTCGCCGACGCGTTCGCGTTTCTGGCCGGCCAGGTCGGCGAGGGCATCACGCCGAAGCTGACGATTCCGTCGCCGAGCATGGTGCACTACCGCGGCGGCCGGGCCTCCATCGACGAGGCGGTCTATCCCGACATCGAGGAGTTCTGGGCCGACCTCACCGCCGCCTACCGCGAGCAGATCCGCCGTCTCGGCGAGCTGGGGTGTCGCTACCTCCAGCTCGACGACACGAGCCTCGCCTACCTGAACGACCCGCGCCAACGCGAGCACGCGGCGGCGATCGGCGGCGACCCCGAGCACCAGCACGAGGCCTACATCCGCCACCTGAACGAGGCGCTCGCCGGGCGGCCACCCGGGATGGCGGTCACCACGCACATGTGCCGCGGCAACTTCCGCTCCGCCTGGGCGGCCGAGGGGAGCTACGAGTTCGTCGCCGAGGCGCTCTTCAGCCGGCTCGACGTCGACGGGTTCTTCCTCGAGTTCGACGACGAGCGCTCCGGCGGCTTCGAGCCGCTCCGCTTCGTCCCGCCGGGCAAGATGGTGGTGCTCGGCCTCGTGACGACGAAGCGCGGCGAGCTCGAGCGGAAGGACGACCTCAAGCGTCGGATCGAGGAGGCGAGCCGGTTCGTGGACGTCGAGCAGCTCTGCCTCTCGCCCCAGTGCGGCTTCGCCTCGACGGTGGAGGGAAACGCGCTGACAATCGACGAGGAGCTGGCGAAGCTGCGGCTGGTGGTGGAGACGGCCGCTGACGTGTGGGGATGACCCGCGGACGATCGTCGTCCGACGTTTCGGGCCCACCCCCCGCGATCGCTAGAGGACGAGCCGCTTCGTCATCCGCCAGATCGCGAGCCGCCACATCGCGGCGCCGAAGACCAGGAGCGCGGCGACGTGCACGATGTCCGCGCCCGCGTCGAATCCGAACGCCGCGTGCCGCACGAGCTCGACCGTGTGGTAAAGGGGGTTCAGCTGGGCGAGGTGCTGCGCCCACTCCGGGAGCCCCGTGATGGGGAAGAAGGTGCCGGCGACCAGGAAGAGCGGCGTGATGACCGCGCTGATGACGTAGCTGAAGTTGTCGATCGACTTCATCGTGGCCGCCACGGTGATCCCGAACGCGGCCCACCCGAACCCGGCCGTGAAGCCGATCAGCGGGACGACGAGCATCTGCGGCCGCGGGTCGAGGCCGAACGCGATCGCGACGAAGAGCGGCGCGCAGCCGTACGTGCCGGCCCTGAGCGCGATCCAGAGCGCCTCCGCTGT
>DATAEI010000105.1:0-7783 GCA_036258075.1 Gaiellales bacterium
GTACATGTCGGCGACGGTGTCGCCCTCCTGCTCGCGACGCAGGCCGTAGCGCACGCCGTCGAAGCGGCTGAGGTTGGCCGAGGCCTCGGCGGGAGCGATCAGGTAGTAGGCGGGGAGCGCGTAGCCGGCGTGCGGCAGCTCCACCTCGGCGACGCCGGCGCCGAGCCCTTCGATCGCGCGCATCCCGGCGTCGAACGCCTCGCGCACGCCGGGCTCGATGCCCTGCTCGAGCAGGCCGGAAGGCACGCCGATCCGCAGACCGTTCAGGTCGGACGCGTCGGGGACGGCGATCGGCTCCGGCAGCTCCACCGACGTCGCGTCGCAGTCGTCCTTGCCGCAGATCACCTGGAGCAGGAGCGCGCAGTCGCGCACCGTGAGCGCGAACGGGCCGATCTGGTCGAGCGACGACGCGAACGCGATCAGGCCGTAGCGGCTCACCGCGCCGTAGGTCGGCTTCATGCCGACGACGCCGCACAGCGCCGCAGGCTGGCGGATCGAGCCGCCGGTGTCGGTGCCGAGGGCGAGCGGCGCGAACCCGGCGGCGACGGCCGCGGACGACCCACCGGACGATCCGCCCGGGACGCGCTCGGGATCCCACGGGTTGTGGGTGACGCCGAACGCGGAGTTCTCGGTCGACGAGCCCATCGCGAACTCGTCCATGTTCGTCTTGCCGAGCGACACCAGGCCTGCGCTCTTCACGCGGCTCACACAGCCACCGTCGTAGATCGGGATGTGCCCCTCGAGGATGCGCGAGCCGGCCGTCGTCTCCTCGCCCTTTGTGCACAGGATGTCCTTGAGCGCGATCGGAACTCCCTGGAGCCCGGTGCGGCCGTCGCTGTCGAACCGGTCGGCCTCGGCCAGCGCCGCCTCGCGCCGGGTGCGCAGGAACGCGTGCACGGCGACGTCCTCGCGGTCGATGCGGTCGAGATACGCCGTGACGAGCTCGCGGCAGCTCACCTCGCGGGCGTCGAGCAGCTCGATGCAGCGCTCGGCGGAGAGTCCGGCCGTGTCGATCATGCCGTGGGCGGCACCCGGAAGCCGCCGTCTGCCGGGTCGGGAGCGCCGCGCAGCACCTCCTCGCGCGGCCACGAGGGCCGTGCGGCGTCGGGGCGGACGCTGTTCGAGACGTCGAGCGCGTGCGCCGTCGGCTCGACGTCGCCAAGGTCGAGCTTCGAGAGCTCCTGCACGTGGCCGAGGATCGTCGACAGCTGCTCGCGCATCCGCCCCACCTCGTCAGGGTCCAGGCGCAGACGCGCCAACCGGGCGACGTGAAGGACGTCGTCGTCGGAGATCGCCATCGGCGGCAGCTTAGTCCGCAGGGACGGGCGTCAGCTGATCAGGCGAGGGCTCGAACTGCGCTGGCCTGGAGCCCCTTCGGCCCCTGGACCACCTCAAACTCGACCCGCTGTCCTTCGGCCAGGCTCTTGTAGCCGTCCGACTGGATCTCGGAGAAGTGGACGAACACGTCCTCGGCCCCATCCTGGGAGATGAAGCCGTAGCCCTTCTCGTTGCTGAACCACTTCACGGTGCCTTCTGCCACGTGCAGTCCTTCCTCGAACTCCCGGCCGATCCACGCCGGTCGCGGCGAGCATATCAAGCCGTACGGCGGGCCGTGGCTGCGTCAACGGTGTTGCGCAAGAGCATCGCGATGGTCATCGGTCCGACCCCTCCGGGGACCGGGGTGATGGCCCCCGCAACCTCGCTCGCAGAGGGGAAATGCACGTCCCCGCGCAGGCCGTCGTCGGTGCGGTTCACGCCGACGTCGATGACGGTCGCGCCGGGCTTCACCATGTCGCCCGTCACCATCTCGGGACGGCCGACGGCGGCGATCAGGATGTCGGCCGAGCGGGTCACCTCGGGAAGGTCGCGCGTGCGCGAGTGGCAGATCGTGACGGTGGCGCTGCGGTGAAGCAGAAGCAGCGCCACGGGCTTCCCCACGATGTCCGAGCGGCCGACGACGACGGCGTTTCGGCCTTCGATCTCGACGCCGGTGCGGTCGAGGAGCTCCATGACGCCCTTCGGAGTGCACGCCACCATGCCCGGCTGGTTGGCCACCAGGCGGCCGACGTTCAGCGGGTGGAACCCGTCGACATCCTTGGCGGGGTCGATCCGCTCCAGCACCTCCTTGAAATCGAGGCCCTTGGGGAGCGGCGACTGCACGAGGATGCCGTCGACGCGGTCGTCGGCGTTCATGCGGTCGACCATCTCGAGCACCTCGCGCTGGGTCGACGTCGCGGGCATCGGCTCGTGGAACGACTCCATGCCCGCCTCCCGGCAGGCGGCGATCTTGTTCCTGACGTAGACCTCCGACGCCGGATCCTCGCCGACCAGGATCGTGACCAGCCCGGCCCTGTGGCCGGTGCGCTCCTCCAGGGCGGCCGCGTCGCGGGCCACCCGCGCGCGGACGTCCGCGGCGACCGCTTTCCCGTCGATGATCGCCGCCATTGCGGCCGCACGATATCGCACCCGCAGCCTGACCCGATCGGGGGATCTTCGGCGAAAGGCTCTTGCGCAAATCCGGCCGGCACCACACGCTGGGTGAGAACCCCGACCGGCACCCCCGCCGGACGCGGGTGGCGAAGTCCCCCGATCGGGCCTCAACTCCGAGGCGCGTCATGCCGAAACACCTTTCGATCATGCCCCGACGCACGCTCCGAAACCAGCGCGGCCAGGCGGTGACCGAGTTCGCGGTCATCCTGCCCGTCCTCCTGCTCGTCCTGCTTGCGATCTACCAGTTCGGGGTCGTGTTCAACAACTACATCCAGGTGACCGCCGCGGCCCGCGAGGGCGCGCGCAAGGCGGCCGTCAGCCGCACCGCCGGCAACTGCTCGGCCGTCCAGACGATCGCGATCAACGCCGCCCGCGCCGCGGCTCCCGGGCTCAACCAGTCCAACATGGCCGTGACCGTCACCGCCACCTGCACCAACAACGCCTACGCGCCGGGCACCGATACGACGGTGCGCGTGACGTACCCCTACTCCATCTCGATCCTCGGCAGGGTCGTGGCGTCGGGGAGCCTGAACTCCTCCACAACCATGCGCGAGGAGTGACCGGGCGCGGCGCCCCCGCCGCACCTTGAAGTCCCACCCCGGAAACGTCTTCCGACGCCCTCCGGAGGCGCCCGCCGGCAGCCTAAAGTCGTCGCCCGCGAGTGCCGATAGCACCAGAGCTACGTCCCGTCATCTTTCTCCACGAGAGGCTGCCGCATGACCTACAGCGTCCGCAATATCGTCATCGCGCTCGTCCTGGCCGCGGTCGCGGCGGGCCTGGTGATCCTGTACACCGGGAACGTCCAGAAGCAGGCCCACGACAGCCAGCAGAACGTGACAGTCGTGGTCGCCAAGTCGGCCATCGCCGCCGGCAGCCCGGTGAAGGACCTCATCGACACGGGCGCGTTCGAGACGCGCCAGGTCGTCCAGCGCGATGTCGTGCCGGGCGCCTACACCTCGATCGACTCGCTGAACAAGGACCTGGCGACCGCAGGCCCGGTCACCGCCGGCTCGCAGATCACGCCGTCCATGTTCACCGAGGGCACGAGCGCCCCGATCGCCTCGCAGATCGCGGGCACGATGCGCGCGATCCAGGTCGCCTACAACCCGAACCGCGTGCTCGACGGCACGCTGCGCGCCGGTGATCACGTCGACGTCCTCGTCGAGTTCACCGTGCAGGCGTCGAACAACGACAGCAAGTACAGCGCCGTCGACGCCTCGCGCGTCCTCATGACGAACGTCCAGGTCCTCTCCACCAAGGCGGACGGCGTCGCCGCGGCCCCCCTCACCGCCGACTCGGACACGACCGGTGGCCAGGGCTCGGCTGACGGCACGCAGGGCGCCGCGATGATCCTCGCCATCCCGCAGGATCAGCTGGCGGCCTTCAACCTCGCCCGCGAGAAGGGCAGCCTCTGGTACGCCGTGCGGCCGACCCAGGGCGCCCAGGACACCAACACCTCCGTCGCCACTCCGTGCAGCGTCCTCGCCGCCGGTCTCAGCTTCGTCCAGATCAAGTCCTACCTGCCCATCTGCATCGCGAAGGGTGTGAAGTAACCGTGAGCAACCCGTCCCCCATCAAGGTCTTCATCACCGGCGCCGCCAACGGGCTCGCCGAGGTCCGCGAGGGTCTCGCCGATCACCCCGAGGTGGAGCTCGTCGGCACGGCGGCCGATCCCGCCAAGGCGGGCGGAAAGCTCGCCGAGTCCGCCGCCCAGGTCATCCTTCACGGCACCACCGCCACCGATCACGTGCCCACGCCCGAGATCGAGGCGATCCGGGCGGTCACCGCGGCTCCGATCGTGCTCGTCACGTCGGCCTCGGCGCACCACATCCTGTCCGAGGCTCTCCAGGCCGGCATCTTCGACGTCGTGCTCCTGCCGCAGCTCACCGACAGCGTCGTCTTCACCATCAAGAAGGCGAACTCGCTGGCGGCGGGCCGCACGGGCGGCGCGCCGGGCAAGGCCTCGCAGCACGTCGAGGGCAAGGTCGTGACGGTGTTCGCCCCCAAGGGCGGCGCCGGCAAGACCGTCCTGGCCTCGAACCTGGCGGTCGTCTTCGCCAGGAAGCACGAGCGCCGCACGCTCCTGCTCGACCTGGATCTCCAGTTCGGCGACGCCGCGATCATGATGGGCATCGAGCCGGAGAAGACGATCTACGACCTCGTCATGGCCCGGCGCGAGCTGGATCCGGACGCCCTCGCGGGATATGTCACCGCGCACCAGTCCGGCGTGCACGTCCTGCCCGCGCCGCTTCGGCCGGAGGACGCCGAGCTCGTCACCGAGGAGCGCCTCGGCCACCTGTTCGCGGTCGCCAAGGAGAGCTACGACGTCGTCGTCGTCGACACCCCGCCGTTCTTCCACGGCCCGGTGCTCTCGACGCTCGACCGCACCGACCAGCTCCTGCTCGTCGCGTCGCTCGACGTGCCGGCGATCAAGAACATCAAGCTCACGCTCCAGACGCTCGACCTGCTGCACTACCCGAAGGAGCGGCGCCACCTGCTCCTGAACCGCACCGGCTCCAAGGTGGGCCTGCGGCCGAGCGAGGTCGAGCGGGCCCTCGACATGAAGGTCGAGTTCGAGGTGCCGAGCGAGCGCGACGTCCCCGTGTCGATCAACCGCGGCGTGCCGATCGCGCTCGCCAACCCGCGGGCCGGCGTCGTGAAGGCGCTGGGCGAGATCGCCGACAAGCTCGTCCCGATGCGGACGCCCGCAGCGGACGACAAGAAGAAGCCCAAGCGGCTCGGAAGGTAGGTAGACGATGTCCCTGCATTCCCGGATCCAGGTCGCGGGCCAGTCGGACGAGCCCGAGACCACCGAGGCGAAGGAGGCCGCCGAGCGCGCCTCCGTGGTCGCCGACCCGTTTGCCGAGCTCAAGACCCGCGTTCACAAGGAGATCATCCCGCGCCTCGGTCCCCGCCTGTTCAACCAGGACGGGAAGACCGACTCCGACCTCGAGGAGAAGGTGAACGAGGTCGTGACGGAGGTGCTGGCCGTCGAGAAGACGCCCCTCACCCGGCAGGAGCGCCAGGACATCATCCGGCAGATCACCGACGACATCCTGGGCTACGGCCCGCTGGAGCCGTTCCTCCGCGACGACTCCATCACGGAAATCATGGTGAACGACCACAAGACGATCTACATCGAGCGCCACGGCAAGATCACGAAGACGAACGCGCAGTTCGTCGACGAGGCGCATCTCCTGCGGATCATCGACAAGATCATCAGCCGCATCGGCCGCCGCATCGACGAGTCGTCGCCGTACGTCGACGCCCGTCTCCCGGACGGCTCGCGCGTGAACGCGATCATCCCGCCGCTCGCCGTGCGCGGATCGTCGCTCACCATCCGGAAGTTCCGCCGCGACCCGTTCACGATGGCCGACCTGATCAAGTTCGGCACGCTCACGCACAAGTCGGGCCAGTTCCTCGAGGCGTGCGTCCGCGGCAAGCTCAACATCCTCATCTCGGGCGGTACCGGCTCCGGTAAGACGACCACGCTCAACGTGCTCTCCGCCGCCATCCCCTCCGACGAGCGCATCATCACCGTCGAGGACGCGGCCGAGCTCCAGCTCAAGCAGGAGCACGTGATCACGCTGGAGTCGCGCCCCGCGAACATCGAGGGCAAGGGCCAGGTCACGATCCGCGACCTCGTCAGGAACACCCTGCGTATGCGGCCCGACCGCATCATCGTCGGTGAGTGCCGAGGCGCCGAGGCCGTGGACATGCTCCAGGCCATGAACACCGGCCACGACGGCTCGCTCACCACGGTTCACGCCAACAACCCGCGTGACGCCCTGGCGAGGACGGAGACGCTCGTCCTCACGGCCGGCGTCGACCTTCCGCTGCGCGCCATCCGCGAGCAGATCTCGAGCGCGTTCGACCTGATCGTCCAGGTCAGCCGCCTCGTGGACGGCACCCGCCGCATCACGCACGTCACCGAGGTGCTGCGGATGGAGTCCGACGTCGTGACGCTCCAGGACATCTTCATCGCGAAGCCCGTGGACGAGGCGGGCGGCAACCAGGACGCCGGCCACCGGCTCCTCGGCCCGCTCACCTCCACCGGCCTGAAGCCGCACTTCCTCGACAAGATGGCGTCGAACGGCGTCAACCTGCCGCCGAACTTCTTCCAGGAAGAGGGCGGCGAGCGGTCCGCGTCGCCGAGCGGCATCTTTGGACGGGCGGTCGGCGAGTAATGGGCGCGCGGCGCACATCGGCCGCTCTGCTGGTCGCAGCCGTCTGCGCCCTCGTCGGGGCAGGCAGCTCCGCCGCGGCGCAGCCGGGCATCGTCATCAAGTCGGTCGACGCGAAGCACTTCCCGGCGGTCAACGTGACCGTGCAGACGCCGGAGCCCGGCCCCGCGCCGGACTTCAAGGTGCTGGAGAACGGCCTGAACGCATCGGTCACGCTCCAGAACCAGGACGCGGCGGCGGCCATCGCGGTCGCGATCGACACGTCGAACAGCATGGCCGGCCAGAAGATCACCGACGCCAAGGCGGCGGCGGCGCGCTTCGTCTCCTCGCTTCAGGCGGGCGACGAGCTGGCCGTCTACGGCTTCGGCGCGAAGCCCTACGTCGGGACGGCGTTCCCGGCGAGCCCGGTCGCGGCCGCCACGTCGCTGAGCCAGCTCGGAACGGGCGGCGATCCCGGCACGGCCATCTACGGGGCCGTCCAGATGGCGTCCGACGACCTCGCGAAGGTGAAGGCCCAAAAGCACGTCCTGATCGTGCTCTCGGACGGCGCCTCGCAGTCGGACACCGCCAGCCTCGCCGACGCCACCGCGGCCGCCAAGGCCGCCGGCGCGACGGTCTACGCCGTGTCGATCGGCGGCAACCCGACGGCGCTCGACGAGCTCCGCCAGCTCACGGGGCCGACCGGCGGCGAGACGATCGCTGCCGCCGATACGTCGACGCTCGACGCCGCGTATCAGAAGATCGCCGACAACCTCGGCTCGACCTTCACGTTCACCTACAGCAGCCTCGCCCAGAGGGGCAGCAAGATCAACCTCAAGGTCTCGGCGCCCGGCATGGGCCCCGGCACCACGACGCTGACCGCGCCCGGCACCCCGGGCTCGGACTCCTCCGGCGGCGGCCCGGTCGTCAAGCTGCCGACCAGCCCGGCGGGCCGCGCGATCATCGCCGCCGTCGCAGCGCTGTTCGTCCTGCTCGGCTGCCTGGTCATCCTCTCGTCGAAGCCCGGTGTCTCGGCATCCAAGCGGATCGCCCCGTACACCGAGCAGAAGCGCAAGGCCGCCGAGGTGCTGGGCTTCGCGCCCGCCAAGATCTCGGTGCTGCACCAGCTC
>DATAEI010000106.1:0-17468 GCA_036258075.1 Gaiellales bacterium
CTCGGCCGACGACCGGATCGACGTCGCGTGCGCGCGCGCCGGCGGATTCATCTACCTCGTCTCGGTCGCCGGGACGACGGGTGCACGCGCGCAGGCCTCCGACCGGGTCGCCGGCCTCATCGCCCGCGTCCGCCCGCACACGCCGCTGCCGCTCCTCGTCGGCTTCGGCATCTCGACCGCGGAGCATCTGCGGGCCATGCTCGACGCGGGCGCCGACGGCGTCGTCATCGGCTCGCGGGCGATCGAGGTGGCCGAGGAGGGCGGCCCGGCCGCGCTCGAGGCGTTCGTCGCCGACGTCGCGAGCGCGCTCCCCGTCTCGAACTGAGCCCCAATCGGGACTCGCTACGCTCTGCACATGCACATCCTTGTCGTCGAGGACGATGCACCGCTCGCGAAGATCGTCAAGAAGTCGCTGGAATCGGGCGGGCACACCGTCGACGTGGCGGTTGACGGCCAGGCGGGGCTCGACCTCGGCCGGCAGCGGAGCCACGACGCGGTCGTGCTCGACATCCAGCTCCCCAAGGTCAACGGCATGGACGTCTGCCGCATGCTGCGCGAGGACGGAAACCACGTCCCGATCATCATGCTGACGGCCCGCGGCACGGTCGCCGACCGCATCAACGGCCTCGACGCCGGCGCCGACGACTACCTCCCGAAACCCTTCTCGCTGGCCGAGCTCCAGGCTCGGCTGCGCGCCCTGTCCCGCCGCGGCCAGCCCAGCACGACCGAGGTGCTCGAGGCCGGCCCGATCTCCCTCGACCCCGCCGCGCGCGAGCTGCACGTGAACGGCGCCGCGGTCGAGATGACCGGCACCGAGCTCGCGCTGCTCGAGCACCTCATGCAGAACGCCGGCGTCGTCCTGTCGCGCGACCAGCTGCGCGAGCACGTCTGGGGCGACGGCCCGGAGCCCACCTCGAACGTCGTCGACATCTACGTCCACTACGTGCGCCGCAAGCTCCGCGCCGCGGGCCTGACCGAGGATCCGATCCGCACCGTCCGCGGCCTCGGCTACGCCTTCCGTCGCCAGGAGTAGCGGCACAGACCCGCGAGAGCCCATGTTCAGCAAGGCCCGGATCCGCCTGACCGCGTGGTACGCCGGCGTGCTGGCGGCCTTTCTCGTGCTGCTCGGCACCGCCGTCTACCTCGTCGAGCGCCACCAGCTCCTCTCGAACGTGAGCCACGGCCTCCAGGTGCAGGCGGCGCGCGTCGAGGCGGGCTTCAACGCCGGCGGCATCACCGAGGTCGTCGCCCTCTCCGACGGCGCGCCGTCGGCGTACCGGTTCTCGGTCACCGACGCCACCGGCGGGAGCCGCAACGACGTCATCAACCAGGACTCGGCCCGCGCGGCGCTCATCGAGGGCTCGGACATGCGCACCGTCTCCGCCCCAGGCGGCCCGCTGCGCGTCCTCTCCCAGCGGATCTCGCCGACGCTCGTGATCCAGGTGGCCCGCTCGCTCGAGCCCGAGGAGGAGGCGCTCGACCACCTGCTGTACGTCCTCCTGATCGGCGGCGGCGGGGCGATCCTGGTCGCGGCGATCGGCGGCTGGTTCCTGGCGGGGAAGGCGCTCACGCCCGTGCAGCAGGCCTTCGAGCGCCAGAACGTGTTCGTCGCCGACGCGAGCCATGAGCTGCGGACGCCGCTCGCGGTGATCCGCGCCAACGCCGAGTTCCTCCAGGAGCTCCAGCCGGCGAGCGAGGAGGCGGCCGAGATCGTGTCGGAGACCGACCGGCTGACGGCGCTCGTGGACGCGCTGCTCGCGGTCGCCCGCGGCGACCAGAACGGCGGCCTGTCGTTCGACGAGCTCGACCTCGGAGCGGTCGTGGAGGGCTCGGCCGCGCCGATGCGCGCGCTCGCGGCCGAGCGCGGCATCGCGCTCGACGTCTCGGCCGCACCGGAGCTGCGCGTCCGCGGGAGCCGCGAGCAGCTCCGCCAGCTCGTCGTGATCCTGGTCGACAACGCGCTTCGCTACACGGGCGAGGGCGGCCGGGTCGCGGTCGACGTCGCCCGGCGGGACGGCTCCGCCGTGATGGCCGTCACCGACACCGGGATCGGGATCCCGCCCGGATCGCTCGAGCACGTCTTCGAGCGCTTCTACCGGGCCGATGAGGCCCGCACCCGCGACTCGGGCGGGGCCGGCCTCGGGCTGGCGATCGCGCAGAAGCTGGTCGACGAGCACGGCGGCCGGATCGCCGCCAAGAGCACGCCGGGCACCGGGTCGACCTTCACGGTCACGCTGCCGCTGGCGCAGTGACCGGCGGGCGCCGCACCGACGGCGTGAGCGTCGCGATCACGGCGATGACGAGCATGAGGCCCGCGAGCGTCCACACCGCCTCCCCGGGCCCGAGCCGGTCGAGCATGAAGCCGCCGATGAGCGATCCGAGCGGGATCGCGCCGTAGGCGGCGGTCATCTGCACGGCCTGCACCCGCCCGAGCAGCGCCGCGGGCGTGAGGCGCATCTCGATGCTGCCGAGGACGACGTTCCAGGCCGGGCCGACGAACGCCATCCCGGCGCCGGCCGTGCCGATGGCAAGCGGCTCGGGGACGAGCGCGACGACGGGCAGGAGCACGGCCCAGACCCAGTTCGCGCCGATGACGACGGCGGCCGCGGGCAGGCGCTTGCCGAGCCAGGCGGCGCCCGCCGCCCCGGCCAGGCCGCCGACGCCCCAGCCGGCCAGGATGATGCCGATGACCGCCGGCGAGGCGCCGTGCGTCTTTGCGACCACGATCACGGCGAGCGTCACGGCCTGGAAGAGGCCGTTCGAGGCGGCCACGATCAGCGTCGTCGAGCGCAGGAACGGCTGCCCCCAGAGCCAGCGCAGCCCCTCCACCATCTCGGTGAAGGGATGGCGCCGCACCTCGGCATCGGCGGCCCTCAGCGACCGCCGGATGCCCGCGAGCGTCACGAGCGAGACGCCGTAGGAGACGGCGTCGGCCGCGAACGGCACGGCACGGCCGAGCCCGAAGAGGAAGCCGCCGAGCGGCTGGCCCAGAAGCCCGGCTCCGCGCACCCGGGCCTCGTTCTGGGCCAGGGCGGGCTCGAGCTGCCCGGACGGCACGAGGAGCTGGATGGCCGAGAGCTCGGCCAGGCTGAAGACGACGGTGAGGCACCCCTCGGCGAGCGCCGTGAGGATCAGCAGCCAGAGCGGCGCGTTCCCCGTGGCGACCGCCGCCGCGACGCCGGCCAGCACAAGCATCCGGCCCGCGTCGCACGCGATCATCGCCCGGCGGCGGTCGATCCGGTCGACGAGGACGCCCGCGGGAAGCTGGAGGACGAGGTACGGGATCGTGGCGGCGAAGCCGACGATGCCCGCGTCCGCCGGCGAGCCGGTGAGCGTCAGCACCAGGAGCGGGTAGGCGACGGTCGACGCCCGGGAGCCCAGCGCGGACGCCGCCTGCCCGGTCCAGAGGAGCTGGAAGTCGCGGTTGCGCCACAGTGAGCCCGCGTCAGGCACCGGCCGTGCTCGCCTCCTCGGCGCGGCGCAGATCGATGTCGCCGCTCATGGAGCTGGCGCGAAGCTCGATGTCGGTGGTGCCGGTCGCCGGCGCCGTATCCGACACGGGGAGCTCGGACGAAACCTCGCCCGACATCGAGCTGGCGTCGATCCAGAGCGTCGCGCCCGGCCGTACCGAGGCGACGATGTCGCCCGACATGGTGCGCAGCTCGGCGACGCCGTTCGACAGCCGCTCGACCCGCAGATCGCCCGACATCGTGTGAGCCGACACCGGGCCCGGCGCCTCGTCGAGGGCGACATCTCCCGACATGGTGTTGACGCTCGCCCGCCCCCCGATCGAGCCGAAGGTCACGTCGCCCGACGCGGTCTTCACGTCGACGTCGCCGCTCGCAGTCTCGACCGTCACGTCGCCCGAGGCGGTCTTCGTCGAGAACGCCCCGGCGCGGCCGTGCAGCTCGACGTCCGCCGACGCCGTCTTGGCGACGACGGCAGCGTCCTCGGGGGCGTGGATGCGGACGAGCACCTCGGGCTCGTTCCAGCCGAAGAGCCGCGGCCGCTTCGGGATCTCGATCAGGAGGCGCTGCCCCTCGCCCACCGGCCTGAGCTCCTGCCTGGCGGCCTCCGCCGCGGCCTGCGCGGCGTCGCCGCCGTCGAGCGGCTCGATCTCGACGGTCGTCTCGTCGGTCTCGGTCGTGGTGATCTCGACCCGCCCGGCCTGGATGCGGATGTCCAGGACGAGCGGCCCGGGGGTGTGGTGGGTGGTGGTCGGCATCGTGAGCTCCTTGCGTGTGCGGATGGATCAGGCGCGGGCGAACCCGACGACCGTGCGGACGGCGCGGCGCAGGCGGTGCGGCGCGGCGACGGGCTCGGATGGTGGCTCGACGTAGGCGAGACGGCCGGGGCGGGCCGGCTCGAGCTTCGCGAGCTCGGCGGCCGGGAGGCGCAGGTGTGTGGTGGTCATGTCGATCCCCTTGTCATCCGGAGTAGCCGCGGAGGCGGTTTCCGACCGTGCGCCGGCCGAGCCCGGCCGAGATCGTGCGCACGAGCCAGGTGTTCAGCGAGACGCCCTCCCGCCCGGCGGCGGCCTCGGCCTGGGCCTTCAGCCGCTCCGAGAGCCGGAGCGTTACCCGGGCGGACGTGTCGTCGTCCGCGGGCTGCGACGCCGGCTCGTCGCCGACGTACGCAAGCTGGACGTCTCCGCCAGAGAGCCGGACGTCGATCCGGCCGCTGGGCAGCTGTGCCGTGAGCTCCATCGCCGCCTCTTGCAGGGCATCGAGGAGGTGCATGCGCACCGAGGACTCGACGGCGCGCGCGAGCCGGTCCGCCGCCTCGACGATCGCCTGATCGCCCAGCGCGGCGGCCGCGGCAAGGTCGGCCCGCAAACCGTCGACGAATCGTGAAGTCTCCATGACGTCATTATGACATCACTATCGCTGTCTGTCAAATGTCATCCGCACATCACGGTACTCTTGGGGCCGTGCCCCGCATCGCGAGTCATCTCGACACCGCCTCGGATGACTTCGTCAGGAATCGCGAGCGGATGGCCGAGCTGGTGGCGAATCTCGAGGCCGAGCTGGAGCGGGCCCGCGCGGGCGGTGGGCCGGCCGCGATCGATCGCCACAGGAAGCGGGGGAAGCTGCTCGCGCGCGAGCGGATCGAGCGCCTGGTCGACCCGGGCGGGGCGTTTCTCGAGCTGTCACCGCTGGCCGCGCACGGGCTCTACGACGGCGAGGCGCCCGCCGCCGGGATCGTGACCGGCATCGGCCCGGTCTCCGGGCGGCCGTGCGTGATCGTGGCGAACGACGCCACGGTGAAGGGCGGGAGCTACTACCCGCTCACGGTCAAGAAGCACCTGCGCGCGCAGGAGGTCGCCGAGCAGAACCGGCTCCCGTGCATCTACCTGGCCGACTCGGGGGGCGCGTTCCTCCCGCTCCAGGCCGAGGTCTTCCCCGACCGCGAGCACTTCGGGCGCATCTTCTTCAACCAGGCCCGGATGTCCGCGCAGGGCATCCCCCAGATCGCCCTCGTCATGGGCTCGTGCACGGCCGGCGGCGCCTACGTGCCGGCGATGTCGGACGAGGCCGTGATCGTGCGCGGCACCGGCACGATCTTCCTCGGCGGGCCGCCGCTCGTGAAGGCCGCCACCGGCGAGGAGGTCACGGCCGAGGAGCTCGGCGGCGCCGACGTCCACAGCCGCCTCTCGGGCGTCACCGACCACCTGGCCGCCGACGACGAGCACGCGATCGCGATCTGCCGCGAGATCGTCCGCCACCTCGAGGACCCCCCGCCCGAGCCGTGGGTGCGGCTCGAGCCCGAGCCGCCCGCGCTCGACCCGGCCGAGCTCCACGGCGTCATCCCGGCCGACATCCGCCATCCGTTCGAGGTGCGGGAGGTGATCGGCCGCATCGTCGACGGATCGCGCTTCCACGAGTTCAAGTCGACCTACGGCGACACGCTCGTCTGCGGGTTCGCGCACCTCATGGGGTATCCGGTCGCCATCCTCGCGAACAACGGCATCCTCTTCTCGGAGTCGGCGCTCAAGGGTGCGCACTTCGTCGAGCTGGCCTGCAGGCGCGGCATCCCGCTCGTCTTCCTCCAGAACATCACCGGCTTCATGGTGGGGCGCGAGTACGAGGCCGGCGGGATCGCCAAGGACGGCGCCAAGCTGGTGACCGCGGTGGCCTGCGCCGAGGTGCCCAAGTTCACGGTCGTGATCGGCGGCTCGTTCGGGGCCGGGAACTACGCCATGTGCGGCCGCGCCTACGGGCCTCGCCAGCTCTGGATGTGGCCGAACGCGCGGATCTCGGTGATGGGCGGTGCGCAGGCGGCGCGCGTGCTCTCGACCGTGCGCGGGGAGATGACCGAGGAGGAGCGCGACGCGTTCGAGCTCCCGATCCTCGAGACCTACGAGCGCGAGGGCAACCCCTACTTCTCGACAGCCCGGCTGTGGGACGACGGGATCATCGACCCGGTCGACACCCGCCGCGTGCTGGCCCTCGGGCTGGCGGCGGCTGCGTACGCGCCCGTGCCCGAGACGACGTTCGGGGTGTTCCGGATGTGAGCGCCGTCGGCCTGTCACGAAACGGCCCGGTGGCCACCCTGACGCTCGACCGGCCCGAGGCCCGAAACGCGCTCGAGCCGGGGATGATGATCGAGCTGCGCGACCACGTCACGGCGCTTCCGCACGACGGCACCCGCGTGATCATCCTGACGGGCGCCGGCGACATCTTCTGTGCGGGGGCCGACATCGACTGGATGCGGCGCAGCGCCGAGCTCACGCCCGAGCAGAACGTGGCCGACGCGGCGGTGATGCGAAGCCTCCTGGACGCCCTCGACGCCAGCCCGCTTCCGATCATCGCGCGCGTGAACGGCCACGCCCTCGGCGGCGGCTCGGGGCTCGTCGCCATCGCCGACACAGCGGTGTCCGTCGCGAGCGCCCGGTTCGGCTTCACCGAGGCCCGGCTGGGGCTGATCCCGGCGACGATCTCGCCCTACGTCCTGCGCAAGATCGGGGCGGGCCACGCTCAGCCGCTCTTCACGACGGCGACGCGCTTCAGCGCCGAGCGGGCGCTCCGCATCGGGCTCGTCCAGGAGGTGTGCGAGCCGGACGCGCTCGATCACCGTGTCGCGGACGCCGTCCTGGCCTACCTGGAGTGCGGCCCAGCGGCGATCGCCGAGACCAAGCGCCTCCTGCGCGACGCGACGGCGCACGTGCGCCTCGCCGACCTCCCCGAGCGGCTCGCCGCCGTCCGCGCCGGCCCCGAGGCGCAGGAGGGGCTGGCCGCGTTCCTCGAGAAGCGCAAGCCGCGATGGGCCCCGGACTCAAGCGCGTCCTGATCGCCAACCGCGGCGAGATCGCGGTCCGGATCGCGCGCGCCTGCCGCGAGCTCAGCATCGGCTCTGTGGCGGCCTACGAGCGCGCGGACCGGCGATCGCTCCACACGGAGGTCGCCGACGAGGCGGTCGAGGTGGCGTCGTACCTCGACGCGGACGCCCTCGTCGATGCGGCGACCGCGAGCGGCGCCGACGCCGTCCACCCGGGCTACGGCTTTCTCGCCGAGAGCCCGGAGTTCGCCGAGGCCGTCGCCGCCGCGAAGCTCGTCTTCGTCGGGCCGCCGCCGAGCGCGCTGCGGGCCGCCGGCGACAAGATCGAGGCTCGCCGGCTGGCCGAGGCCGTCGGCATCCCGGTGACGCCCGGCTACGCGGGCGTCGACCTCGGGGACGAGACGCTCGAGGCCGAGGCGATCCGGCTCGGCTTCCCGCTCATGGTGAAGGCGGCGGCGGGCGGCGGCGGGCGCGGCATGCGCACCGTCCTCTCGGCGCCGGCGCTGGCCGACGCCATCGCCGCCGCGCGGCGCGAGGCCGCCGCCGCCTTCGGCGACGGGCGCGTGTACCTGGAGCGGCTCGTCGGCAGTGCACGCCACGTCGAAGTGCAGGTGCTGGCCGACGCGCACGGCACGGTTCTCCACCTGGGTGAGCGCGACTGCTCGCTCCAGCGCCGCCACCAGAAGATCGTCGAGGAGTCGCCCTCGCCGGCGGTCGACCCCGGCTTGCGGAAGGCGCTCGGCGAGGCCGCCGTCTCGTTCGCGCGCGCGGCGGGCTACGTCGGGGCGGGCACGGCCGAGTTCCTGCTCGCGCCCGACGGGTCGTGGCACTTCCTCGAGCTGAACGCCCGCCTTCAGGTGGAGCATCCGGTCACCGAGGCGGTGACCGGGATCGACCTCGTGCGCGCCCAGCTCGAGATCGCCGCGGGCGAGCCGCTCGTGATCGAGCAGGAGGACGTGGCCTTCACGGGCCATGCCATCGAGTGCCGCCTCTACGCCGAGGATCCGGCCGCCGGCTTCCTCCCGGCATCGGGGCGGCTCGTCGAGCTCGACCTGCCACGCTGGCCGGGCGTCCGCGTCGACAGCGGCGTCCGCGCCGGCGACGACGTCGGCACGAGCTACGACCCGATGCTGGCGAAGCTGATCGCCCATGCCGAGGATCGCGATGCCTGCATCGATCGCATGCGCGCCGCCCTGGCCGAGACGGCGGTGCTCGGCGTCGCCACGAACCTTGGCTTCCTCTGCTGGGCGCTCGGGCAGCCCGCCTTCCGGGCGGGCGAGGCAGGCACCGACTTCGTCGAGCGCGAGTGGAGCGCCGCGCTCGTGCCCGAGCTGCCCGAGGAGATCCGCCGGGCGGCGCTCGCCCACATGCACGCATCGAGCGACCCGTGGTTCGCCTTCGGCCCGCCGCAGCCGCGGGTCCGCGCCGCCGGCGGGTTCGTGCTCCACGAGGGCTGGCACTTCGCCGTCGGCGCCGCGGACGACGCGCCGTCGGCCGGCGCGATCGGGCCGGTCGGCTCCCTGGCGGCGCCGATGCCGGGGACGGTGCTTCGGATCGACGTCCACGAGGGCGAGCACGTGGACGAGGGCCAGACGCTCGTCCTCCTCGAGGCGATGAAGATGGAGCTGGCCGTGACCGCGCCCGCGATCGGGGTGGTGTCGGCCGTGCTGGTCGAGGCCGGCCAGCTGGTCGCCCGCGGGCAGGCGCTGGTCGAGCTGGAAGGCAGCCTGTGAGCGAGCGCGTGCGGGTGGTCGAGGTCGGCCCCCGGGACGGCCTCCAGAACGAAGGCGCGGTCGTCCCCGCGGCGGACAAGGTGCGGTTCGTCGAGGCGCTGGCCGATGCCGGCCTCCCGGTGGTCGAGGTGACGTCGTTCGTCTCGCCGAAGGCCGTGCCGCAGCTGGCCGACGCGGACGAGGTGCTGCCCGCCGTACGGCGCCGGGACGGCGTGCGCTACCCGGTGCTCGTGCCGAACGTGCGCGGGATGGAGCGGGCGGTCGCGGCGGGCGCCGACGCGGTGGCGGTGTTCACGGCGGCGTCCGAGGGCTTCACCCGGGCCAACATCAACATGACGATCGCCGAGTCGCTCCGGGCCTTCGCGCCGGTGCTCGAGCGGGCGCTTCAGGCCGGGATGTGGACGCGCGGATACGTCTCGACCGCCTTCGGGTGCCCCTACGACGGCGCCGTCGGGCCGGAGGCCGTCGCGCAGGTCGCGGCCGAGCTGGCGGCGCTGGGCTGCGCCGAGATCTCGATCGGCGACACGATCGGCGTCGGCCGGCCCGAGCAGGTGCCCGCCGTCGTCGCGGCGGTGGCCGAGCGCGTCCCGCTCGACCGGGTGGCTCTGCACCTCCACGACACGGGCGGGCGGGCGCTCGAGAACGTCGCCGCCGGCCTTGAGGCCGGGGTGCGGACGTTCGACTCGTCGGCCGCCGGCCTGGGCGGCTGCCCGTTCGCTCCCGGCGCCCCCGGGAACGTGGCCACCGAGGCGCTGGTGCGGTTCCTGGAGCGCGAGGGGCTCGAGACCCGGGTCGACGCGGATGCCGTCGAGCGGGCGGGCCGCGCCGTCCGCCTTCGGCTCGCCGCCTGACTCAAGCTTCCGCCCCGCATGCCGATGTTGAGCGTGGAGGCGCCCCAAAGGCGGAGGCGCCGTCGACACGTTCTCTGGAGGCATCATGCGTCGCTTCGGTCTGGCACTCGGAACTCTCGGCCTGCTGGCCGCTGCCGCGGCGTGCGGCTCGGGCAGCGCCAACGTCCCTTCGGCACCCGCGCAGCCGCTGAGCGGCGCGGCCGCCGACCACCAGCGGCTCGACCTGATGCGCCTGCGGCTCGACGACCTCGGCCCCAACTGGCGGCGCGAGGCGCCGTCGCTCTCGGGCTCGGCGTCCAAGTGCGACCCGCACCCGAAGGACGTCACGATCTCGGCCGGCAGCTGGAAGAGCCGCGGCGTCGACTTCGGCTTCGGCACGACCGCCCAGGTGCACTCCGACGCCATCGTGTTCGCCTCGGCCGACGACGCGCAGAAGGTCGTCGCCGCGAACATGAGCGCCGGCGTCATCAAGTGCGTGAAGCAGGCGTTCACGAAGCAGCTGAAGGACGAGAAGTCGTTCAAGCTGCTCGGGATCTCGACCACCGTCCTCAAGCGCCACAAGGTGGCCGACGGCCTGTCGGCGATCCGGCTCACGCTGAACCTCGCCAAGGGCAAGAAGCAGTTCAAGTTCTTCGTCGACGCGTTCCTCTTGCAGCAGGACCGCGCGCTGGCCGAGTTCACCTACATGAACGCGTTCCGGCCGGCGCCGACCAGCACCGAGTACACGCTCGCCGAGGCCATCGCCCAGCGCGGCGCGCTCGCTCAGTAACCACGGGGGAACCCAGGGTTCCCCCGTGAGCCCCCTTCTTAAGGAGTGGCGGAGCGTCTGGAGCGCTCCGGCGAAGAACGCGGTCTTCGCCGGAGCCCCGAACGCCTGCGGCCCGCGCAACATCGGGGTCTGACCCCGTTGTTGCAGGTTACGAGATCGTGACGCTGTCCATCGTGATCGGGTCGCTCGGGCGATCGGCGCCGTCGCGGTCGACCGCGCTGATCGCGTCCACCACATCCTGGCCCGAGGTCACCTGGCCGAACGCGGTGTGCTTGCCGTCGAGCCACGGCGTCGCCGGGGCGGTCACGATGAAGAACTGGCTGCCGTTCGTGTTCGGGCCGGCGTTCGCCATGGCGAGCGTGCCGCGCACGATGGCGTGGTCGTTGATCTCGTCCTCGAACTTGTAGCCCGGGTCGCCGGTGCCGTCGCCGCGCGGGCACCCGCCCTGGATCATGAAGTCGGGGATGACGCGGTGGAAGACGAGCCCGTCGTAGAACCCCTCCCCCGCGAGCTTCGTGAAGTTCGCGACCGTCTTGGGGGCGTCCTCGTCGAAGAGCTCGACCTCGATGTCGCCCATGCTGGTGTGGATCGTGGCTGTGGACATGCGGCGGAGACTAGCGAGCCGCCCGCTCCAGGGCGGGAGCCGCACGCATGCGCTCGTAGACAGCCCGGGCCGCGTCACAGTCGCCCGCGATCTCCATGCAGCGGGCGTGCTCGAACTCGCAGCCCAGCCGCGCGAACGCCGCCGTGGCGCGGGCCAGCGCGTCCTCGTCGCCTGCGATCCCGCGCGCGCGCTCGACCTGGGCCGAGACGCGCGGCAGCTCGTCGACGCCCGGCAGGTCGGCCAGCTCCTGAAGCGCGCCGTCGAACTCGTCCCAGCGGCCGAGCATCGCCAGCGACTCCGCCCGGATCGCCCGTGCCCACGGGCGCAGGAAGGGCAGGCCGGTGGAGCGCTCGAGGGCCAGCTCGGGCTCCCCGGCGCCCAGCTGGGCGTGTGCATAGACGAGGTCGAAGTGCGGGTTCGAGACCGGGAGCCGCCGCTCGAGCCGGTCGGCGGCCTCGGTCTCGCCGCGGAGCGTGTGGATCGCCGCGACCACGCCGAGCATGCGGCCCGGCCGGGACTGGCGAGCGCGGCGGCCGTCGCGGTCCGACCCGCGCAGATCCTCGACGAAGCGCTCGTAGGACTCCATCGCCGCATCCCACTTGTCCCACCAGAAGAGGGCGTCGACCTTGCTCCGCGCCGGCCAGGCGCGCCACCGGTGGTCGCTCCCGGCGCCGAGCTCCTCGCCGAGGTCGGCGGCGGCGACGGCGCCGGCGTAGTCGCCGCGGGCGGTGCGCGTGCGCGCGACCGAGGAGCAGACGTCCATCTGCTCCTCGCGTGAGGGCAGCGACCGGACGAGCGCGAACCGGCGCTCGTCCATCCCGAGCGCCTCGGCGTAGCGACCGACCGACTGGAGCAGCACCGATCGCGCGTCGATCGCGGCCGAGACGATCACCGGCCGCCCGACCTGCTCGGCGAGCTCGAGCGCGCGGTCGGCGACGGCGAGCGCCGCCTCCTGCGGCGGCACGGTCGTCTCGAGCCGGTAGACCAGGAGCGCCTGGGCGATCAGCAGGCGCGCCTCGGTCAGCACCGACCCGGCCGCCCGCGCCTCCGCGAGGCCGGCGGCGATCTCGGCTTCGATCCGCTCGCGGTCGGGCGACGTGATGACCGACCCCTGCCAGCGGGTCGGGAGGTCGACCCACTTCCACCGCAGCCGAGCCCGATCCTCGGGCCCGAGCTCCGCCGCGACGCCGAGCTCGAGCGCGTCGAGGTACGCCGCCCGGGCATCGTCGAGGTGCTCGGCCATCCAGTGGGCGTCGCCCGCCGCCTCGGCCGCCAGCGCCCGCTCGCGGTCGGAGTCGGCCAGCTGCCGGGCCAGCACCGCGTTTCGGAGCGCGAGGCCGTGGGCCTCGACGGCGCGCGCCTCGCGGGCGGCCTGCAGCAGCACCCGCACCGCGGGCGGGCGGGCCGTCCGCTCGCCCAGCGTCGCTGCGGCCGCATAGTGGCCGGCGACCGCCTGCGAGCCCGCGTCCGGCGAGCGCTCGAGCTCCTGGGCCAGCCGAAGGTGCAGGCGGGAGCGCTCGAGCCGTGGGATCGATTCGTACGCAACGTCGCGGATCAGCGCGTGCTTGAAGCTGTGCCGGCCGCCGCCGCGGTGGTGGATCAGATCGCGCTCGACGAGGTTGCGCAGGCGGCCCGCCGGACCGCGGCCGCCGCCGTTCAGGAGCGGCTCGAGCTGCTCGAGCGTAAAGCTGCGGCCCACGACCGCCGCGCGCTGGAGCAGGCGCTTGTCCTCCGGATCGAGCAGGTCGAGGCGGGCTGCGATGACCCCCTGCACGGTCTCGGGCACGCGGTCGCCTCCGCCCTCGCCGGCGATCGCCAGGATCTCCTCGAGGAAGAACGGATTGCCGCCCGCCAGGTCGACCGAGCTCGGGGGCGGATCCACCGATGCCGAGAGCGCGGTCGCCAGCCGCCGCATCTCGTCCGCCTCCAGCGCCTCGAGCGTGACCGTCGTCTCGTTGCGCATGCCCGAGCCCCAGCCGGGATGGGCGATGAAGAGCTCCGGCCGTGCGGCGCACACCACCACGAGCGGAACGCGCACGTCGCCGGCGACGACCGACGCGATCAGCTCGAGCAGCGCAGGCTCGGCCCAGTGGGCGTCCTCGATCACGAGCAGCGTCGGCTGCCGTGCCGCCATCCGCAGGAGCAGGTTCCGCCAGGCGTCGCGGCCGCGGTCGCCCGGCTCCTCCTCGTCGTCGCCGCCCAGGTCCATCCGCTCGCCGCCGACGAAGCGCAGGAGCTCGGTGATCTGCTCCTCGCTCTCGTCCGGCAGGATCGCCCTGAGCTGGCCCGTGACCCGTGCCAGCGTCTCCTCGCGGCTCGCGTCCGCGCGCACCGCCGAGGCGCGCAGGAGCAGGTCGCGAAGCGGCGCGTACGGGCCGCCTTCTCCGTAGGGCAGGCACCGGCCGACCCAGACCGCCGGCGGCTCCTCGGATCGGCGCAGCTCGACGACGACCTCCTCGACCAGGCGCGACTTCCCGATCCCGGCCTCGCCGATCAGCGTCACGAGGTGCGCGCGTGAGTGCTCGACGGCCCGCTCGATCACCGAGCGGATCAGCGTGAGCTCGACCTCGCGGCCGACGAACGGGCCGTACGGCCGCCGCCGGCGGCGGTAGGCGCCGGCCGGCGCGAAGCGCTCGATCGCATATGCGGTCACCGGGCCGGTGCGGCCGCGAACCGCGAGCGATCGCGGCGCCACCATGCGCACCAGCGGCTCGACGGCCCGGAACGTCCGCTCGCCCACCAGCACCTCGCCCGGCTCCGCGGCCTGCTGGAGCCGGGCCGCGAGGTTCACGGCCTCGCCGGTCACGAGGAAGTCGCGGCCCGGCGTCGTCCCGGTCACGACCAGGCCGGTGTTGACGCCGATCCGAAGCACCAGCGGCACCGCCCGCCGCTCGGCGACCGCGGCGAGCCGCGAGCGCATGAGGAGGGCTGCCCGCACCGCCCGCTCGGCGTCGTCCTCGTGCGCGACGGGCACGCCGAACACGGCCATCACGGCGTCGCCGATGAACTTCTCGACCGTGCCGCCGTAGGCCTCGGCGCAGCGGGCGAGCGTCACGTAGACGTCGCCCAGAAGGTCGCGCAGCTCCTCGGCGTCCATCTGCGTGGCGAGCTCGGTCGAGCCGGCGAGGTCGGCGAAGACGACCGTCGCCAGCTTGCGCTCGGCGGTCTCGCCGCCGCCCAGCGGCCGGCCGCAATTCGGGCAGAAACGGGCGCCCTCGGGTGCGACCGTGCCGCAGGCGGGGCACCGGGTCGTCAGGCGGACACCCCAGCGGGCTTGGGCAGATCCTCGATCGCCTTGAGCGCGCGCTCGATCTCTGCCTCGGGCAGCTCGAAGTCCTCGAGCCGGCCGTGGAGGTATGCGTCGTAGGCGCCCATGTCGAAGTGGCCGTGGCCCGACAGGTTGAAGACGATCACCTGCTCCACCCCGGCCTCGTCGGCGCGGCGGGCGGCGTCGATCGCGCCCTTGATGGCATGGGAGCTCTCGGGCGCCGGGATGATCGCCTCGCTCCGCGCGAACTGGATCGCGGCGGCGAAGACGTCCTTCTGCATGTAGGCCTCGGCCCGGACGAGCCCGTCGAGGACGAGCTGCGAGACGATCGGCGCCGCGCCGTGGTAGCGCAGGCCGCCGGCGTGGATCCCGGGCGGCACGAAGTCGTGGCCCAGCGTGTGCATCGGGACGAGCGGGGTGAGCTTGCCCGTGTCGCCGAAGTCATATGCGTAGGGGCCGCGGGTCAGCGTCGGACAGGCTGCCGGCTCGCACGCGACGATGTCGATCTCGGCGCCCGCGATCTTGTCGCGCACGAACGGCAGCGCCAGGCCGCCGAAGTTGGAGCCGCCGCCGACGCAGCCGACGACGACGTCGACGCCCGTCTCTCCGGCCAGCTCGAGCTGGCGCTGGGCCTCCTGCCCGATCACGGTCTGGTGCAGCAGGACGTGGTTCAGGACGGAGCCGAGCGAGTAGCTCGTGTCGTCGCGCCCGGCGGCGTCCTCGACGGCCTCCGAGATCGCGATCCCGAGGCTCCCGGGCGAGTCGGCGTCGGCCTCGAGCACCGCCCGGCCGGAGGTGGTGTCGGGCGAGGGGCTGGGGACGACGCTCGCGCCCCACGTCTCCATCATCACCCGCCGGTAGGGCTTCTGGTCGTAGCTCACGCGCACCATGTAGACCTTGCACTCGAGCCCGAAGATCTGCGTCGCCAGCGCCAGCGCGCTCCCCCACTGGCCGGCGCCGGTCTCGGTGGCAAGCCGCTTCCGGCCTGCCTTTGCCGAGTAGTACGCCTGCGCGACGGCCGTGTTGGGCTTGTGCGAGCCGGCCGGCGAGACGCCCTCGTTCTTGTAGTAGATCCGCGAGCGCGTGCCGATCGCCTGCTCGAGCCGGCGCGCGCGATGAAGCGGCGTGGGCCGCCACAGGCGCAGGACGTCGAGCACCTCCTCGGGGATGGCGATCTCGCGGTCGGTCGAGACCTCCTGGAGGATCAGGTCCATCGGGAAGAGCGGCGCCAGGTCGTCGGGGCCGACCGGCTGTCCCGTGCCCGGGTGAAGCGGCGGCTGCGGCGGCGTGGGCGCGTCGGCCAGCACGTTGTACCAGTGGCGGGGAAGCTCGCTCTCGGGGAGGGTGATCTTGGCGTCCATGACTGCTCCTTACAATGGGGCGTCACATTTTCGCCGACCGGAGGCCCGCATGCGAATCACCACCTCGACCACCGCGCCCGAGCGCGCAGCAGCCGACATGCTCGCGGTGGCCGTTGGGAAGCCCGCCCGCCTGACTGGAGCCGCGGCCGCGGTCGACGACGCCATGGGAGGCGCCGTCTCACGGCTCGTGGATGCCGGCGAGATCCGCGGGGCCAAGGGGCAGGTGACGGTCGTCCACGCCGACGGCGGCGTCCGCGCCAAGCGCGTCGCGGTCGTCGGCCTGGGCTCATCGCCGGGGCCGGCCGAGGTGCGGCTCGCGGCGGCGGCGGTCGTGCGGGCGGCGGGCGCAGCCCGGGCGAAGTCCGTCGCGTTCGCGCTCGGCGGCGTGCCGCTCGACACGGCGGAGGCCACCCGGTGCGTCGTCGACGGCGCAGCGCTCGCGGGCTACCGCTTCACCCGCTACCTCACCTCCAAGGCGGACGAGCGGCCGGGCGAGGTCGCGTCGCTGGCCGTCCTGGGCGGAGACCGGGCACAGGCCCGGCTCTCGGCCGTCCTGACCGAGGCGACCAACCGCGCCCGCGACCTCCAGAACACGCCGTCGCGCGACATGGGGCCGCAGGAGCTGGCCGAGCGGGCCCGCGAGCTCGCGAAGCAGCACTCGACCCTCACCGTGCGGGTGCACGACCGGGCCTGGATGGAGCGGCGGGGTATGGGGCTCTTCCTGGCCGTGGCGCAGGGCTCGTCGCGCCCGCCGCAGACGATCGTCCTTCGTCACAAGCCGCGCCGGGCGAAGGCGGGCGTCGTGCTCGGCCTCGTCGGCAAGGGCCTGACCTACGACTCCGGCGGCTACACGCTGAAGCCGGCGCGGAGCCTGATCGGCATGAAGTTCGACATGTCGGGCGCCGCCGCGGTGCTCGAAGCGACCGGCGCGATCGCCGAGCTCAACCTCCCGATCGAGGTGGTGACCGTCATCGGCGCGACCGAGAACATGATCGGACGCGACGCCTTCAAGACCGACGACATCGTCACGGCTGCCAACGGCAAGACCGTCGAGATCAACAACACCGACGCCGAGGGCCGGCTCGTCCTGGCCGACTGCCTGCACCACGCCCGCTCGCTGGGAGCGACGCACGTGATCGACCTGGCGACGCTGACGGGCGCGGTCGTGACGGCGCTCGGCGACCTGCATGCCGGCCTCTTCGTCAACGGCGAGGAGTTCGCAGCGGCGATCCAGGCCGCGTCCGACGCGTCGGGCGACATGGTCTGGCGGATGCCGCTGCACGACACCTACAAGCGGTTCTACCGCTCTGACGTGGCCGACATGGTGAACGCGTCGTTCGCCGGGCGCGGCGGGCCGTGCTACGCGGCGCGGTTCCTCCAGGAGTTCGCCGGCGAGGGCGCGTGGGCGCACATGGACATCGCGGGCGTCGCCGAACTCGACCGCTCGCGCGGCGACGAGTTCGGAAAGGGCGGCACCGGCTACGGCGTGCGCCTGCTCACCGAGCTCGCGAGGTCGATGTCCGCGTGACCGACTACGACCTCTCCGACGAGCACCGGCTCTTCCGCTCGACCGTGCGCGAGTTCGCCGAGGGCGTCATCGGGCC
>DATAEI010000107.1:0-3996 GCA_036258075.1 Gaiellales bacterium
AGTCGATCCTGGTCGAAGGTGGGCAGGAGGGCGGCCGCCCGGCGCATCAAGTTAGCGGCGGCCGGCATGTCGCCGCGTGCAAACGCCCTGTGGCCGGCCGACCGCAACCGCTCGGAGGCCTGCCGCCCGATGGTCCTGCCGCGGGCGTCGAGCGGTCCGAGCTCGGCGAGATAGGTGTGCGCCTGCTCGAGGTGGTAGCCCAGGATCTCCTCGTACTCCCCGGCGCGGTCGCCGTTCACCTCGTCCGCCCACGCCACGAAGCGTTCGTGCAGCTCGGCCCGGTGCCGCTTCAGGAGGCCGGCGTAGGCGGCGTCGCGGATCAGGATGTGCTGGAACGCGAACGCCGCGCCGGCGGTCATGACCGCGGGGTGCGACTGGACGAGCCGCCTGCGCTCGAGGCCGCCGAGGTCCTCGGGCACGCCGGGGCGGTGCGCGTCCGGGACGAGCTCGGCGACGGCCGCCTCGGGGAAGACCTGGCCCACGACCGCCGCGGTGCCGACGACCTCGCGCTGGCCGCCGTCCAGCCGGTCGAGCCGGGCTGAGAGCAGGGCGTGGATCGTCGGCGGGACGGCGATGTTGCCGCCCGGCGCGTCCTGGATCATCGCCAGCATCTGCTCGAGGAAGAGCGGGTTCCCGCCCGCGGTCTCGACGATTGCCCGCAGCGTCGCCGGCGGGACGACGGTTCCGACGATGCCCGCCGCCAGCTCGGCCGCCTCCTCGGCCGAGAGCCGGTCGAGCTCGATGACGGTGCCGCCGGAGGTGGCCGCCCAGCCGTCGCCCTCACCCGACACCTCGTCGCGGGTCGTGCAGAGCAGGAGCACGGGCGCGGGCGTCGCGGCCAGGTGCTCGACGAGGTCGAGCATGGTCGGCTCGGCCCAGTGCAGATCCTCGAAGGCGACGACCAGCGGGCCGGCTGCGGCGACGTGGGCGAGCACGCGGCGAACGCCCCAGAAGAGCTCGTCGACCGGGTAGGCGGCGTCGGTCAGGCCGACGGCGGCAGCCGCCCGCTCGGCCGCGGCCCGGTCGTCGCCGGCGAGCGCGTCGAGCTTTGCGCGGGCGACGTCGTGCGCGTCGCCGTCCAGCACGCCCGCCAGCTCGCGCAGCGCCTCGGCGACGGGCCAGAACGTGATGCCCTGGCCGTAGGAGAGGCACCGGCCACGCGTGATGGTCGTCCCCGCGGGCACCGTCGCCAGGAACTCGCTCACGAGCCGCGACTTGCCCGCGCCGGCGACGGCCTCGATCGTGACGAGGCGGGCGGCACCGGCCTGGGCGACCGCGGAAAGCTCCGAGCGGAGCGTCTGGAGCTCCTCGCCGCGGCCGACGAGCGGGGCGGCATGCGCGGGAGCCGCGGCCGCCCGGACGCCGAGGAGCCGGAAGGCCGGCATCGGCTCGGACTTGCCCTTGAGCTCGAGCGGCTCGACCGCTTCGAGGTCGGTCATGTGGGCGACGAGCTCGCGGGTGAGCGGGCCGATCAGCACCTCGTTCCGGCCGGCCGCCTGCTCGAGCCGGGCCGCGACGTTCACGGCGTCGCCGGTGACGAGCCGCTGGCCCGTGGTCGGATCACCGGCGACGACCTCGCCGGTGTTGACGCCGGTGCGGTTGTTCAGCGTCACGCCGAAGCGCGTCTCGAGCTCGCTGTTCAGGTCGGCCAGCGCAGCCTGCATCCCTGCCGCGGAGCGGACGGCCCGCTCGGCGTCGTCCTCGTGCAGGTTCGGCAGGCCGAAGACGGCCATGACCGCGTCGCCGATGAACTTCTCGACGGTGCCGCCGTGGCGCTCGAGCTCGGCCTGCATCACGTCGAAGTACCGCGACATGACCGCGCGCAGCGACTCGGAGTCGAGCCGCTCGCCGATCGCGGTCGAGCCGACGAGGTCGGAGAAGACGATCGTGACCGTCTTTCGGATCTCGCGCGCGGGCTCGGGGGCGGCGTGGAGGGGCGTGCCGCAGAAGCCGCAGAGGCGGAAGCGGTCGGGGTTCTCCTCGCCGCAGTTCGGGCAGATCGCCATTCCGTGAGTCTACGGCTGCCCTGCGGACGCGCGGCCGCGCGTCAGGTGTCGTGCCGGTGCATCTCGAACATCCGGCGCTTCCACTCGGGCGGGACCGCCCGATGCCGGAGACCGAAGTAGCGGGCCGGGAACCACCAGCGCACGAGCCGGCCGATCCGCGTGCGCCGGCACCAGCACTCCGGCGAGCAGCCGCACGTGCGGCCGCGCGGGTTGTGCATGCGGCGGAGGATGCCCTCGCCGGTCATGCCGCAATGATAGCCCTAGCGCTGGGCGGCGCGGGCGTCGTAGCGCCAGAAGGCGGGGAGGAGCACGACGGCGATCCCGACGCCCGCCACGCACATGAGGCCGCCCGAGACGATCGAGAACTGCACCGACGTGAGCGAGGCGACGCCGCCGGCCTCCACGTTGCCGAGGAGCGGCCCGGTCGAGTAGCTCACCTGCTCGATCCCGGCCAGGCGTCCGCGCAGCTCGTCGGGGATCGTCTGGTTCCAGATCGTCGAGCGGAAGACGCCCGAGATCATGTCGGACCCGCCTGCGAGGACGAGGCCGGCGAGGGCCAGCGGGAGGTTCGGGGCGAGGCCGAAGAGCACGATCCCTCCGCCCCACCCGGCCGCGGCGATGCAGACGGCGGCGCCGTGCCGGTTGACCTTACTGGTCCAGCCACTCGTCACGGTTGCGAGCAGCGACCCGACCGCGGGAGCCGCGAACAGGAGGCCGAGCGCGCCGGCGCCGCCCAGGCCGGCGGCGACGGCCGGGAAGAGCGCCTCGGGCATCCCGAAGAGCATGGCGACGATGTCGACGGCGTAGGTGCCGATCAGCTCGGGCCGCGAGCGGGCGTAGGCCGCGCCCTCGGCGATGCGGCGCAGGCTGGGCGGCTCGGCCTCCGCCGGCGGCGGCACGGCATGCATCATCCAGAGCGCAATGAGCGAGACGACGAAGGTGGCCACGTCCACCATGTAGGTGCCGGCGAGGCCGATCGAGGCGATGAGGATGCCGGCGATCGCGGGGCCGGCGACCATCCCGATCGTCATCCGAAACGAGGAGAGCGCGCCCGCGGCGGTCATCTCGTGGCGCTCGACGAGCCTGGGGGTGAGCGCCTCGAGCGACGGCCGCTGGAGCCCGTCGAGCATCGCCATCAGGGCGGCGAGGACGAAGATCACCCAGAGCCGCGGGTGCGGCAGGAGCGCGTTTGCGACCAGGGCCGCCGACGCGGCGGCGAAGGCGAGCTCGGTGATCTGCATCATGCGGCGGCGGTCGACGGCGTCGGCGATGGCGCCGCCGATGACCGCGCTTCCCAGGAGCGGCACGAGCTCGACGACCCCGAGCAGGCCGACGATGAACGACGAATGGCTGAGCTCGTAGGCCTGGAACGGGAAGGCGACGTAGGTGATCATCGAGCCCAGGAACGACACGCCCTGGCCGATGAAGAGCAGCCGGAAGTCGCGGTGCCGGCGAAGCGGGCCGACGTCCATCGCCATCGAGGTGAGGAGGCGGCGCGCGCCGCCGGGCTTGATCGGCGGGCCGGGGCCGAGCCGCTCGGCCTCAGCCTCGCGTTCGTCAAGGTCGTCCGTGCTCACGGCCGCGCAGGATATGCGGCGGCTGTCAGTCCTCGCCGCTGGGGGGCGGGATGGTGCGCACGCGGGCCGTGCAGGCGGTGATGGCGTTCCCGACGAGGCCCTTGCGCGTGTAGGTGTAGGTCGAGCTCCAGCGGTCCGCCGAGACGGCGTCGAGGTCGACGATTGCCGATCGGAAGATGGCATGCCGGCGCGCGGCGATCCGGATGGTGGCGTTCACACGGAACTGGGCACTCGACATGCCCGTGTTGATCAGCCCGCCGCTCACGACGAGCCGCGAGCCGTGCCAGGCGCAGGTCGTGCCGACCGGCGTGCCCTGGGGCAGCGAGCTCGTTGCGGCGCCGATGGTGAAGATGATGAGCAGCGCCGCGACGATCGCGAGCAGATGCTCGGCCCGGAATCGCTCGTGCGCCGCC
>DATAEI010000108.1:0-3646 GCA_036258075.1 Gaiellales bacterium
CGGATCGTCGAGCTGGGGCCGGTGGAGCAGGTGATCCACGCCCCGACCGACGAGTACACCCGCCGGCTGCTCGCCGATACGCCGTCCCTCGAGACCGCGACGGCGTGACCGGCACGGCGGGCCGGCGGCCCAACGTGCTGCTCGTCATGTGCGACCAGCTGGCCGCAGGATGGCTGCCCGCCTATGGGCACGCCATCACCCACGCCCCGCACCTGACGGCGCTCGCGCGCGAAGGTGTCGTGTTCGAGAACGCCTACTGTGGCTCGCCGCTCTGCGGGCCGTCGCGCTCGGCGATGCTGACCGGCCGGCTGCCGTCGGCCACGGGCGTGTTCGACAACGCCGCCGAGTGGCCGGCGGCGATGCCCACCATCGTCCACGCGCTTCGCGCCGCGGGCTACGCCACGGCCCTCTCCGGCAAGATGCACTTCGTCGGCCCCGACCAGCTGCACGGCTACGAGGAACGGCTGACCACCGACGTCTACCCGGCGAGCTTCGACTGGACGCCGGACTGGAGCCTCGCGCCGGGCGAGCGGCTCGGCTGGTACCACAACGTCGAGAGCCTGCTCATGGCGGGCGTGCGCGAGTCGGCAATGCAGACCGACTACGACGACGAGGTGTGCTTCCACGCCGTGCGCAAGCTGCGCGAGCTGGCCCGCGGCGGCGACGGGCGGCCGTTCTTCCTCACCGTCTCCTTCACCAACCCGCACGACCCGTGGGAGGTGCGCCGGAGGCACTGGGACATCTATGAGCACACCGACGTCGGCCGCCCCGCCGCCGGGCGCGCGAGCGATCCCCTGAGCGAGCGCCTGCGCGCGATGTACGGGCTCGACGAGCGCCCGCTGACCCGCGAGGAGGAGGACCGCGCGCGGCGGGCCTACCTCGCCGCGGTCAGCTACGCCGACGAGCGTGTCGGCGAGGTGCTCGCCGCCCTCGAGGCATGCGGGCTGGCGGACGACACGGTGGTCGTCTTCACCGCCGACCACGGCGAGCTCCTCGGTGAGCACGGCCTCTGGTACAAGATGTCGTTCTTCGACCCCTCGGCGCGCGTGCCGCTGATCGTGCGGGTGCCGGGCGGCGCGCCCGGCACGGTGGCCGTGCCGGTGTCGCACCTCGACCTGGCGCCGACGCTGGCCGAGATCGCGGGCGCGGAGGCTGCCGGCGAGCCGGACGGACTGAGCCTCCTGCCGCTGCTGGGCGGCGGCGAACCTGGCGAGCGGGACGTGGTCTCTGAGTACCTGGCCGAGGGCGTCGCCGCGCCGGCGGTCATGATCAGGCGCGGGCGGTACAAGTACGTCCGCTGCGGCGACGACCCCGACCAGCTCTTCGATCTCGGCGCCGATCCCCACGAGTCCGAGAACCTGGCCGCCGATCCCGCAGGCGCCGAGCTCGTGGCGTCGCTTCGGGCCGCGTCCGATGAGCGCTGGGACATGGCGGCGATCGCGCGGCGCGTGGTCGAGAGCCAGCGCCGCCGCCACGAGGTGAGCCGGGCGCTCGCCACCGGTGCGCACACCCCCTGGGACTTCCAGCCGTGGATGGACGAGACCCGCCGCTACGTCAGGGCCGGCGCGGCCGGCCGGCCGCGGGCCGGCGAGCGGCCTCTGGGCGGCGAGCTTCCGGGCGAGGAGGGCTAGAGGGCCGCCCGGAGCGCGAGCGCGACGTCGGGCACGTCGGTGACGAGGTGCGTCACGCCCGGTGTCGTCATGACGGCGGCCAGCCGGCGGCGGTCGTTCACCGTCCACACCATGAGCGGCCGGCCCGCGGCGGCGAGCTCGGCGCCGAGCTCCGGCCGAAGCGCGCTGGAGTGGGCGACCACCATGCGGGCGCCGCACGCCTCGGCGCGCGCCGCGAGCTCCCGCCTGTCGCCCGGCCGGAAGATGAGCCCGGTCGCGATCCCCGGATCGAGGGCGTGCACCGCGGCGACCGCCTTCGGGATGAACGACGTGACGACGAGCCCCTCGGGGCGCGGGTCGAGGGCCGCGAGCACCTCCTCCTCGTACCCGGCCTCCTTGAGCTCGATGTCGAGCGCCACCCGGCCGTCCGCGAGCGCGACGAGCTCGGCGAGCTCGACGAGCCCCCGCGGGCGGCGCGGCCCGAGCGGGTCGTGGTGCAGGACGAGCTTGCCGCGCGGCGTCCGGCGGACGTCGGTCTCGATCATGTCCGCCCCCATCTCGATGGCTGTGGCGAACGCCGCGAGCGAGTTCTCGGGATGCGCCCGGCTCGCCCCGCGGTGGGCGCAGATCGCGGGCCGCCTCACCGGAACATCGCCTCCGCCCGCGCGCGCACGGCCTCGCCGTCGAGGCCGCGCAGCGCCACGGTCGTCCGGCCGCGGATCGCGTCGGCGGGCGTCGCCGCCCATTCGGCGTCCCGCCCGTACGCCACCTGCGCCCAGATGTCGGGGCCGTCCGGGTCGATCCGCTCGAGCAGCGCCGGGTCTCCGCCCGCCGCGGCGAGCACCTCGGCCGCCCGCATCCCGTAGTGGCCGGCGAGGTGGGTGCGCACGTCGGCCGGGATCTCCGGATGCATCTCGCCGAGGGCCCGATCGAGCTCTTCCGGCGGCGCCGCCCCCGGCAGCGGCACGGCCCGTTGCGGGGTGCGGAGCCCGAGCGGGCCGAGCGCGAGCCGGGCGGTGCGGGCGCCGATCAGCCGCCAGGTCGTGAGCTTCCCGCCGGCGACCGACACCATGCCGCCCGGGCCACGCCCGACGACGGTCTCACGGCGAGCCCGGATCGTGCTCGGTCCGCCCGCGGGAAGGACGCGCAGGCCGGCGAACCGCGACCGCACGAGCGACGGGTCGAGCACGTCCGCGGCCAGCGAGCGGCCGGCCTCCGCGAGGATCTGGGCGACGTCGGCGTCGGTGGGGGCGACCGCCGCCGGGTCGCCGTCGTAGGGCTCATCGGTGGTTCCGAGGAGCAGCATGCCCTCCCACGGGATCGCGAACGAGACGCGTCCGCCGGGGAGCGGGGTCGTCACCGCCGCGGTCCAGTCGCCGCCGCCGGCGAGCACGAGGTGGGCGCCCTTCGAGAGGATGACGCTCGTGCCCGCGGCCGGATCCTCGAGCCGGCGCACCGCGTCGACCCACGGCCCGGCGGCGTTCACGACGACCCGGGCGTCGACCGAGACGGCGCCGCCGCCCAGCCGGTCGGCGACCTCGGCCCCGGCCACGGCACCGGCGCGCGTGCGAAGCGCAACGACCTCCGCGTGCGGCACGACCACGGCGCCGGCATCGGCCGCGGCCCGAAGCGCCGAGATGGCGAGCCGGGCGTCGTGGGTCTGGTGGTCGTGGTACAGGACGGCGCCGCGCAGCCCGCCGGTCAGGAGCGGCGGCACCCGGCGGCGGGCCGACGCGAGCGAGATGCGGCCGGTTCGGCCGTCGGCGAACCGGGCCAGCGCGCCGTAGAGGAAGACACCCGCCCGCACCTGCCAGAGGGGCGTGGGGGAGCCCGGGCCCACGGGGACGACGAACTCCAGCGGCCGGACGAGGTGCGGTGCGACGGCCCGGGCGTGGACCCGGCGCTCGCGATGGGCCTCTCGCACCAGACCGACGTCTCCCATGGCCAGGTAGCGCAGCCCGCCGTGCATGAGCTTCGACGACGCGGCCGACGTGGCGCCGGCGACGTCGCCCTTGTCGACGACGGCGACGGAGGCG
>DATAEI010000109.1:0-29058 GCA_036258075.1 Gaiellales bacterium
GTTTCCGGTGGTCACAGCGAGGGGGAAACACCTCTTCCCATTCCGAACAGAGAAGTTAAGCCCCTCAGCGCCGATGGTACTTGACGTGAGAACGTCTGGGAGAGTAGGTCGCCGCCGGGATAATTACGAAAGGCCGCCTTCGGGCGGCCTTTCGTAGTTATGGCGGCGCACCGGGAGGCGCGAGCTACGAGGCGTCGTCGCCAGAGCCGTCGTCCTCGTCGAGCAGGCCCCGCGGCGGCCAGTCGTCCTGCGCATCGCAGCGGCTCGTGCAATGGAGTGAGGCGACGTTCTGAAGCGGGACGAGGATGTGGCCGTTGAGCTCGATGTGGGGCACGTCGGCTACCACGCAGTAGGAGGTCAGGACACCGTCCTGGTACTCCCCGCCGAAGAGGGCGAGCTCGACGGCCTCGCCCATGTACCGGGATGTGTGGTCATCCATCGGTGTGGAGTCTAGATGGTCGGTTTCGGGATGTCGCGCGCGGGCCGCGCTCATCGCCCTCGTCGCCGCGGCAGCGTGATCTCGCCGACCCCGTTCAGGTGGCCCGAGTCGTTCAGGGCCACCAGGACGAGCCTGCGCCGCTGCCGCTCCACGATCGTGAGCGAGCAGTTCGGGCCGGGGGCCACGCGCCGGCGCTCGCGGGGATCCATCCCGAGCACGTGCAGCACCACCGCCCGCACGATCCCGTTGTGGCAGACGGCGACGGCGGTCTCGCCGGCATGCCGGTCGGCGATGCGGTCGAGCGAGGCGAGCGCCCGGTCACGCAGGTCCGAGAAGCGCTCCCCGCCGGGATACGCCTCGTCCGTCCCCTCCCGCCAGCGCGTGTACCAGTCCGGGTGGCGGCGCCCCGCCTCGGCGCGGTCGAGCCCGGCGAGCTCGCCGACGTCGACCTCGCGCAGGCCGGGGGTCGGGATGGGCTTGAGGCCCGTCGCGCGTCCCACTGCCTCGGCGGTCTGGGACGCCCGCAGCAGGTCGCTCGTGTACAGGGCGCTGACGCGCTCGCCGCGCAGCCGCCTGGCAAGCGCCTCGGCCTGGGCGCGGCCGGTCGCGTTCAGCGGCTGGTCGGAGTGGCCCTGCCAGCGGCCCTCGCGGTTCCAGTCGGTCTCGCCGTGCCGCGCCAGCAGGATCCGGGTCATTGGCCGAGATCATAAGATCCGGGCGCAGATGCCCCAGCGCCTCACCGATATCCGAGCGCTCGTCACCGGCGCAAGCGCGGGGATCGGCCTCGCCGCCGCCCGCGCGCTCATCGCCGGCGGCGCCCGCGTCGCCATCGCCTCCCGCGATCCCGCCGCTGCGGCGGCCGAGATCGGCGCGCACCCTGTCGCCGCCGACCTCGCCACCGCCGACGGCCCCGAGGCGGCCGTCACGGGCGCTGCCGACGCTCTGGGCGGCCTCGACGTGCTCGTGAACAACCTCGGGGTCGCCCACATCGCCGACTGGTACGACGTGAGCGACGCGGACTGGCAGTCCGCATGGGACACCAACGTGATGAGCTACGTCCGGGCCATCAGGGCGGCGCTGCCGCACCTGCGGGCGTCCGGCCGCGCCGCCATCGTGAACGTCGCCTCGACCGCCGGCAAGCGCCCCTCGGCCGGGATGCCGCAGTACTCGGTGACGAAGGCGGCCGTCCTGTCGCTGTCTCGGCTCGTGGCCGACGTCCACGCGAAGGACGGCATCCGCTGCAACGCGGTGTGCCCGGGCCCGACCCGGACACCCGCCTGGCTCGGCGAGGGCGGGCTGGCCGACCAGACCGCCGCTCGCGGCGGCCTTGGCCGTGACGAGGTGCTCGAGAACGTGGGGAAGGGGCGGCCGATCGGGCGCATGGCCGAGGCCGACGAGATCGCGGCGGTCATCGCCTTTCTGGCATCCCCGGCCGCGTCGTACGTGACCGGCGCAGCATGGAGCGCCGACGGCGGCACGGTCCCCGTGATCATTTGAGACGACGCCACGGCCGGGCGCCGGAGCGGCACGGGTAGACTCGTTCCAATGTCGCATCCCACGGGCCCCGTCGCCGCCGCCTTCGCCGATCGCATCCGCCGTCTCGAAAGCGATGCGCTGTCGGAACGGGCGGTGCGCTCATACGAGACACGCGGCCGCGAGCACCCGGACGAGGACGAGTGCACGCTGCGGACGCCGTTCCAGCGCGACCGCGACCGGATCGTCCACTCGAAGGCCTTCCGCCGCCTCAAGCACAAGACCCAGGTCTTCATCGCGCCCGAGGGCGACCACTTTCGCACCCGCATGACGCACACGCTCGAGGTCACCGGCATCTCGCGGAGCGTCGCGCGCGCCCTGCGCCTGAACGAGGATCTGACCGAGGCGATCGCGCTCGGGCACGACCTGGGCCACCCGCCGTTCGGCCACACCGGCGAGGAGGCGCTCAACCGGGCGCTGCGCGCGCACGGCTCGCGGTTTCGGCACAACGAGCACTCGCTTCGCGTCGTCGAGGTGCTCGAGCGCGACGGCCGCGGCCTGAACCTCACCGCCGAGGTGCGCGACGGCATCCTGCACCACACCGGTGACGGCCGGCCCGCCACCCTGGAGGGCGCGATCGTCCGGCTGGTCGACCGATTCGGCTACGTGAACCACGACATCGACGACGCGGTGCGGGCCGGCATCCTGCACGCCGGCGACCTGCCGAGCGGCCCGCTCGAGCTCCTGGGCGCGACGTCCTCGGCGCGCATCGATGCGCTCGTCCACGACCTGGTCGAGACCAGCGAACGGGCCGGCGCGATCGAGCAGTCCCGGGAGCACGGCGCGGCGCTCTCCGAGCTTCGGCGGTTCATGTTCGAGCACGTCTACCTCGGCCCGCCGGCGCGTGCCGAGAGCGCCCGCGCGGCGGCCGTCGTCGACGCGCTCTGGAACCACCACCTGGCCGGGTCCGACCCCGTTTCGGCCACCGACTGGGTGGCGGGCATGACCGACCGCTACGCCCTGCGGGCGCACGCCGCGCTCGCCGCCGCGGCGTGAGCACGATCACCCGCGAAAGCCTGGAGGCGCTGGAGGCCGCGGTCGACATGGTCGACCTCGTCGGCGGCCGCACCCCGCTTCGCCGCTCCGGCGCCCGCTACGTGGGCCGCTGCCCGTTCCACGACGAGCGCACCCCGTCGTTCTCGGTCGACCCCGTGAAGAAGGTCTACTACTGCTTCGGCTGCCAGCGCGGCGGCGACCACATCGCGTTCGTCCGCGAGACCGAGAACCTCGACTTCGCGGGGGCTGTCGAGTCGCTCGCCGACCGCTACGGCGTCCGGCTCGAGTACGAGCAGTCCTCGCCCGAGGACGACCGCCGCCGCGCCGAGCGGGCGCGGCTCTTCCGGCTGCTCGACGACGCCGCGGAGTTCTACAGCCGCTACCTGTGGGATTCCGCCGAGGCCGAGCCGGCCCGGGCGTATCTCGCCGAGCGCGGGATCGCCGATCAGACGGCTCACGACTTTCGGCTCGGGTTCGCGCCGTCGGCGTGGGACAGGGTGTGCGCGGCCGCGCTCGCCAAGGGGTTCACGGCGGCGGAGCTCGGACAGGCCGGCCTCTCGGGGCGGGGACGGCGCGGGCCGGTCGATCGCTTTCGCGGCCGGCTGGTGTTCCCGCTCGCCGACGTACGCGGCCGGGTACGGGGGTTCGGCGCCCGCCAGATGCCCGGCGGCGAGCCGCCGAAGTACCTGAACTCGCCCGAGGGCAAGCTCTTCAAGAAGGCCGAGATGGTGTACGGCCTCGACCGCGCGCGGACCTCGATCGCGTCGGAGGGGCGGGCGATCGTCGTGGAGGGCTACACCGACGTCCTGGCGCTGCATCAGGCGGGGGTCGCCAACACGGTCGCCTCGATGGGAACGGCGCTGACCGAGGCCCAGGTGACCGAGCTGCGGAGGGTGTGCTCGAACGTCTCGCTGGCCTTCGACGCCGATGCGGCCGGCGAGAGCGCATCGCTTCGGGGCATGGCGATCGCCGAGGCCAAGGGCCTCACGGTGCGGATCGTCGCGCTCCCGCCCGGACGCGATCCGGCGGACGTGGTGGTCGCCGACCGGGAGGCCTTCGTGCGCTCGCTCGACAGCGCCGCCGGGGTGCTCACGTTCCGGGTCGGGAGGGCGCTGGCCGCGGGCGGCACCCGCGACGAGCTGTATGCCCGCACCGGCAGGATTCTGGCGGCGGCTCCGCCGTCGGTGGAGCGCGACGAGCAGGTGCGGCTGGTGGCCGACCGCCTGCGCCTGACCGACGATCTGGCCGCCCGGCTGGCGGCGATGCGCCCCGGAGCGCCGGCGGCCGCCGGCCCTCAGGGGCCGGCCAGGCTGCCGCGCTCGCCACGCGAGCGCGACGAGCGCCTCTTCCTCGGGATGGCCTTGGCATTACCAGATCGTGGTAGGGAGCTCTTGTCGGAGTTGGATGTGGCATACTTCTCGGACGAGCCGCTGCGGGAAGCGGCCGGGCACATGCGCCGGATGCTGTCCGGCGAGGGGGATACCGAGGACGCGGAGCGATGGGCGCCGCTCATGGCGGAACTGAACGCCGTGGCGGCGCGCGAAGCACCCTCGGAGCCGGCTCTGGAGGAGCTGTACTGGAAGCTGCATCTGTACCGGACCGAAGACGAGCTAAAGACCTTGAGGCAAAACGCCGACTTGGAGTTGAGTCGGCAGCAGGAGCTCCAGCGCCTCGAGGAGCTGAGGCTGAGGCTGCTGACGACCCTCGAGTCCGTTCGCGCCCACGCGCCCGATCGTTAGGTCCCACACTGATGGCCGAATCCGCCCCGGATCCCGCGGGGTTCGACTCCCACGAGGAGGAGCCCGACCTGGAGGTCGAGGCCTCGCCTGGTCCCACCGAGGACACGGTCGGCCTCTATCTCCGCGAGATCTCCCAGGTCCCGCTTCTCACCGCCGCCGAGGAGGTCTCGCTCGCGAAGGCCCTCGAGCGCGGTGACGAGCGTGCCCGCCGCCGCCTCATCGAGTCGAACCTGCGCCTCGTCGTCTCGATCGCCCGCCGCTATTCCGGCCGCGGCCTGAGCTTCCTCGACCTGATCCAGGAGGGGAACGTCGGGCTCATGAAGGCCGTCGAGCGCTACGACTGGCGGCTCGGCCACCGCTTCTCGACATACGCGACGTGGTGGATCCGCCAGGCCGTCACCCGCGCGCTCGCCGACCAGGGCCGCACGATCCGCGTGCCGGCCCAGGTCGTCGACACGATCAACCGTATGGCGCGCGTCGAGCGGCAGCTCACCCAGAGCTTCAACCGGGCGCCGACCCACGACGAGGTTGCCGAGGCGATGGGCCTCAAGACCTCGAAGGTCGAGGAGCTGAAGCGGGTCTCGCAGGAGCCCGTGTCGCTGGCTGCGCCGGTGGGCGAGGACTCGACGACGCTGGGCGAGATGATCGAGGACAAGCACCAGCGCGGGCTCGGGTCGGACATGGCCGCAAGCCAGCGCGACGCGCACGTCTCCGACCTCGTGTCCCAGCTGCCGTACCGCGAGCGGCTCATCCTTGAGCTGCGCTACGGGCTTGCCGGCAACCGCCCCCACACGCTGGAGGAGGTCGGGCGCCGCTTCGGGGTCACCCGCGAGCGCGTCCGCCAGATCGAGACGCGCACGCTCCGAAGGCTCGCAGCGGCCGGCGAGAACGCCGAGCTGCGGCTGTTGATCGATTAACCCGATCGACTAGACTGGTTCACCCGATCCGCGGTAGCTCAATGGCAGAGCATCCGGCTGTTAACCGGAGGGTTGTAGGTTCGAGTCCTACCCGCGGAGCCTCTCCCTAAGCGGAATCCAGGTCGGATGTGGCCGGGCCGCGTCCCTGAACCAGCGTTCAACCCCCGCGGCGATGGCGGCGCCGGCGCCCGGTCTGGGGGACAGGCACATCGAACGCCTGCGCGCGCTCGCCGACGACGAGCATCTGGGCAGCCAGCGTGATGGCAATCATCAGCGGGATCGAGGTCGGCGACGCCGCCAGCCGGGCCCCGATCAACCCTGCGATCCCGATCAGCACCACCCGGGTGACGAGCAAGCCGCCCCACCCGACACCGATCGTCCTCCACGACGCCTGCTCCCACAACTCGGTGTCGCGGACAAACAGGTTGATCGTCCGGCCTCGGAATACGCCGAACCCAACCGACGCAAGGCCGCTCAGCACCAGCAGCACGACCGAAACCGCCGTGAGGTGATCGTGTCGCAACGTGCCACGCAGGAGCGCGAGCCCGTACAACCCGAGTCCCAGCGGCAGGATCAGCGACCGCTCACGGTAGCGGTCGCTTCGCCGCTGGCGGACGACGAAGAACACGATGACGGCCAAGCCGCCGAGCGCGTAGAGCGCAGTTCGCACGACGCCCAAGAACCTACCGCGTGCCGAGCACCGGCGCCACGCGCCCGCGTCGCGCGTCACCACCCAGCGTGAGACGGAAGATCTGTGCGGGCCTTGCGCGGATGGGGCAAAAGGCGCATGATGGGCGCTCACGCTCGGGGAGGGGCGACACGTTGGACGTACGTCGCTGGTGCATGGTGATGGTTGCGGCGGGGGCGGTCGTGTTCGCGTCGCCCGCCGCTGCGGCGGCGGGAGTGGTCGGCCAATGGAACATGGATGAGGTGTCGGGTTCGACCGCCTTCGACAGCTCGGGGAACGGCAACGATGGCGCGTTGACGAACGTGACCCTTGGCCTCCCCGGACGGAGTGGCGCCAGCGGCGACCACGGGTATGGGTTCAACGGGCACAGCTCGACGATGATCATCCCCAAGCGGGCCAGCCTGGCGGCCGGCAACGCCGAGGTGACTGTGACGATGGATGTGCGCACCTCCGTCGAGCCGGGAACGGGGAATTTCGACTACGACCTGTGGTCGAAGGGCGGATACCAGGTCGAGATCTTCCCCAAGAACGGCGTTGGGCAGGCGAAGTGCAAGTTCATCGGCTCCATCACTCATTCCACCATTCAAGCCGGTCCCGATCTGGCCGACGGCCGCTGGCACACCATCACCTGCCACAAGGACGCCACCAGCATCTCGGTCACCGTCGATGGCACCACCTACACCAAGCACGTCAGCATCGGCACCCTCAACACCGGCGGCAAGGCGTGGGTCGGGGTCGGATCCAACCTCACGGACTACTACAACGGGGAGCTCGACGACCTCAGCGTCAGCTTCAACTAGCCGATAGCGGTCGCTTGTGCGATTGGCAACAAGAAGGGGGACGAGATGGCTTTGGAGCGCGCACCCGAGCTTGAGCAGGCCCACGAGGAGTTCGCCGCCGCACTCCGCGGCCGTGACATGCCTGCCCTGCGGGAGATGATCTCGGCTCACCCGGCCACCGCCAGTCGCGGCACTGACCCCACCGAGGTCGTGCGTGGCCGCGACGAGTTCCTCGCTGCGATCGAAAACGAACCCGAAGGCGAGTACTCGTTCACCGACAACCATTGCGAGGCATACGCCGAGGGCGACCTCGGCTACGTGTACGCCGAGAGCATCCTCAGTCTGCCCAACGGCGCGGAATTCCCACTCCGCGGCCTCGTCGTAGCTCACCGGGAGGACGGTCGATGGCGGTTCCACCACGGGCTGAACGCCATCCCCGTAGCCAACGAACTCTTGACGCCCGCTTCGCCGCTGGCCCTACGTACCACTGCCGCCAGCGGGTAAGCGCTCGCACCTAGGTGAACACGCCGCACGCGCACCGGGTCAACCTCGGTCGCGACGGGCGTGCCTACCTGACGCCGAACACTCGCTGAAGGAGCGCTGGATACGCCGGGTGGGCCAGCACCAACGTCCCAAGCTCGTCTGAGGCGAACCAGCCGATGGCATCGTGCTCGTCAGGCGCACGGTTTACAGGCTCACCTCGCCACTCGTCGACCAGCCGAATATCAAGCTGGAAGTCCGGCGTGTGCATCTGCTCGAACGAGTGCTCCGACACCGACGTCACGACGATGCCGAGCTCCTCGTGCAGCTCACGGCCAAGCGCGGAAGCGGCGCTCTCCCCCGACTCGATATGACCACCTGGCAGATCCCAGACATCCGGGTACCAGCGCCGCCCCGGTGCCCGATGACACAACAGAATCCGGTCGCCGACCGTTAGCACGCCCGCCACGATCATCGCCGGCATTCAGGTCTCCTCGCGTCCCCACGGCTCTCCATCCTCGCCGAGTCAGGGCAGGGTACCCGGCGGCAACCTCGTGCTCGTGGTCGCCGGCGCGTTCTGCGCCTGACCGAGCACCGTGAAGGTGTACGGTCGGTCGACATGGGGCCCGGCAGGGTACTCCGTCTCCGTGTGTGTCACAGCGTTGTCACGGACTCAGCCGATCTCACCGAACGTATTCCAACCTCCCGCCGCATGAACCGGCCGAATCAGCTTGGGAGGGCCCAGACCGAGCGTCCTGTGAACCGGAGGGTTGGAGGTTCGAGTCCTACCCGCGGAGCCTCGACCACGCCGCCACGCCCGACGGAGGCCCGGCCTTGAGCGGCCCCGGTGCAGGGCGGAGCCGGGCCGCCGAGATCGCCCGCCTCGTTCCCGACTGCGCGGTCCTCTTCGCCCGCCTGGCACGCGACCCGCGCCTGGCTCGTCGCCACAAGCTGGTGCTGCTTGCCGCGGGCGGGTACCTGGCGCTGCCGTTCGACCTCGTGCCCGACTTCATCCCCGTGGCCGGACAGCTCGACGACGCGCTCGTCGTGTGGGCGGCGCTGCGGAGCGTCCTTCGGTCGGCCGGCCCGGACCTGCTCGCCGAGCACTGGCCGGGCACGGCCGCCGGCCTGGAGCTCGTCGAGCGGCTGGTGCGGGGCAGGCCCTAGATCGCAGCCGGAAGCGAGAGGCCGAGCCGCTCGCCCTCGGCGAGCAGCCGCTCCTCCGTGAGCGCGCCGCCGACCGCGGTCGGGGTCGTCACCGAGAGCGCGGAGTAGAGCACCGCCCAGCGCAGCCGGTCATCGGGGCTCGCGCCGCGCAGCTCCGCCCAGATATACGCCGAGACCAGGAGGTCGCCGGCGCCGGTCGTGTCGACGGCAGCGCCGACCGCCACACCGTCGGTCGAGACGCGCTCTCCGTCGACGATGCCGGTCGCGCCGGAGGCGCCGAGCGTGACGACGACCGATGCGGCGAGCTCGTTCAGGCAGTCGAACGCTCCCTCGAGATCGGTGCGGCCGGACAGCGTGAGCGCCTCGCGCTCGCTGACGAAGAGCACGTGGACGCCCTCGAGCTGGCGCAGCGGCTGGCGTGCGAACGCCCGGGCGTCGTCGTCGCCGCACGTCACGAACGCCGGGACGCCCGCCGGGACGGTGTGCAGCATGTCGACGTTGGCCGCGACGGTGCGCGGCTCCAGCCCGGCGACCTCGGCGGCGCTGGCGCGCACGCCCGGGTCGAGCGTCACCATCGCGCGGTCGTTCGCGACCGGCATGACGACCGTGGTCGCCGTCCGCCCGGCCCGCCGCTCGACCGTCTCGACGCCCTCGGCACGCAGGACATCGCGCAGGTAGTCGGCATCCGTGTCGTCGCCGAGCGGCGTGGCGAGGGCCGACCGCAGGCCCAGGCGCGCCGTCGCGATCGCGTGGATCGCGCCCCCGCCGGGCGAGCGCACGAGGTCGCCGGCGAAGCGCTCCTCACCGGGGCCCGGCAGGGCCTCGAGGCCCACGAAGGTGAGGTCGAGGAACGCGGGGATCGAGACTGCGACGTCGACGGGCATCGGGGCGAGGATAGCGGGGAGCGCACCCATCCGGAGCACACTCCGACGTCCCGGGGGAGTATCCTGGCGCGAACCCACGAGAGGAGGGTGTCGTGACCCACACCGACGCCTACGACGACTGGCACACCGGGGTCGAATTCGACCGTGAGACGCGCACCTGGCGCGGGTTCATCAAGCACAACGACATGGACAAGATGCACCTCACGCCCGAGTCGTTCGCCGAGAAGGGCGACGCCGCGGTCGCGGCCAGCGATCTCCTCGAAGCGGCCCGCTCGGGCAAGCTCGAGACCGCCTAGCCCCACCAACAACGTGATTTTCGCAGCCGGGATCGAGGACTACGTCCGGTCGCTCGTTCCTGAGCCCGACCCCGTCCTCGCGGAGATGATCGCCCATGCCGACCGCGACGGGATCCCGATCGTGTATCCGGAGACGGGCCGCCTGCTCGAGGTGCTCGTCGCGGCGACGGGCGCCCGCGCGGCCGTCGAGGTGGGGACGGCGATCGGCGTCTCGACGCTGCACATCGCCCGCGCGCTTTCGGACGGCGGAACCGTCGTCTCGTTCGAGGTCGACGCCGAGCGCCACGCGGCGGCGCGCCGGTATCTCGACAGGGCGGGCGTCGGGGAGCGCGCCGACCTGCGCCTGCAGGACGGCACGGAGGGCCTCGCCGAGCTGTCGGGCCCGTTTGACTTCGCGTTCCTCGACGCGGCCAAGGGGGACTATCCGCGGCAGCTGGAGCTCGTCCTGCCCCTGCTCCGGCCGGGCGGCCTCGTGGCGATCGACAACGTGCTCCTGTCGGGCGCCGTGGCGCCCGGCCACGGGCCGACTCACTGGTCGGATGAGGATGTGCTCACGGTGCGCGCATTCAATGCCGATCTAGTAGCCGACCACCGCGTCAGCGCGTCCGTGCTCACGGTCGGCGACGGTGTGTCCGTCGCCGTGCGTCTCTAAATCTGCCGCGTCTATGCTGCGAGGGCCGTCCGGCACGGGCGGCCGCTCCACACGAAAGGATTCACCCCCATGAAGCGCGTTCTCGCATTGCTGCTCGTGACCGTTCTCGTTGCCGCAGCGTGCGGCGGTGGATCCAGCGGATCAGGCGCCGGCTCCGGCGGCAGCTCGGGCTCGATGAGTGCGGCCGACCTGCTGAAGCAGAGCCAGGACGCGCTGAAGAACGCCAAGTCGGCGTCGTTCGACCTCACCGTGGCGCTCAAGCTCGACGGCAACCTCCAGAACGCCGGCGCCGGCGCGGTCTTCCTCCAGGGCCCGCTCAGCCTGAGCCTGAAGGGTCAGGCCGGCATGGCCGACGCGGGGAGCGGCAAGTTCGACATCCACTTCGCGCTCAACTTCACCGGTGGGTCGTTCTCCGGCGAGGCCCTCTCGCCTGACGGAAAGACGGCCTACATCCAGATGCCGACGCTGCTCGGCCCGGGCTGGAAGTCGATCGACATCTCCAAGGAGACGTCCTCCACCGGCTCGTCGGACAGCTCGAACCAGAGCCTCGACCAGCTGAAGGCCCTCGGCCTGAACCCGTCCAAGTGGCTCAAGAACGTCGATGTCACGTCGTCCGGCGACACCGACACGATCGCCGCCGACCTCGACGTCGCCGGGATCATCTCGGACATGGCGTCGCTCTCGAACTCGCCGATCACGCCCAAGGATCAGAAGCAGATCGACGACATCGTGAACGGCATCAAGACCGCGCACGGCTCGGAGTCGTTCGACCACTCGACGCATCTTCCGAGCGCGCTTTCGGCCGAGCTCGCCCTCGACATCCCGGCCTCCGCGCAGAAGACCGCCGACGGCCTTCAGGGGTTCGATCTCAAGGTCGACGCCGCGTTCAGCGACTGGAATTCGGACTTCACCGTGAGCGCTCCGGCGGGCGCCACGCCGCTCGACTCGGGCGGGCTCTTCGGCGGCGCGCTCTCCTCGGCTGCGTAGCGGCAGTGGGGGCGGCTGGATTCGAACCAGCGACCAAACGATTATGAGTCGTCTGCTCTCACCGCTGAGCTACGCCCCCGACGCGATCTCATCGTAATCACATAGTCGGGCGCCGCCCGTCAAACCAATCGGGCTCCGCCGCCGTATTAGCGGTGTGAGCCAGACCACAGACAGCCTCTCCTCCAGCGAGCTCTTCGAGGGTCTCACCGAGGCCGCCCTGGCGGACATCGACGGCCGTCTGCGGGCGGCCGGGTTCCGGAAGGGCGAGCTCATCTACTCGCCCTTCGATCGGGGCGACGCGCTGTACCTGATCGAGGCCGGGCGGGTGCGGCTCTACCGCAGCGCCCATGACGGCCGGCAGCTCACGCTGGCGATGCTCGACGAAGGCGAGGCGTTCGGCCTCGTCCCGGTGAACGGCGACGACCTCCACGACGCCTACGCAGAGGCGATGAGCGACTGCGTGCTGCGTGTGGTGCCCGCCGCCGACCTCGAGCGCACCGCCGCAGAGCACCCGCAGGTTGCGCTCAACCTGATGCGGTCGCTCTCGCAGCGGCTGCGCAGCGTCGAGGACCGGCTCGAGAGCCTCGCCTTCCGCGGGGTCGCGGCGCGCCTGGCCGGCCAGCTCCTGGAGCTCATGGACCGCTACGGGCGCGTCACCCCGCAGGGAATTCGCATCGACGAGCGGTTCACCCACATGCAGCTCGCCGAGATGATCGGAACCAGCCGCGAGACGCTCACCAAGGTGCTGAACGAGCTGCGCGAGTCGGGCCTGATCGACGTCCGCGAGCGGCTCGTGTGGGTGCTCGACGCGGACGCCTTGGAGCACCTGAAAACGGCTGGGTAGGGGCCGTGGAATCGCTCATCTAGCTACACTGCACGCTCAGAGTTCGGCGCCGATCAGGGGTGTGTGACGTGAGCGAAACCGGAACCATGCGGGTCAAGAGCGGGCTCGCCGAGATGCTGAAGGGCGGCGTGATCATGGACGTCACGACCGCCGACCAGGCCCGCATCGCCGAGGACGCCGGCGCGTGCGCCGTCATGGCGCTCGAGCGCGTCCCGGCCGACATCCGCCGCGACGGCGGCGTCGCCCGCATGGCAGACCCGGCGAAGATCCGTGAGATCCAGGAGGCCGTGACGATCCCGGTCATGGCCAAGGCCCGGATCGGGCACTTCGCCGAGGCCCAGGTGCTCCAGGCGCTCGAGGTCGACTACATCGACGAGTCCGAGGTGCTGACCCCCGCCGACGAGGCCCACCACATCAACAAGTGGCGCTTCACGGTGCCCTTCGTGTGCGGCGCGACCAACCTGGGCGAGGCGCTCCGGCGCATCTCCGAGGGTGCCGCGATGATCCGCTCGAAGGGCGAGGCCGGCACCGGCAACGTCGTCGAGGCCGTGCGCCACATGCGCTCGATCCTGGGCGAGATCAAGCGGCTCGGGTCGATGGACGAGGACGAGCTCTACGCGTCGGCCAAGCAGCACCAGGCCCCGTACGAGCTCGTCAAGAGCTGCGCCGAGAACGGCAGCCTTCCGGTCGTGACGTTCACGGCAGGCGGGATCGCGACCCCAGCCGACGCCGCGCTCATGATGCAGCTCGGCGCCGACGGCGTCTTCGTCGGCTCGGGCATCTTCAAGAGCTCCGACCCGGCCGCGATGGCCGCCGCGATCGTCAAGGCGACGACGCACTTCGCCGATCCGCAGATCGTCGCCGAGGTGTCGTTCGGCCTCGGCGAGGCGATGGCAGGCAAGGAGATCGCCGAGCTGGGCGAGCAGGGGCTGCTCCAGACGCGTGGCTGGTAGGGCGGGCGTTCTCGCCCTGCAGGGCGCGTTTCGCGAGCACTGTCAAGCGCTTCGCGACGTCGGCCTCGACGCGGTCGAGGTGCGGGTTCCCGGCGACCTGGACGACCTCGACGGGCTGGTGATCCCGGGCGGCGAGTCGACGACCATGTCGAAGCTGATGGACGCCTACGGACTCGAGGAGCCGATCCTCGGCCTGCACAGGCGCGGCGGCGCGATCTTCGGGACGTGTGCGGGGATGATCGTGCTCGCGGCCGCCGCGGTCGACGGCCGGCCCGACCAGCGCTCCCTCGGGCTGATCGACATCGACGTGCGCCGAAACGCCTACGGCCGCCAGGTCTCGAGCTTCGAGGCGCCGGTCAAGATCCAGGGTGAGGATCTGCCGATGCACGGCGTCTTCATCCGCGCGCCGCGGATCGAGCGGGCCGGCGAAGGCGTCGAGACTGTCGCATCGCTGGACGGCGCCCCGGTGGCCGTGCGGCAGGGCTCGATCATGGTGGCGGCGTTCCATCCGGAGCTCACGAGCGACCGGCGCCTGCACGCCCGGTTCGCCTCGATGGTCATGCGACGGGGGGTGGCGGCGGCATGAGCGGACATTCGAAGTGGTCGACCATCAAGCGCCGCAAGGGCGCCGAGGACGCCAAGCGGGGCAAGCTCTTCACCAAGCTCTCGCGCGCGATCATCATCGCCGCCCGCGAGGGCGGTCCGGAGCTCGAGACCAACGCCGCGCTGGCGGCGGCCGTCGCGAAGGCGCGCTCGTACTCCATGCCGAAGGACAACATCGAGCGGGCGATCTCCCGGGCGACCGGCGGCGGGGAGGGGTCCGACGCATACGAGGCGATCACCTACGAGGGCTACGGGCCCGACGGCGTGGCGATCATCGTCGAGGCGCTGACCGACAACCGAAACCGCACCGCCGCCGACGTGCGCTCGGTCTTCACGAAGCACAACTCGAGCCTCGGGGCGCCCGGGTCGGTGGCCTGGCAGTTCGACCGCAAGGGCGTCATCCACGTGCCTGCGGACGGGACGACCGAGGATGACATCGTCCTGGGCGCCGCCGACGCCGGTGCCGAGGACGCCGCCCTCGACGGCGGCATCTGGCAGGTCACGACCGCGCCGACCGAGCTGGCGGCGGTCCGGGACGCCCTCGAGGCGAGTGGGATCCAGGTCGAGTCGGCCGAGCTGCGGCTCGTCCCGAAGAGCACCGTCGACCTCGACGAGGCCGGCGCCCGCAAGCTGCTGCGCCTGATCGACGGGCTCGAGGACCTCGACGACGTCCAGGACGTCTACGCGAACTTCGACATCCCCGACGCCGTGCTCGAGGCCGTCGCCGGCTGAGCGCTCTCAGCCGCGCCCGACGGCGCGGTTGTACGCGCTCCAGGCGCCGCTCGACCTGCGCGGCTCGGAGCCGGGCGATCGTGCCGGGCGGCGCGGAGTCAGGTGGGGCGAGCATCGCGGCGAGCGGGAGCAGGGCGGTGAAGCCGGTCAACGGGGGGGATTTGACCCCGAACACCCGTTCGTCCGGCGTCCGCGGCGACGGCTAGACTGGCCGCATGATCGTGCTCGGCATCGACCCGGGAATGGCCGAGACGGGCTACGGCGTGATCGCGGTCGAGGGCAGCCGGATGCGGGCCGTCGACCACGGCGTGGTGGCCACCGAGGCCGGACGGCCGGCCGCCGCCAGGCTGGCCCTCATCCACGAGCAGGTGGCGGGCCTGATCGCGCGGCACGCGCCCGGATCGGCGGCGCTCGAGGATCTCTTTGTCGGCGCCAACCCGCGCACGATCCTGTCGGTCGGGCAGGCCCGCGGCGCGGTGCTGGCGGCGTGCGGGGCCGCCGGGCTCGACGCGGCAGGGTATCCGCCGGCCGAGGTGAAGAAGGCGGTATGCGGGTTCGGGCGCGCCGACAAGGGCCAGATGACGAGGATGGTGACCGCGATCCTGGGGCTTGAGGCGCCGCCCGCCACCGACCATGCTGCCGATGCGCTGGCGGTGGCCGTCTGCCACGCCACCCGATCGCGGACCAGGGCGCCGCTGGCGGTGGCCCGGTGATCGCGTCGCTCAGGGGCCGCGTCAGCGCGTCGCGGCCCGGCGCCATCGTGCTCGACGTGGGAGGCGTCGGCTACCTGGTGGCGGCGACCGCCTCGGCGGTGCGCCGGGCGAGCGAGGCCGACGGCGGCGAGATCACGATCCACACCCACCTGCACGTCCGCGAGGACACGCTCCAGCTCTACGGCTTCGCCTCCACGGGCGAGCGGTCGCTGTTCGAGCTTTTGCTGGGCGTCTCCGGAGTCGGCCCCAAGGCGGCGCTCGCGATCGTGTCCGGCTTCGCGCCCGACCAGATCCGGCGGGCCGTCTCGACCGCCGACCACGCGCTCTTCACGTCGATCCCCGGGATCGGGCGCAGGACGGCCGAGCGGGTGGTGGTCGACCTCAAGGACAAGGTGGGGGCGGTCGAGGTGGCCGTCGCCGCGACGGAGAACGGCGCGGGCGACGGCCACGCGGCGGCGCGCGACGCCCTGGTCGGGCTCGGGATGACGGTGGCCGAGGCCGAGGCGGCGCTGCGCGAGGTCGACGAGGACGCGCCCATCGAGGAGCGGGTGCGCCAGGCGCTCGCCGGCTCCCTCACGGGTGCGGCATGAGCGCGGCGCCCGAGGTGCGCCTGCCCGACCCGCTGATCGCGCCCGGCGAGGAGGACTTCGACCGGTCGCTGCGCCCGCGCACCCTGGCCGAGTTCGTCGGCCAGCCGCAGGTCAAGGAACAGCTGGGCATCTTCCTGGAGGCGGCCCGCCGCCGCGGTGAGCCGTGCGAGCACGTCCTCCTGGCCGGCCCTCCCGGCCTCGGGAAGACGTCGCTGGCGGGCATCATCGCCTCCGAGATGGGCTCGGCGATGCGGGTCATGTCAGGCCCGGCCATCGACCGCAAGGCCGACATGGCGGCGATCCTGACGGCGCTCGAGCCCCAGGACGTCCTCTTCATCGACGAGATCCACCGCCTGAACCGGGCGATCGAGGAGCTGCTCTACCCGGCGATGGAGGACGGCTGCATCGACATCGTGATCGGTCAGGGCCCCGGCGCCCACTCGCTCCGCCTCGAGCTGAAACCCTTCACCCTGGTCGGCGCCACCACACGCACCGGCCTCCTGACGACGCCGCTCCGCGACCGGTTCGGCATCACCCACCGGCTCGACTACTACGGGCCCGCGGAGATCGAGCAGATCGTCCAGCGCTCGGCCCGGCTGCTCGACGTCGAGGTCGACGAGGGCGGCTGCGGCGAGATCGCCCGCCGGTCGCGCGGAACGCCGCGCGTCGCCAACCGCATCCTGCGCCGGGTGCGCGACTTCGCCCAGGTACGCCACGCCGGCGACATCACCCACGCCATCGCGATGGAGGCGCTCGACCTGTTCGAGGTGGATCACGCGGGCCTCGAGCGGATCGACAGGGCGATCCTCGTCGCGATCGCCGAGCGCTTCTCGGGCGGCCCGGTGGGGCTCTCGACGCTCGCGGTCGCGATCGGCGAGGAGCCCGACACGATCGAGGACGTCTACGAGCCCTACCTGCTCCAGCTGGGCCTGCTCCAGCGCACGCCGCGCGGCCGGGTCGTGACTCCGGCCGGCTACGGCCATCTGGGCCTGAAGGCGCCCGAGAACGACTCACGCCTCTTCTGAGGGGCCGGTGGTTGAATAGGCGCCATGCTTCGCAAGGCGCGCCCCTGGATCCCGCTCGTGCTCGGTGCCATCGTGCTGCTGGCGGCGGCGTCTGCGGCGGGGCTGACCGCGATCGAGACCGCCTCCAAGGGACCGGCGTTCCGGCTTGCGGCCACCTGTCTGCGCGTGAACGGCCCGGCCCGGCGGCTCCTGGGCGTCATCACGGGGTCGGGCTTCACGGTGGAGGGGTCGGTGATCGAGAACGCCGACGGCACCGGCTCGGCGAAGATCGACTTCCACGTGAACGGCTCGTGGCGCGACGGCCACATCCGGATGCACGCCGTGGAGCGGCGCAACGTGTGGCGCCTGGTCGGCGAGGGCATCCTGCACGTCGGCAGCGCCACGTACCACATCGATCCGGGCAGCGTGCGCGCGCTGGACGGCGGGCGATACTCCCGCCTGTGCGCACCGCGGAACTCGAGTACGACCTCCCGCCCGACCTGATCGCCCAGGCGCCGGCCGAGCCACGGTCGAGCGCCCGGCTCCTGGTTTACGACCGGGCGACGCGCGAGATCCGGCACAGAGTCTTCACCGACCTGCTGGAGGAGCTCGCCCCGGACGACCTCATCGTCGTGAACGACACGCGCGTGCTTCACGCCCGCATCCACGCCCGCCGCGCGACCGGCGGAGCCGTCGAATTGCTCCTGCTGGAGCCGAACGGCGCCGGAAGCTGGGACGCCCTGGCCCGCCCGGTGCGCCGCCTGCGGGCCGGCGAGATGCTCGACGCCTCGGGCACGCCGATCCGCGTCGACGAGGTGCGACAGGAGGGTCACGTCACCGTCACGCTCGAGGGTGCCAAACCTGGTTACGCGCTGATCGAGCGGATCGGGGAGATGCCCGTGCCGCCCTACATCCACCGCCCGATCGAGCGGCCCGACGACTACCAGACCGTGTACGCGCGCGAGCCGGGATCGGCGGCGGCGCCCACCGCCGGCCTGCACTTCACCGCCGGGATGTGGGAGGAGCTGCGGCGGCGGTTCGAGGTGGTCGAGGTGACGCTTGCGGTCGGGCTCGACACCTTCCGGCCCGTGACCGCCGAGGACCTCGCCGACCACGCGCTCCACACGGAGCGCTACGAGGTGGGGGAGGCGGCGGCGCGCGCGATCGACGCCGCCCGCGGTGCCGGCCGCCGGATCGTCGCCGTCGGCACAACCACGGTGCGGGTGCTCGAGAACGTGTGGGGCGCCGTCCCGCCGGCGCCGCTGTCGGGCCGGGCGTCGATCTTCATCACGCCCGGCTACACGTTCGCCGCCACCGGCGCGATGGTCACGAACTTCCACCTGCCCCGCTCGACGCTCCTCGCGATGGTGATGGCGTTCGCCGGGATCGAGGAGGTGCGCCGCGTCTACCGGGCCGCGGTCGAGGAGCGCTACCGCTTCTACTCCTTCGGCGACGCGATGCTCATCCTGTGACCGGCAGGTTCGACCTCGAGGCCGTCGACGGCGACGCCCGGGCGGGCGTGCTCCACACCGCCCACGGCCCCGTCGAGACGCCGGTCTTCATGCCGGTCGGCACCAAGGCGTCGGTCAAGGCCGTCCTTCCCGGCGAGCTGCGCGACCTGGGCGCCCAGATCGTGCTCGGGAACGCCTATCACCTGTACTTCCGCCCTGGAGCCGAACGCATCGCCCGCCTCGGCGGCCTGCACCGCTTCATGGGCTGGGACGGCGCGATCCTGACGGACTCCGGCGGCTACCAGGTGTTCTCGCTGCGCGACACGGCGACGATCGAGGACGACGGCGTCGAGTTCCGTTCGGTCTACGACGGCTCGCGGCACCGCTTCACGCCCGAGCTCGCGATGGAGATCCAGCGCCTGCTCGGGTCGGACATCGCGATGGCGTTCGACGAGTGCCCGCCGGCGGGGGTCGAGCGGGAGAGGGTCGCGGACGCCGTGCGGCGCACGTCGGTCTGGGCCGGGCGCTGCCGGGCCTGCGAGCCGGCGCCGGGGCAGCTCGTGTTCGGCATCGTCCAGGGTGGGATCGACCTCGAGCTGCGCGAGCGAAGCGCCGCGCACATCGTCTCGCTCGGGTTCGACGGCCACGCCATCGGCGGCCTGACGGTGGGGGAGAGCCGCGAGGCGATGTTCGAGACCACCCGTGCCACCGCGCAGATGCTCCCGGCGGAGCGGCCGCGCTACTTCATGGGCATCGGCGACCCCGAGGGCGTCCTCGAGGCGATCGCGGCCGGCGTCGACATGTTCGACTGCGTGCTCCCGACCAGGCTCGGGCGCACCGGCTCGGCGCTCGTCGACGGCGGCCGCCTCAACCTGCGGAACGCGATCCACGCCGACGACGACCGCCCGCTCCAGGAGGGCTGCACCTGCCCGGCCTGCACGACGTTCTCGCGCGCCTACATCCGCCACCTCATCACCCAGGAGGAGATCGTCGGCCTGCGCCTGCTCACGCTGCACAACCTGCATGTGCTCGTCGATCTCGTCCGCGGCGCGCGTGAGGCGATCAGGGCGGGAACGTTCCCGCAATACCGATCATCTAGACTTTCCCCCCCGTGAGCAGCGAGTCGCGCCGCAACCTGTCGATCATGGGGCTCGTGCTGGCGCTTGCCATCGCGGCGGGCGTCGCCGTGATGGTGAAGGGCTTCACCCTCGGGCTCGACCTGCGCGGCGGCCTCGAGGTGGTGCTGAAGGCCCGCCCGACGAGCGGGCAGTCGGTCTCGGCCGACACGCTGAGCTCGGCCGCCGACGTCATGCGCCGCCGCATCGACCCGCAGGGCACCCTCCAGCCCGAGATCCGCACGTCGCAGAGCGACAGCACGATCGACATCTCGATCCCGGGCGTCAAGAACCCGAACGCCGTTGCGAACCTGCTGGTCGCCGGCCAGCTCCAGAGCTTCGACTTCTACAAGGCGCTGACGCCCGTCTCGACCCAGAGCACGAACGTCGCGCTGCCGCGCACGTCGCTCTACGACCTGCTGCACGCCGCCAAGCAGCAGATCCCCACCGGCAAGCCGGCCGGCTGGGCGCTCTTCTCGCAGGCGAAGCCGCACAACCTGGCCCGCGCGAACGGCGTCACGTCGCGCGTCGAGCCCGAGCAGCAGCAGGTGCTCGAGGACATCCACCTGAAGACGCAGCCGGCCGGCACGGTCTGGCTGCCCGTCCCCGCCGGCACGCAGGCGGTGAGCTGTAACGACGTCTGCCCGGACGCGACCGCGCCCGGCACCGTCTGGTACCTGTTCCGGCCGCCCACGCAGGACTCGCAGATCGTCACGGGCGACGAGATCTCGAGCGCGAAGGCCGACGTCGACCCCAACACCGGCCAGCCGGTCGTCTCGCTCTCGTACAAGAACGGCGGCGATCAGGACTTCACCAACATCACCCGCCAGATCGCGCAGGAGGGCCTCGCCGCCCAGAGGAGTCTCCTGAACGCGATCGTGGTCGACAACAAGCTCGTGGCGGCGCCGACCGTCGACTTCCAGCAGTACCCGAACGGGATCGACGCGACGCTGACCGGCGGGAGCGAGATCAACGGCGTCAGCTCGAGCGAGGCCAAGCGGATCGCGCTCGAGATCACCTCAGGCACCCTGCCGGTGAAGTTCACGCCGCTCTCGCAGCAGCTGGTCTCGGCGACGCTGGGTGAGAACTCGCTCCGCGACGGCCTCATCGCGGGGGCGGCCGGCCTGGTGTTCGTGATGATCTTCCTGGTCGTCTTCTACGGCTTCCTGGGCCTCATCGCCGACCTCGCGCTCGTCATCTACGGCCTCCTCCTGGCGGGCATCGTGGCGGCGCTGCCGGTGACGATGACGCTCCCGGGCATCGCCGGCACGATTCTCACGATCGGCGTCGCGGCCGACGCAAACATCGTGATCTTCGAGCGCATCAAGGAGGAGGTGCGGGCCGGGCGCTCGATCCGGGCCGCCATCTCCACCGGCTACCGGCGCGGCTTCCACACGATCATCGACGCGAACGTCGTCACGCTGATCACCGCAGGCATCCTGTACGCCGCGGCGACGTCATCGGTGAAGGGCTTCGCGCTGATGCTCCTGATCGGCGTCGCCACGTCGATCTTCACGGCCGTCGTCGCGACCAGGGCCATGCTCGGGCTCCTGAGCGGCTTCCGCTTCATGACGTCGCACCGGGTGCTCGGCTCGATCGGCACCGGCGACCGGTGGAAGAAGTACGACTTCATCGGGAAGCTGAAGCTGTGGTTTGCGATCTCGGGCGTCGTGCTCGTGATCGGCGCCATCGCGTTGGCGACGACCGGCCTGAACGAGGGCATCGACTTCACGGGGGGCTCGAAGCTCGACTTCAACACCGCGAAGGCCGCGACGGTCGTCCAGGTGAGCGACGCCGCGCACGCCGCCGGCGTGTCGGACCCCGTGGTGAAGGGGCTCACCTCCACCGGCTCCGCCCAGGGCAACACGTTCACCCGGTTCGAGGTCGAATCCCACTTCCTGACCACGAACCAGTCGAACAAGCTCCAGACGGAGCTCTCGTCGCGCTTCGGGCAGCTCACCAACCTCGACAGCCGCAGCGTCAGCTCGTCGTTCGGCCAGTCGGTCCTGGACTCGGCCTACCTGGCGATCCTGTTCTCGCTCATCATCATCTTCCTCTACGTGTCGTTCCGGTTCGAGTGGAAGTACGCGGTGCCGGTCATGGTCGCGCTGGCCCACGACATCCTGATCACGGTCGGGGTGTACGCCATCTCCGGGAGGACGGTGACCGCCGATACCGTGGCCGCCGTCCTGACGGTCCTCGGGTACTCGATGTACGACACGGTGATCGTCTTCGACCGCGTGCGCGAGAACGTGCCCATCCTGCGCCGGATGACGGCCAGCAAGATCGTGAACGAGTCGCTCGCCGAGACCATCACCCGGTCGTTGAACACGTCCCTCGTGACGCTGATCCCGGTCGTCCTGCTCTTCATCTTCGGCTCGGGATCGCTCAAGGACTTCGCCTTCGCCCTCATCGTCGGCATCGCATCGGGCGCCTACTCCTCGATCTTCATCGCGGCGCCGATCCTCGCCGTCTTCATGGAGCGCGAGCCCGGCTTCCAGAAGCGGCGTGCCGACCTCGCGAAGTCGGGCGAGACGGCGCCCGCCGGGAAGCCCGCGGCGGCACCGGCGCCTGTGCCGGTCGGCGCCGAGCCGGCCGACGGGACGCCCACTCCGCCTCCGCCGCCGACGCGCCGGCGCAGGCGGCGCGCGCACGGCCGCGCGCGCTGAGCATCTGCTAGCGCATTTGCGTCAAGTTTCGGACGAAGACGCCGATATCTTCGGGTACCCATGCGTGCCGGGAGAGTTCCTGCTGATCGTCGGTTTTCGGACCTGATCGCCGTCATCAAGGCGACCGGGGCGCTGCGGTCTGCGGGAGATGCCAGCGATGCGATGGCCAGCTTCGCGCGCGAGCTCACGCTGCTCTTCGATGCGTCCGCCTGCCTCATCTCGACGTTTGACCCGAAGACGCAGATGGTGACCGACTGGGCGGCGCACGTCATCCCGCCGGCGACGCTCAACATCGCCGCCGAGGACTATCCGCTCGACGACTACCCGACCACCAGGCGGGTCCTCAACGAGCTGGTCGAGGCCTCGACCACGATCGGCGACGGCGGCGACCCGGCCGAGCACGCCTTCCTCGCGGACATGGGCTTCAAGGCCAGCCTGCTCGCGCCGCTCGTGATGGGGACGAGCGCCTGCGGCCTGATCGAGCTCCTCGACACGCGTCGCCGGGTCTTCACCGCCGAGGAGCGCCAGTTCTGCCGCCTCCTGGCCGACCAGGCCGGGATCGTCCTCGGCGCGGCGCAGATGGCCGAGACCATCGAGGAGCAGCACGTCGCAACCGTGGCGGCGCTCGCAGCGGCGCTCGAGGCCAAGGACGCCTATACCGGCGGCCACGCCCAGACCATCGCCGAGTTCGCCGTGCAGGTGGGCGAGGAGCTCGGCCTGAACGGCCGCGAGCTGAAGGCCGTACGGATGGGCGCCCTGCTCCACGACGTCGGCAAGATCGGGATCCCCGAGGCCATCCTCAACAAGCCGGGCCCGCTCACCGACGCCGAGTTCACCGTGATGAAGCAGCACACCGTCATCGGGGCGGACATCATCTCCGGCATCCCCGGGATGGACGAGGTGGTCGCCCTCGTGCGCTGGTCGCACGAGCGCTGGGACGGCGGCGGCTACCCCGACGGCCTCTCGGGCGTCGACATCCCGCGCGGCGCCTGCGTGATCGCGGTCTGCGACGCCTACCACGCCATGACGGAGGATCGAGTCTACCGCAAGGCGCTCTCGGTCGAGGGTGCGTTCAACGAGCTTCGCCGCTGCACCGGGACGCAGTTCATGCCGGCCGCGGTGGACGCGCTCGAGGCCGTGGTGGCACGCGGCGGCCGCCGCCGGGTGCGCTTCACCGACGCCGCGTGACCGCGGGGTCAATCCCGACCGCCTCGGCGGCCGTGCAGAGCCGTCCGCCGCGCTCGCGCACCCAGGCCAGAAGCCGGTCGTAGGCCCGGTCCCACCCGCGTGCGTAGGCGGGCTCGAAGCGGTCGTTGTGCCACAGGACGGAGACGGTGCCGCCGGCCCTGGCCGCGCGCTCGAGCGTCGCCGCCGCGCGCTCCAGCCCGTCGTCGGCTGACAGGCCCAGATAACGGTCCTCGGCAAGGGTGGCGTCCATCACGACCAGCGGCAGCTCGAGCATGTCGAGCGGCCGGTCGGCGGCCACGTCGTAGGGGCGATACGGGAACGAGAGGCCGGCCCGCATCCCAGGACGGTCGGCGTAGCCCTGGCTCGAGTCGTAGGCGAAGCCGAGCCGGTCGAGCTCGGGCAGCGTCGCGTGGGCGTCGTGGCGCAGGTAGTGGAAGCGGACGCCGCGGATCTCGCCTCCGGCCAGAGACTCGAGCCGCTCGCGCTCCTCCCGGATCAGCGCCGGCCGGTCGGACGCCGTGTAGCTCGGGTGCAGGCCGACCTCGTCGCCCTGCGCCATCACCTGGGTGACGACGGCCGGCCGCACGCGGTCGTAGACGGCCGGAGCGGCGCCGTCGGCCGGGTGGTGATGTCCGGCCATCACGAAGTAGGTGGAGCGCCCCTCGTGGCCGCGCTCGATCTCGGCGATCCGCTCGAAGCACCAGTTGGGGTCGCTGCCGCGCGCCCGGTGGCGCGGGAGGCCGGCGAGGCCGCGCAGCTCGCGCGCCAGCTCGGGGCGGCGGCGGCCGAGGGCGGCGGACTTCGCCCGGGCGGCCGCTCCGGCCACGGCGCGAAGGCCGCTCCAGCGCCACGGCGTGTCGATGTCGTGGGAGAGGGCGACGGTGAGCGAGGGTGGAGGAGCTGCTCCCGCGATCTCGCGAAAGCGCTCGACGAGCCGGTCGGCCGCGGCCTCCTCGGGATCGAAGAGCGCGGCCTCCGCCGGGAACCGGCCGCGCTCGTCGCGCGCCGACCCGGGCCGCTCCTCCCAGCGGGAGAGGTGCCAGAAGGCGCTCATGGCGAGGTCGCAGACGCCGTCGCCGAAGTCGAGGAAGCCGTCCTCGCCGGCCCGGGGCGCCGGCGCATCCTCGCCCGCGAAGAGCCGCCAGGCGGCCTCGGACGCCGGAAGCGCGGAGGAGGGGTAGCTGACCGCGGCGACCGAGCCGGTGATTCGGGCGAGCTCGCCGAGCGCATACGCCGCCTTGGCCGCGACGGCCGCCGGCGCGTCGACGGCGATCCCGGGCGCCGGGGTCACACGTGCGGCAGGTCGCGCAGCAGGAGGTCGAGCATCGTGTCGGCGCGCAGGCCGAGCCGGAGCGTCTCGAGCGGGATCACGTCAGACGCGGCGATGTTGCCGAGGTTCACGTCGGCCCCGAAGTGCTTGATGAACCACGCCTGCTGCTCCTTCTGAGGCGCCTCGAAGAGCAGCTTGTTGATCGGCACCTCGTGCACGATCTCGTCGATCAGGCCCGAGCGCACCTCCCCGGTCTGGCGGAAGATCCCGCTCGTGCCGGACTCGCGCGCCTCGGTGATCACCTTGAAGGCGCCGGCCTCGAGCTCCTCCTTGATCCATGCCACCCACTGGTACGGGGCGTAGATCCGCTCGGAGTCCTTTGTCCCGACCTCCGAGAGCACCACGTAGTCCTCCGCCAGCGATGCGATGAGCTCGACCTTCCGGCCGCGTTCCATGTCGATCGTGCCGTCGGACACCTCGATGTGGGTGAAGCCGTGCTCCGCGGTCCAGCGCCGGAACTCGTCGAGGCGATCCCGGGCGATGGCCGCCTCGAGAAGCGTCCCCCCGGTCATGACCGGGATGCCCGCATCGCGGTACAGCCGCAGCTTCTCGGAGAGCATGCCGGCCACGTAGGACGTGCCCCATCCGAGCTTCACGATGTCGATGTAGTCGCTTGCGAGCTCGAGGACGCCGCTCACCTCGGCGAGGGTCAGGCCCTTGTCGATGACGTGCGTCCACCCGCGCTCGCGCGGCTTCGGGGGGCGGCTGGGGAGTCCCAGGAACTCTTCCATGGTCAGATCTTCGCCGAAAGCGTCTCGTCGATGCGGCGGCGGGCCTCGGCCTGGACGTCCTCGTAGAGGCTCCTGCCGTGCGCGTCCATCGCCACGATGAGCGGGCCGAAGTCCTGCACCCGGAACCGCCAGAGGCATTCCGGCATGAGGTCCTCCCACTCGACCTGCTCGATCTCGGCGATCTGGGTCGTCTGGAGGGCCGCCGCTCCGCCGACGATCGCGAGGTAGACGCCGCCGTGCTCCCGCAGCGGGCCGAGCGCCTCGGGCAGGAGCCCGCCCTTGCCCATGATCGCGCGCGCGCCGTGGTCGCGGATCAGCGGCTCGGTGAAGCGGCTCATGCGCGCGCTGGTGGTCGTCCCGATCGACAGCGGCTCGTAGCGGCCGTCGCCGAGCTTGCGCACGTTCGGGGCGGTGTGGAGGAGCGCGGCGCCCGCGAGCGACATCGGCGGCTCCTGGCCCTGGTCGAAGATCCGGATCTGGGTGGCGTCGCGGATCCCGATGATGTGGCCCTGAAGCGTGACGGTGTCGCCGGCCTCGAGCCCGCGCACGGTCGCCTCATCGGTCGGGAACGTGATCTCGTGGTGGCTCATGCGTCGCGGTCGAAGTCGACCTGGCCGGCGGCCGTGACGTGGGCGGTCGCGCGGCGAGCCGCCCAGCACTGGTAGTTGACGGCGACCGGGTTCAGGGTGATGTGGGTGTGGGCCTGCTCGACGTGCACCGAGAGCACGGTCGTGTCGCCGCCGAGCCCCATCGGACCGACGCCGGTCTCGTTCAGGAGGTCGAAGAGCTCCCGTTCGAGCCGGGCCACCTCGGGATCGGGGTTCCGGGTGCCGACGGGGCGCGCGATCGCCTCCTTGGCGAGGTGCATCGCCAGGTCGGCGGAGCCGCCGATGCCGACGCCCACGATCCCGGGCGGGCAGGGCTTCCCACCGGCGCCGACGACCGACTCCAGCACGAAGCGCTTGATCGCCTTCACGCCGTCGGCCGGGACGAGCATCTTCAGGAAGCTCATGTTCTCGGAGCCGGACCCCTTGGGGACGCACTTGATGTCGAGGCCGTCCCACTCCGGGACGAACTCCCAGTGCACGTGCGGGATGCGGTGGCCCGTGTTGTCGCCGGTCGGCTCGCGGGTGAGCGTGTGGACGGTGTTCGAGCGCAGCGGATGCTCGAGCGTCGCCCGCCGCGTGCCCTCACGCAGCGCCTCCTCGATGCGGGCCGGGTGGAGCGGGAAGCGCTCGCCGACGCGGGCGTAGTAGACCGCGATCCCGGTGTCCTGGCAGACCAGCCGCTTGCCCTCGTCGGCGACCGCCACGTTGGTGTGGATGGTCTGGAGGATGCGGCGGCCGACCGTGTGGGTCTCGCGCTCGAGCGCGTCTCCGAGAGCGGCACGCAGGTCGGCGGGGATGTCCTTGAGCGACCACACGTAGAGCTCGGCCGCCGCGTCCTCGACCGCCTGCCGAAGCGTGGTCTCGATGGTGGCGCTCATCCCGCCGCGGCGGCGGCCGCCCGCCCCGCGCGGCGGCCGTAGACCGCGCAGTCGAGAAGCGAGTTTCCCATCATCCGGTTTCGTCCGTGCACGCCCCCCGTGATCTCGCCCGCTGCGAAGATCCCGGGCACGGTCGTCTGACCGTCACGGTCGATGACGAGGCCGCCGTTCTGGTAGTGGAGGACGGGGTAGGTCAGGATCGGCTCGGCCAGCGGATCGACGCCGGCGGCCCGGTAGCGGCGCAGCATGTACGGGATGACCTCGGCGGCGATCCCGGGGTCGATCCGGGTGGTGTCGAGCAGCACCGCCGGCCGGCCGTCGGGCGTCTCGAGGCCACGGCCCTCTTCGCACTCGCGCACGATGGCGGCGGCGACCGTGTCGCGCGGGGCGAGCTCGTCGACGAACCGCTCGCCGTCGCGGTTCAGGAGCAGCGCTCCGTATGCGCGGGTCGTCTCGGGGATCGAGTAGCCCTGAAGCGGCGGCGGCCAGACGCCGCCGTTGGGGTGGTGCTGGAGCGCGTCGAAATCGCGCACCTCGGCGCCCAGCGCACGGGCCAGCTCGGTGGCCTCGCCCGTCGCCCCGGGCTGGTTGGTCGTCAGGATCCCCGCCCTCTGGGCCTCGGCGTAGCAGCGCCCGCCGGCCGCGAGCACGATCGTCCCGGCCTCCACCTGCACCCGCTCGCCACCCTGCTCGAGCTCGGCAGTGAAGTGGCCGTTTCGGCGGTCGATCCCGACGAGGGCGGTGTGGTCGTGGAGCTCGCCGTCCGTGCCCTTGCGGAGCGCCGTCGCGATCGCGTGGCCGGTGCGGTCGCCCACCTGGAGCAGGCGCTTGCGGGTGGCGCCGCCGCAGCGGGCGAGGCGATAGCCGTCGCCCTCGCGCGAGAACGCCACGCCCAGCTCCTCGAGCCAGGCGATCGCGCCGGGGGCCTCCTCCGCCAGGATGGCTGCGAGCGCCGGGTCGGCCGTGTCGTGCGAGGAGGCGACGATGTCGGCCGCGTGCTGCTCGGGCGAATCGTCGTCGCCCATCGCGGCCTGGATGCCGCCCTGGGCCTTGGCGGTGTTGCAGGACGCCCGCGAGCCCTTCGTCACGTGCAGGACGGAGGCGCCGGCACGGCGGGCCGCCCACGCCGCCGAGAGGCCCGCGCCGCCCGCGCCGACCACGAGCACATCCGTCGTCCTGCAAAGGTCTGACACGGCGCAAAGTGTACGTGGATCGTGTAAGAACGGCGGCTGTGAGCGCCCTCTCAGCCACGGTTCGGCGACGGCTCGCCGCCGCCGCGCGGTCACCGCGTCCGGCCGCGATCGTGTTCGAGTGCTCGTACGTGAACGGGCTCTCCGCGATCCGCTCGCTGGCCGCGATGGACGTCCGGGTGATCGCCCTCGACCACCGCCGGCAGGCGCTCGGGCTGCGGTCGCGGCTGGCCGTCCCGGTGGTGTGCCCACACCCGCACGAGCAGCCCGACGAGTTCGCGGCACTGCTCTCGGAGGTGTGCGAGGCCCTGCCGCACGGGGCGGTCGCCTTCCCGACGCATGACGAGTACCTGGTGGCCGTGAACCGCTCGGCCCCGGCGTCGCTGCGGCTCCCGTTCGGGCCGCGCGAGCTGATCGAGCCCATCCAGGCCAAGCGGTTCCAGTACGACGCGGCCGCGCGGGCCGGCGTGCAGCTCCCGACGACGTTTCACCCGGCCGACGAGGATGCGGCGGCCCAGGCGGCGGCGATGCTCCGCTACCCGGCGGTGATGAAGCCGTCGGAGGGGGCCGGGTTCAAGCGCCGCCACGGCATCCCGCTCGTTGTCGCGGAGAACGCGAAGGAGCTCGTGGCGGCCTACCGCCTGGGCGCAGAATTCGCACCGATGCTCCAGGAGCGGATCCCCGGCGGCGACGACACGCTCTGGACGGTGGGGAGCTATGTGGCCGCCGACGGCGCCGTTCCCGGCATCTTCTGCGGCCGCAAGCTGCTCCAGGCGCCGTCCGGGGTGGGCACGTGCCGCGTCGGCGTCGCCGAGTGGGACGACGAGGCCGTGGACGGCGCCTGCCGCCTGCTGCACGCGCTCGGCTTCCACGGCATCTCGCAGGTCGAGTACAAGCGCGAC
>DATAEI010000110.1:0-4271 GCA_036258075.1 Gaiellales bacterium
AGCGTGCGGACGGTGCCCGACTTCGAGCGCATGACGAGCGAGGACGTGAGCGCGCCTCCGGAGCGGTATCGCACGCCGCGGAGCAGGTCGCCGTCGGTGACGCCGGTGGCGGCGAAGAAGACGTTCTCGCCCCGGATCAGGTCGTCGGTGGTGAGCACCTGCTCGAGGTCGTATCCCGCGTCGACGGCAGCCTGCGTCTCCTCGTCGTTTCGCGGCCACAGCCGGCCCATGAACTGGCCGCCGAGGCACTTGAAGGCGGCCGCCGCGAGGACGCCCTCGGGCGTTCCGCCGATCCCCCACAGGAGGTCGATGCCCGTGTCGGGGCTCGCCGCCATCATCGCCCCGGCGACGTCGCCGTGGGGGATGAAGCGGATGCGCGCGCCCGCCGTGCGGATGCGGGCCACCATCTCGTCGTGGCGGGGGCGGTCGAGAATCACGACCATCAGGTCGCGCACGCGCGCTTTCCGCGCCCTGGCGACCGTCTCGAGCGTCTCCTCGATCGGCGCGTGCATGTCGAGCTCCTCGTCGACGTCCGCGCCGCAGGCCAGCTTCTCCATGTAGAAGACGGGGCCGGGGTCGAACATCGTGCCGGACTCGGCGGCGGCGACGACGGCGAGGGCGTTCGGCTGGCCGCGGGCGACGAGCTCGGTGCCCTCGAGCGGATCGACGGCGACGTCGACGCTCACGCCCGAGCCCGTGCCGATTCGCTCGCCGTTGTAGAGCATCGGCGCCTCGTCCTTCTCACCCTCGCCGATCACGACGACGCCGTCCATCTCGACGGTGGCGAGCATGTGCCGCATCGCGTCGACGGCGGCCTGGTCGGCCGCCTTCTTGTCGCCGAAGCCGACCCAGCGCGCCGAGGCCAGCGCGGCCGCCTCGGTCACGCGGACGAGCTCGAGCGCCAGGTTTCGGTCAGGGGCTTCCGACATCGCGCGGGAGGATACCGCGAGGTGTCTCCGCGCTACACCCGGACCGGGGCGATCTCCTCGATCAGCTCGTACGCCGTGTCCAGCCCGATCGACGCGACGTGCGGCGCGAGGGCGTCGAGCATCTCCTGCCGCCCCGAGCCCATGGACGTGCGGAAGCCCTCCATGTCTGCCACGCGCACGATGCCGATCTGGATCGTGTGATCCGGGTTCGACTCGTTCTTGAGCAGCATGAACTCGATGCCCGCCGGGACGCCGCCCATGCGCTCGTTGAACTGCCGGCCGGCGTCCATGTAGGCGTCGAACGAGCCGGGCTTCAGCATCCGCTCGGTGAGGAGCACGCCCTTCTGGGTCCCGGTCGCCCCGCCGTCCTCGTGGACGGCGACGTCGAAGAGCCCCGACACCAGCGTGTCGGCGACGTGCGGCGCCATCCGCTCGTGGCGGGCCTTCTCGGACGGCTCGAGGTCGGCCTGGAGCCGGGACGCGTCGTCGTCGGTCACGTCGAAGAGCGCCACGACCGTGATCTGGTCGGGATCGCCCGCATCGCGCATCACGTAGGCGCCCGCGAACCCGGCCGGCCACTCGTCCGGCTCCCAGGCCTTGCGGAAGTCGTCGTAGTGGCCCGCGTTCAGCCGGCGCGCGGTGAAGACAGCCTTCATCAGGACCCCCAGTCGTGACGATTGCAACGTCTGCGCGAAGGACTCTAGGGTCGGGTCAGACGGTTTGCAAGGCCGGTCACCACCTCTTTTCGGAGCAGCGGCTCGACCCATCGCTGGGGGATCGCGTCGGCTCCGAACCGGGCGCCGGCCAGCGCGCCGGTGACCGCGGCGTTCGTGTCAGCGTCGCCGCCCAGGTTGACGGCGAAGACGACCGCGGGCTCGAAGGCGTCATGCCGGAACGCCGCTGCGAAGGCGATGCGAAGCGTCGTCAGCACGTAGCCGCGCTGCTCCTGGGCGGCCGCGGCGAGCTCGGCCTGGCCGACCGCGACCGCCTCCTCGGCGATGCGCGCGATGTCCGAGGTCGACCGGGGCGGCGGCCGGCCCTGGATCAGGGCGGCCACGGTCAGGTTGAACCAGGCGCAGGCGTCGCCGGCCAGCGGGTCGTGATGGGTGAGGGCGGAGTCGAGCCGGGAGATCCGCTCGATCGCGCCGGGGTCGCGCCGGTAGCGGATGGCGATGGGAACGGTGCGCATGAGCGAGCCGTTGCCTGCGCTCCTCCCCTCCGCGGCGTGGTGGGCCGCCGCGGCGGCGCGCGCCTCGGCCGGCGAGCGCGACCGGCGCAGGGCGGCTGCGACGGTGGCGCCGATGTCCTTGGGCCGTGAGCGCGCCCAGAGCGCGTAGCGGCCGAACACGTCGTCCTCGTCGTAGCGGCCCTGGTCGGCCATGCTGGCGGCGAGCTCGACCGCCATGGCGGTGTCGTCGGTCCACTCGCCGAGCGCCCACATCCCCGAGGCGACCATGTCGCGCAGCGGCCCGCCGTAGCGGCTCGTGATCTGGTCGGGATGGAGCCATTCGACCGCCGCGCCGAGCGCGTCGCCGACCGCGAGCCCGAGCATCGCCCCGCGGGCGCGGTCGTGCAGGCCCCGCGGTTCGCGGCGCCGGATCACGTCTCCTGGCACCGCGGGCAGTAGTACGTGCGCCGCCCCTGCTCGCCCTGCACCCTGCTTCGGATCGGTGTGCGGCAGCGCGGGCACGGACGGCCGGTGCGCCGGTAGACGCTCATCGGAAGCCGGCCGGTCACACCCTGGCGCAGATGGCGGCGCGCGGTCGCCGCCAGCTCGAGGAGGCGGCGATCGGAGAGCGCCGACGCCGGCCGAAACGGGCTCTCGCCCCGCTCCCAGAGCGTCTCGGACTTGACGATGTTGCCGATGCCCGCGAGCACGCGCTGGTCGAGCAGGAGCTCGCCGAGCGGCCGGTCGACGGCCCGCGCCCGGCGCAGGTAGGCGGCGGCGTCGAAGCGGCCGTGGAGCAGGTCGGGCCCGAGCCGAAGCTGCGGCGGGCGGCCGGCGAGCTCGACGCGGCCGGTGATCACCGCATCCCCGGCGGCCGTGCGAAGCACGTGCCGGCCGCGGCCCTCGCCGCGCGGCCGCAGGCGCACGCTTCCGTGCAGGCCGAGGTGGGCGTGCAGGCAGCGGCCGTCCTCCGTGTGGACGAGCAGGTGCTTGCCGCGCGCCTCGATCTCCGAGACGACGGCCCCCTCGAGCGGGCCCGAGTCGACGGTCGCGCCGACCAGCGGCCGCAGGCGCCGCGCTGCGCGTTCGAGCGAGTGTCCTTCGGGCATCGGCGGGCAGCCTACGCGCGCAGCACGAGCTTGCGATGCCCCTGGAGGAAGCCGTGCTCCAGGAGCAGCTCCTCGGCCCGGGTGCCGCCGATCGGCTCGCCGTCCACCCGCTCGGGGGCGAGACGGCGCACGCGACCCGACTCGACCAGGCCGGCCAGCGCCGCGATCGCGGGGTCGAGCAGCTCCGGCTCGATCGTGACGAGCCCACGGCCGCCGCGCTCGACGTAGAGCGCCGGCTTCCCGCCCGCCAGGACGACCCATGCACCGGCGATCCGGGCGAGCTTCCGGCTCGCCTCCGGCCAGGCAAGCGCCGCGCCGTACGGGTTGGCGGGGTCGACGGCGCTCAGGACGACCGGCGGGGCGGCCGGGTCGGCCTCGCGCACGTCGCGCAACCGCTCGACGGCCGTCGTCACCGCGAACTGGGCGCCGCCCAGACCTTCGACGAAGTAGCCGCGCTGGGCCTGGCCGGCCTCCTCCATCATCCGCAGCTCGCCGTAGACCGCCGAGAACCCGCCCGGGATGCCCTCGGCGAGCACACCGGCGCGGGTGACGAGCCCGTGCCGGTCGAGCAGCGTCGCGGCGAGCGCCCGTGCCCGCTCGCGCGGCGCCGGAGCCGGCTGGAGCAGGCCCTCGACGAGCGACCAGCGGCCACGCGCCGCAGGGAGAGACGCCGTCGGCTTCGCCCTGCGCCCTCCCCGTCCGGGCCGGAGCTCCTCCACCGACTTCAACGTCGCCCCGCTCCGAAGCGGCTGCCACGCGTCGTTCGTGACGGCACCCGTCCAGACCAGGCTCCAGAGCTCGGCCAGCGTCTCGCGCTCGGACGTCCCGACTGCCGCGACGACGTCGGCGAAGAACATCGCCCCGCGACTTCGCAGGGCGTCGAGGATCGGATGTGACACTTCCGATGCCAAACCTGGTTCAGCCACAAGCCGGGCGTCCGAGCGTGGGTACAGGGCGACGCGGCCACGGCCGGCGCCGATCCAGACGACCTCGCCGCCCGCGGTCAGCTCGTCGAGCATCGCCGGCCTGTAGCCGGGCACGCGCAACGGCAGCACGTCCGACTCC
>DATAEI010000111.1:0-17345 GCA_036258075.1 Gaiellales bacterium
TGGATGGACGCGGCGGTGCTCTCGGCGGCCGGGATCCCCACCGTCGTCTTCGTCGACCCGCCCCGGGCCGGGCTCACGCCCAAGGCGGTGAAGCGTCTGCTCGAGCTCGCGCCCGAGCGGATCGTCTACGTGTCGTGCAACCCGACGACGTTCGCCCCGAACGCCCGCTCGCTGATCGACGCCGGCTACGAGCTGGTGCGCGCCCGCCCGGTCGACATGTTCCCGCACACGCCGCACATCGAGTGCGTCGCCCTTCTCCGCCGCGCAACAACGGGGTCAGACCCCGTTGTTGCGGCTCAGGCGCACCACTCGCGGGCGACGGCCGCGAGCACCTGAGCGCACTGCTCGACCGAGTCGAGCTCGACCCACTCCTCGACCGCATGCGCCCCCTCGCCGGTCGGGCCGAAGACCACGGTGGGGATCCCGGCCGCCGAGAGCACCGCCGCGTCCATCCACGCCGAGTGCCCGATCGTCGCCGGCTCGCGGCCGATGATCGGCACGGCCTGGCGGCGGACGACGTCGACGATCGGCGCGTCGGTCGCGACCTCGAACGGCGCGCGCTCGAAGGTCGGGCGGACGGCCGCCCCCGGGGCGATCTCGGCGATCTCGGCCTCGACGTCGGCCAGGGTCTCGCCCGGGACGGTGCGGCGCTCGATCCGGAGCAGGCACCGCTCGGGGTAGCTCGAGAGCTCCTGGCCGCCCTCGATCAGCGAGGCGTGGACGGACCCCGTGCCGAGGAGCGGGTGCGGCCGGCTCCCTGCCAGGTGCGAGCCCAGGCCGGAGAGGCCGACCAGTACCTCGCCCATCGCTGCGATCGCGTCCACGCCGAGATCCGGCCGCGACCCGTGCGCGGCCACGCCGGCCGTCTCGACGTCCACCCAGACGAACCCCTTGTGGGCGACGCACACCTCGAGGCCGGTCGGCTCGGTGACGACCGCCGCGTCGGCCGAAAGCTCGGCGGCCACCTTCTCGGCCCCGATCGACTCGTGCTCCTCGTCGCACACCGCCGCGACCATCACGTCGCCGCGCAGGCCGGCGCCCGCGGCCGCGGCCGCCGCGGCCATCACCGCGGCCAGCCCGCCCTTCATGTCGAACGAGCCGCGCCCGTGCATGCGCCCGCCCTCGACACGCGGGTCGAAGGGCGCCACCATGCCCTCGACGCCGACGGTGTCCATGTGCGCGCACAGGAGGAGCGACCGCCCGCCGCCGCTCCCGCGGGCCGTCGCGATCGCGTTGGCCCGGCCGGGGGCGACCTCGTCGACCCGGGCGTCCAGCCCGCGCTCGCTCAGCCATCCGGCGACGACCCCCGCGATCTCGGCCTCGCCGGCGCCGCCCGGCACGAGCGCGGGGTTGACCGAGTCGATCTCGATCAGGCGGGCGAGCAGCTCGGCGGTCTCGCTCATGCGGCCGCGGGCTCGAGGACGATCGCCGGCAGGCCCGGATCGGGCGCCGCGTGCGGGTGCAGGATGTGCGCCAGCTGCGCCACGCCGTCGGCGACGCGCGGCGCTGGGCGCGAATAGTAGGAGTCGGCCTCGACCGCGACGGCGGTGCAGGGGAACGTGACGGCTGCCGCCTCGGCGGCCGCCCGCTCGGCGCCGAACCCGCACGGCGCCACGACGACGATCCGGGGCCCGGCGGCGCGGACGGCGTCCCAGGTGACCGGGAACGACGGCCCCCCGGCCTGGCCGACCACCTCGCGGCCGCCGGCCAGCTCGACCATCTCGGGCACCCAGTGGCCGGCCGCGAACGGGGGATCGAGCCACTCGGCGGCGAAGACCGGCACCGGCTCGAGGCCTGCGACGGCATCGGCCGCCGCCGTGATCGTCCGCCGCATGCGCGCGACCACCTCTGCCGCGGCCGCCTCCGCATCGAGCAGCGCGCCCAGCTCCGCCACGGTCGCCTCGATGTCGGCGATCGTGCGCGGATCCAGCGAGACCACCTGGGCGTCGAGGCTCGTGATCCGGCCGACGTCGTCGCCGGACACGGCGCAGACGTGGCACAGGTCCTGGGTAATGACGACGTCGGGCCGGAGGAGGCGGATCAGCGCCTCGTCGACGGCGTAGAGCGAGCGGCCCGAGAGCACCGCAGCGCGTACCGCGTCGTCGATGTCGCGGCTCGAGAGGGCCGCGGTCTCGACCCGCGACGCGGTGACGACCGGCAGGCCCGCCACCTCGGGCGGAAAGTCGCACTCGGCCGAGCGGCCCACGAGCCAGTCCGTCCGGCCGAGGGCTCCGACGATCTCGGTGGCGCTGGGGAGCAGTGAGCAGATCCGGGGTGCCAGGCCGGCTAGCCTAGCCCCCTGTCTCAGCCGAGCGCGGCGACGAACGCCGGCGCGTACGGCGAGCCGAGGCCGGTGACGGGATCCCAGCCGGCCGCCGTGTCGAGCGAGCTGTCGCGCTCGATCGACCGCAGGCGGGTCACGACGTGGTCGCCGACGAACGCGTTTCGCAGGACGGCCAGCGAGTCGTGGCCGCCCGTGACGTCACGCAGCCCGCCCGTCCCGCGCATCAGGTAGAGCGTCGGGTTGATGAACCCGTGCGGCATGCCGGCATGCTGGTCGGCGAGCGCCATGATGCCCGAGAGGAGCGGCGCCGAGAGGCTCGTGCCGCCGATCCAGGAGTCGATGATCCGCTGGTGCCCGGACGCGGTGACGTAGGTCTGCGAGAAGGTCACGCCGGTCTGGGGGTCGGCGACGAGCGAGAGGTCGGGCTCGACGCGGCGCAGCGCGCCGTCCCACATGGCGTCCGACTGCGGCACCTCGGCGGCCTGGTAGCCGGGCATCGCGAAGACGTGGCTCGCCCCGCCGCCGGATCCGTAGAAGAACGGGCCCGGTGCGGCCGGCTGCCAGTGGTCGTGGTTCCAGTCGACGGAGGTGGTGCCCCAGCCGGCCTCCCACAGGTACTGCCCGTGCGAGCCGATCGCGAGGCTCGTGCCGCCGACCGACGTGACCCACGGGCTCGAGTCGGGGAAGCCCGCCGAGCGGGTGCCGACCACGTTTCGGTTGTCGCCGTCGTCGCCGGAGGCGAAGTAGACGCCGGTGCCCTGCGCGGCCGCCTGCTGGAAGACCGAGTTGAGCGCCATGATCTCGCCGCGCGAGACCCAGGCCTCGGGAAGGCCCCACGAGTTCGAGATCACGTCGGCCACGTGATGGTCGACGGCGTAGTTCAGGGCCAGGTCGAGGCCGCGCGCGTCGTTGGCGGCGCCGACGTAGACGATCTTCGCCCGCGGGGCCACGGCGTGGGCCCACTCGACGTCGAGCGCCTGCTCGATGTACCAGCTCTGCGTCTCCTCCGGGTTCTTCGGGAACCGCCGGGTTCCGGGCGCGGCGATCTCCTGGTAGTCGAAGCCGGCCGACCCGTGGTGGTGGGAGCGGTCGAGGCGGTAGCGGTGCGAGAAGTGGGCGACGTCCTGGCGGATGGTCGGCGAGAAGAAGGCGCCGGTGATCGCGATCGTCTGGCCGCGGCCGTCGAGGCCGGCGGCGTGCAGGCGGTCGATCCCGTAGGCCGAGTCGATCTGCCACGGCTGGTAGCCGCAGACGATCCAGGGCAGCGGCCCGGCGCCGTACGGGTTCGCGAACGCCGACGAGGTGCGCTGGCCCCAGTAGCTCGAGCACGGCCCGACCGACGTCCCGGCGGGCGGAGGGGGCGGCGCGTCGACGTTCGGATGTGCCAGCGTCATCGCGCCGTCGAGCCCGGTGATCGCGCTGATGTACGGGGCGACGGCGGCGGGCACGACCGGGTCGTGGTTGGGCGCGCGCAGGACGGATCCGGCGACGCGGTACATGTTCTCGTTCACGTCGAAGGCCTTCTCGACCTGCGCGACGGTGCCCTCGGCGGTCACGAACAGGTGGTTCGCGGGGACGCCGACGATGGCGAAGCCCTGCGACGAGAGCCACGAGCGCACCGCCGCGACGTCACTCCCGCGCGGCGAGAAGCGCGCGTGGAACTGGGCCGGCGTGAGCCAGTGGCGGTAGCTCGAGGACGACGGGTCGTAGAGGTCGGCGAGCGTCCTCTCGAGCTCGCCGTCCCGCTGCCACCCGAGCCACACAGAGAACACGACGTGATCGGCGTTCGGATCGGCGCCGGTCAGGTTTGTGGAGCTCGCCCAGCCGGGCTGCGTGTCTGCGACCGCGACCTTGCCCTGGGCGAATGCCGCCGGGGCGAGGAGCATGCACGCGGAGACCGCACAGACGGCGGCGATGGGCAGGGTCGACCTCAGCCACCGGCTCACAGGGTTCTAGATCGGTCAGATCGAGGAGGTTCCGCTCTCCCGTTCGGGGGACGCCCCCGTCCCCCGTGCGCGCGCCCACAACAGGTCGGCGTTCGGCAGCAGGAGCCCCAGCGAGAGCAGCGGGAGCGCCGGCAGGGCGGAGTCGACGGCGTACGACAGGGCGGCTGTCGCGCCGAAGGACGCGGTCATCGCGGCCCAGGTCGGCTGCCGGCGCAGACCCATGCGGATCGCCGCGGCGACGAAGAGCGCGAAGAAGACGAAGTCGCTGACGCCGATCTGGGCCGAGCCGAAGGTGCCGAGCGGATGGAACGCCAGCGTGAACGTGTCGAGGACGTCCGTGTGGTGCTCGACGATCACATGCGTCGGGCCGGCGGCGACGCTGAGCGCGTCGACGGCGGCGACCAGGATCGCGATCCCGGCCAGCTCGAGCGGCGTCCGCAGGAGCACGGTGAGCGCGAAGCCGGCGCAGGCCGCGGCGACGAGCTTGGCGAGCGTGGCCGGCGTCCCGGCCAGTCCGGCCGCGATCAGGACGCCGGCCAGCACCGCTGCGGCCGCCGCGGCGGCGGCGAGGGCTCCCGGACGGTTCCCCGCGTAGGGGAGGAGCGCCGCGATCGTGAGGGTCGCGAGCGGGAACGAGACCAGCGCCAGCCCTGCGATCTGGCCCCAGGTGCGCGGCTCGGGGAGATGCGGGGCCAGCAGGTTGACCGCGCCGAGGCCGGCGACCGCCGCGGCCGGGGCCGCAAGCCGCCTCATCCGCCGAGCCGGCGCGCGGCGAGCGGCGCCTCGCCCGAGGCGTCGATCCGGTATGCGCCCGCGCCGTCGCGAGACGAGACCGCCTCGGCGAGCGCCGTCCCGCGGAAGTGAAGCGCGCAGTTGTCGTCGGCCGCGATGCCCGGCGGCAGGGCGCCCTCGGCCACGAGCCGCAGGTAGACCGGCCGCCGGCCCGGCTCGCTGTTGAAGTGCGGGCACATGCTCCCGGGCAGGAGCCCGAGCCCGTCGGGCAGCCCGTCGACGGCACCGTAGGAGTCGGTGATGCCGCCCTCGAACCAGCACAGCGCACCTGCCGACATGCCGGCCAGCACGACGCCGGCCTCCCACGCCTCGCGCAGGATCGCGTCGACACCGTGGGCGCGCCAGATCGCGAGCATGTTCACGGTGTTCCCGCCGCCCACGTAGATCACGTCCTGCGAGAGCAGGTGGCGGCGCACGTCTCGCCCGTCGCGGACGAAGAGCGGCAGGTGCGTCGCCCGTGCCCGTCCGGGTGGGAAGGCGGCGTGGAAGGCGACGACGTAGGCGTCGGAGTCGCCCGACGCGGTGGGGACGAAGCAGACGGCGGGCCGCTCGACGCCGGTCAGCCCGAGCACGAAGTCGTCAAGCGCGGCGTCGTCGCCGGCCCCTCCGAACCCGCCGCCTCCCAGGGCAACGATGTTCCGTTCAGCCACGTGCGCAGTATCGATGAGAAATTGGGGTCTGACCCGGTTTTTCAGCCCTAGTACGGCGGGAGGTTCTCGTACCACTCGCCGAGACCCCGGAAGGCGGCCCAGAATGCCTGCTTCGACTGTGAGCTGTCGAGGCACTGGTCGATGTCGGGCGTCGCGAGGAGCTCGATGGTCGGCGTCCATTGCCGGATCTCGCCGAGCTCGCCGCCGCTCGGCACCGAGAGCGGGAACTCGATCGAGTCGAGGAAGGCCCGGGCCTCGTCGCCCATCGCCACGATCATCCGCGGCTGCGTGATGTGGATCTCGCGCGTAAGCCACGTCCGGCACTGGGCCAGATCGTCCTCCGCCGGCTCGACCGCCGCCTTGACACAGTCGGTGCCGTAGAGCATGAGCGGGTCGATCCGCAGCCGCTGGAGGCTCTTCAGGATCGCCTGTCCCGACCGCCCGAAGAACGCGACGCCCTCCTGGGCCTCGGCCGGCAGCGGCGTGTGCTTCAGGAGCAGGATGTCGGCCAGCGGGTGCCCCGTGCCGAGCACGGGCGCGGCGCCGGGGTGCGCTTCGCGCAGCCACTCGGCGATGTCGTGCCCGAGCGCGTTGATCTCGGCGATCGCCTTCGCCTGGTAGCGCTCGTAGATCTGATCCTCCGCCACGTTCACCCACCGCCGTATTCGGCGAGGATCGCCCGATGCCTCTACCTGCTCACGCTCTGTACCCACTTCAGCCCCTGAAGATACAGGAGGTTCTTCGGGCGCCGGACGATCTGGTTCTGGCGCATCGCGAGCAGGAACTCCTCCGGCCCCTCGAACGCGGGGATCTGGTTCAGCGCCGTGCCGATGCCCTGGAGGACGTGCGCGTCCGACCCGGCGGCCTGGATCAGGTTGTACTTGGCCGCGAACCGCAGGGCGTCGTCGTTGAACGTGTCGAAGAGGAGCCGCGAGTTATAGACCTCGAAGATGTCGATGCGGTCGAGGACGCGCAGCAGCGTCGCCGAGTCGGGGATCGTGTGCATCCGGTCGAAGGGGTGGGGCATGTAGACGAGCCCGCCCTGATCCTGGATCGCGGTGATCGTGTCGTCCATCGTCATCCCGCGGTCGATCCGCTCGTGCAGGAAGAGGCCGATCACCTCGCCCTGCGACGTCTTCACCTCCTCGCCGACGATGACGGTGATCGGCTTTCCGAGCGCCGCCGCCTCGAGCGCGCCCGAGACCTCGTTGTGGTCGGTGATCGCCACCGCGCCCAGGCCCTGGGCGATGCAGTGGTCGAGGAGCGCCCCGGGATCCGTCGCGCAGTCGTGCGAGTGGTTCGTGTGCATGTGCAGGTCGGCGAGGATCGTCGCGCGCCCCTCGAGCGGCGGGCGCCGGCTCACACGGCGCCGGCTTCCGAGCCCGGTGTAGACCTGCTCGAGCCGGCTCGCGACCGCAGCGAAGCTGTGCTCCTCGGCGGCTGCGCGGCCGCGCACGGAGAGCTCCTCGCGCAGCCCCGCATCCTCGATCAGCCGGGCCGCGGCGGCCGCGGCGAGCGCCGGCTGGTCGGCGGCGTAGCCGAGCCCCGGGTCGACCGGTGCGAGCTCCCCCGCCGGGAGCGCCGAGACGACCGCACAGCCGCTCGCCCGTGCCTCCCAGGCCAGCGCCTCGTCGCCCCCCGGCGCAGAGACGAAGACGTCCGCGTCGCGGAGCGCGGCCGCCCGCTCGCTCGTGTCCTTGGGGCTTCGCACGTGGATCCGGCCGCGGGCCGTCGAGGGCACGTACGGGCGCATGGGCTTGCGGCTGTGCCGGTTCCACACCAGCACGAGCTCGAGCTCGGGGTGTGCGGCGACCAGCTTCACGAGCGCGCGCAGCGGCGCCCGGCCCTCGCTCGACCACTCGGCGGCGATCCGCGTCCCGGCCTTCGTCCCCGGCCGGAACTGCTCCGAGATCCCGGCCGGCAGGATGGCGTAGTCGCCGGGATAGAGCTGGGCCGCGGCGGCCGCCGCCTGCTCCGACGTGGCGAGGAGCGCGTCGATCCGCGACCGGAAGCGCTCGCGGGTGCGGTCGCGCACGGGATAGGAGAACGCCCGCGGGTCGGCCGAGTGGAACGTGGCGACGACGAGCCCGGGCGAATGGCGCAGCGCCGCGGTCGCCAGGCTGGGGTGGAGCGGCTCGTGGACGTGGACGACGTCGAAGCCGCCGGCCGCGACGGCCAGCGCGACGTTCGCGCTCGCGGCGACCGGGAGGCCGGCGCCGCGCCGGCGTCCCCGCTGCCGCAGCGGCACCGCGGGCGTCATCGCCACCTGGAGCGGCTCGCCCTCGAGTGCGTGCAGCGCCTCGGTGTCGCCGCTCGCGAGCGCCCGCAGGCGCCGGCGGCCGCTGCGGAGCGCCCGCGTCGACGGGCTGGGGGCGAGCACGGTCACCCGGTGGCCCGAGCGCGCGAGGGCCGTCGCGGTCCCGCGGACGTGCTCGGCCACCGGGTGTGCGCCGTCGAGCGCGAACGGCGAGACCAGGCAGAGCCTGAGCGGGCTCACGCCTTCGCCTTGCTCTTCTCCTTGGTACCGGCCGCGCTGGGCGTGTTGGCCGCGATGAACGCCTCGACCTGGTCACGGCACTCGTCGTCGGGATGCTGCACAGGCGGCGACTTCATGAAGTAGGCCGACGGCCACTCGAGCGCCCCGGCGATGCCGTTGTCGAGGCCGAGCTTCGCGCAGCGCACGGCGTCGATCACGATCCCGGCCGAGTTGGGCGAGTCGATGACCTCGAGCTTCAGCTCGATGTTGAGGGGCACGTCGCCGAAGGAGCGGCCCTCCATGCGGATGTAGGCCCACTTGCGGTCGTCGAGCCACTCGACGTAGTCGGACGGCCCGATGTGGACGTTGCGTGCGCCGATGTCGTAGTCGAGCTGCGACGTCACCGCGTTCGTCTTGGAGATCTTCTTGGACTCGAGCCGCTCGCGCTCGAGCATGTTCATGAAGTCGGTGTTGCCGCCGACGTTCAGCTGGTGGGTGCGCTCGAGGCGCACGCCGCGCTCCCGGAAGAGCCGGGTGAGCTGGCGGTGGACGATGGTCGCGCCGACCTGCGACTTGATGTCGTCGCCGACGATCGGCAGGCCCTTCTCCTCGAACCGCCGCCGCCAGTAGGGCTCGCGGGCGATGAACACCGGCACGCAGTTCACGAACCCGCAGCCCGCCGACAGCACCTGCTCGACGTACCACTTGGTCGCCTCCTCGGAGCCGACCGGCAGGTAGCTGACGACGACGTCGGTGCCCGTCTCCTGGAGGATGCGGACGACGTCGGCCGTCTCGCCCGGCGCCTTCGTGATGACCTTGCTCAGGTACTTGCCGATGCCGTCGTGCGTCATGCCGCGGTGGACGGGGACGTTCAGCTTGGGCACGTCGCAGAACTTCACGGTGTTGTTCTGGCCGCGGAAGATCGCCTCGCCGAGGTCGCGTCCGACCTTGTCGGCGTCGACGTCGAACGCGGCCGAGAACTCGATGTCCGAGATGTGGTAGCCGCCGAGGTCGACGTGCATGAGGCCGGGCACGAACCCGCCGGCCTTGGCGTCGCGGTAGTGGTGCACGCCCTGGACGAGCGCGGAGGCGCAGTTGCCGGCGCCGACGATGGCGACGCGCACCTTCCCGCTGGGCTTGCGATGTCCGTTGGTCGAGGCCTGATCGGCCATGCCTATCCCTCCGAGGTGAGTTGTCGTCTGACGTACACGATGCGCTGGATGACGGTGAGCGCGGTGAGCCCCGCCAGCAGGTAGATGGCGTAGGGCAGCGTCCCGAGCCCGGCGAAGGGGAGCGCCGCCGCGATCAGGACGACCCGCTCGGCCCGGGCCATGAGCCCGGCCTCGCCGCGCACGCCGAGCGACTCCGCCTTGGCGCGCGTGTAGCTCACGAGGAACGACCCGACGAGGGCGACGAAGACGCATCCCAGCGCGACCTGATGGCCCTGGTCGGCGAGCACGATCGCGATCGCCCCGAGGATGAGGCCCTCCGAGAGCCGGTCGGTGGTCGAATCGAGGAAGCCCCCGAACGGCGTCAGCTGGCCGTGGGTGCGCGCGAGCGCGCCGTCGAGGATGTCCAGGATCGAGCCGGTGATGAAGACGACGGTCGCCCAGACGAAATGCCGTTCGACGACGAGCGCGGCTGCCGCGAGGTTCATGAGCAGGCCGGCGACGGTGATCTGGTTCGGGGTGAACGGCAGCGAGCCGAGCCGGCCCATGAAGGCCATGCCGAGGTCGCGTCCGCCCTGCGTATAGCCCGTCTTGAGGCGGGCGAGCGGGGTGCTCATCCCGCGCACTATACCACGGGCGCTATCTCGCGTCGGCGAGCCGCGGCGGAGCTTCCAGCCGCATGCGCACCCGTGCCGAGCGCGGCAGCGTCGGCCGGTAGCGCTCGATCACCCATGCCGTCGAGAGCGCGACGCAGGCGAGCAGGCCGCCGAGGATCGCGTCGAGCCAGAAGTGGTTGGCCGTCGCGATGATCGAGAACACGATCAGGCAGGGGTAGAAGAGCCAGGTCACGCGCAGCGGCCGGCGCCTGACGAGGAAGAAGCAGGAGAGGCCGATGATGAGCGAGTAGCACGTATGGATCGACGGCACGGCCGCGAACGGGTTCGCAAGCGCGGCGACCGGCCCGGAATAGTTCGAGATCGATGCGTAGCGGTCGAGCGTGTCGGTGAAGCCGAGGTCGGTCAGCATCCGCGGCGGCGCCGTCGGGAAGAGCGTGAAGCCGATGAGCGCGATCCCGTCGGCGACGAACACGGCGTTTCGGATGAAGTAGTAGTGGCGGTTCCGCCGCAGGTAGAGCCAGAACATGAAGACCGTCGTCACGACGAAGTGCATGTGGAAGTAGGTGAAGTCCGCGATGTCGAGCACCCAGTGGCGCTGGATCGCCCACTGCTGCACGTCGAGCTCGTTGAAGATCCCGAGCGACTGCTCCCACGAGACGACGCTGCGGGCATGGCCGAACGCGGTGGCGACGCTGCCCTCGGAGAGCCCGCGGGTGAGCTCGTAGAGCAGGTCGACGACGGCAAACAGGACGAGCTGCAGCACGAAGTCCGGCCACCCCTTGGGCAGCCAGCGCGGGTTCCTCCAAGCGGAACGCCGGGTGGTCGGCGCAGCGTCCATAGCCAATTGCATTCTAGCGAAATCAGCGGTCGCAGCCCTTGCGCCGCGTCGCCCAATTGGGATGATCTGAGCGGCGGGAGAGCGCCCCCCGCGCCCGGATCAGCCGCCGATATGCGACATCTCGACCTTGGGCCGGCCGGATGTCTCGGCGGTGCGGAGCTCGGAGTAGCGGTCGGAGCGGCGGCCCCAGATGCGGCGCAGGAAGGCCTCGACGTCCGCGTCGCCGCCCTCCCCGCGGAGCCTCCGGCGCAGGTCGTGCCCGGCCGCGGCGAAGAGGCACGTGTAGAGCCGGCCCTCGGCCGAGAGCCGGGCCCGCGAGCAGTCGTGGCAGAACGGCTGGGTGACCGATGCGATGACGCCGATCTCGCCGCCGCCGTCGGCGTAGCGGTAGCGGCGCGCGACCTCACCGGGGTATGCCGGGTCGACCGGCTCGAGCTCCCACTCGGCGGCGATCGCCGCGACCAGCTCCGCCGCCGGGACCACGTCGTCCATCTGCCACCCGTTGGTGCTGCCGACGTCCATGTATTCGATCAGGCGCAGCACGTGGCCGGTGCCTCGGAAGTGCCGGGCCATGTCGAGCACCGAGCCGTCGTTCAGGCCGCGCTTCACAACCATGTTCACCTTGACGGGCAGCCCCGCATCGGCGGCCGCCGCGATGCCTTCGAGCACCCGCCCGACCGGGAAGTCCACATCGTTCACCGCGCCGAAGACGGCGTCGTCGAGCGAGTCGAGGCTCACCGTCACCCGGCGCAGGCCGGCGTCGGCCAGCGCCCGCGCCTTGCGCGGGAGGAGCGACCCGTTCGTCGTCATGGCGATGTCGTCGATGCCGTCGATCGCCGCCAGCATCCCCACGAGCCGCTCGAGGTCGCGGCGCAGGAGCGGCTCGCCGCCGGTCAGGCGCAGCTTGTGCACGCCCAGCTCCGCGCCGATCCGCGCAACCCGCGTGATCTCCTCGAACGTCAGGAGCTCCGAGCGGCGCAGGAACTCGAAGTCCCGGCCGAAGATCTCCTTCGGCATGCAGTAGACGCAGCGGAAGTCGCACCGGTCCGTGACGGAGATCCGCAGGTCGCGGAGGGGCCGCGCACGCGTGTCGAGGACGGGATCCATCGGTTGCAGCGTACCTACCCCCGGCCCGGCCTGATAGAACGGCCGGGTGCCGATGAACGAGATTCTCGACCGGCTGCGGGCGGCCTACGGGAAGCCGGCGGCCCGCACCCCGCGCCCGGCGCTGGACGAGCTCGTTCTCACGATCCTGAGCCAGAACACGAGCGATCTGAACAGCGAGCGCGCGTACGCCCGTATGCGCGAGCGCTTCCCGACGTGGGCCGCCGTCCGCGACGCGCCGGAGGCTGAGCTCGTCGAGGCGCTGCGGCCCGGGGGCCTCGCGCTCCAGAAGGCGCCGCGTATCCAGGCGGTGCTGCGCGACCTCGACGACCTCGACCTGGACTGGCTCGGTGAGAAGCCCGCCGGCGAGGCGATGCGCTGGCTCGTCGCCCTTCCCGGCGTCGGCCCGAAGACCGCCTCGTGCGTCCTGCTCTTCAGCCTCGGCGTGCCGGTGATGCCGGTCGACACCCACATCCACCGGATCGCGCTCCGCGTCGGGCTCGTCCCTGCCGGAACGACGGCCGACGCCGCCCACGCGCTCCTGACCGAGATGACCCCGCAGCGGCGGATGCTCGAGGCGCACCTGCTCCTCATCCGCCACGGTCGCACGACCTGCACCGCCAGGCGGCCGCGCTGCGAGCAGTGTGTGCTCCTCGACCTGTGCGACTACGGCCGGGCCGAGCTCAGAACGTGAGCCCGGGCGGCCGCGGCGTGCACAGCCGCTTGGTCGTCGCAAGGAGCCTGCGCTGCACGGCGGCGAGCGCGGGGTCGCCGGCGGCGTTGTGCAGCTCGTACGGGTCGCTGCGCTCGTTGTAGAGCTCGACCGCGCCCGTCGCGTAGTGGACGTACAGGTAGTCGCGCGTGCGCACCCCGCAGTAGCTCGGCGCTCTTCCCTCGACCTGCGTCCGGGTGAAGTTCTCGAGCAGGAGCTTCCGCCTGGACGTCTGGGACGGGTCGCGCAGGATCGGCGCGAAGCTCACGCCCTCGACCGACGCCGGCACTGCGACGCCGGCGAGCGCCGCCAGGGTGGGGGCGATGTCGACGTTCCCGACCAGCCTCGGCTCGACGCGCGGCTCATCGCCAAGGGCGTCGTAGCGGATGATGAGCGGCATGCGGCTCGCCCTGCGGTAGGGGTTGCGCTTGGACGTCGGGGAGAGCCGGTGCGTGCCCCACATGACGCCGTTGTCCGAGAGAAACACGATGATCGTGTTGTGCAACCGCCCGGTGTCCTTGAGCGCCGCGACGATGCGTCCCACCTTCAGGTCGACGGACATGAGCGTGCGGATCTGGGCCGTGCGGAAGTGGCGCACCGCCGTCCGCTCGGGCCGCGTCAGCGGTGGACGGCGCTCGAAGAACGGCTTGTCGGCGACGCTCTGCTCGTCGAAGTCGGGCGTCGGCCAGCCGTGGCAGCGCCAGCACACGTGCCGCGAGGCGAACCGCGGCTCCGGGCTCGGATGCGCGTGGGGCGCATACGGCGCGTAGTAGGCGAAGAAGGGCGTGGAGCGGGGCGTCGAGCGGATGAACTGGGCTGCGCGCGTGCCCATGTAGTCCGGCATGTAGGTCGCGAACGGGTAGTGCTTCGGATGGCCCTGCTCGTATCCCGGGCCGCCCCAGTAGCGCGCGGACGTCGTGAAGGCATCCCAGCCGGGCGGCACGTAGCCGCCCCGGTAGCCGTTCAGGTACTTGCCGAAGAGGCCGGTGCGGTAGCCGGCGCGGTGCAGCCACACGGCCAGCGTCTGGGCGTCGTCGCCGCGGTGGCGGAACGTGGCGGCGCCTCCGAGCGGCGGAGCGTTCCCGTACACCTTCGTCGAGTGTGCGTAGCGGCCGGTGAGGAGCGCGGCCCGGGCCGGGCAGCAGAGCGCGACCGAGTCGTAGAACGACGTGAACTTGACGCCGTGGGCGGCCAGGAGCCGCCGCGTCCTCGGCATCGCCCAGAGCGTCTGCGTCGGCTGGTCGTCGGTGAGGATGACCACGATGTTCGGCCGGGCGGCGGCCGCGGCAGCGTGCCGCCGGGCGGCCCCGGAGGTGCCCGAGCCGAGCGACGCGACACCGAGCACGACCGCCGCGGCCACGCCGAGGGCGCACCAGCTCACGCGCCCGTACCCGCCCATCCTCGTGCCCCGAATGCCGCCCTCCCCCGAAGGTCGCGCCGTAGTGTAGAGCGGTGAGCCCGGCGAGCCTCCTTGCAGTCCTGGCGGTCGTCCTCCTGCCCGGGGCCGGCGCCACGCTCGCCGCCTTCCGCCCGGGGACGCTCCGCATCGAGACGGCGGTCGCGCTCTGCTTCGGCCTCGGCTACGCGGCCGCGGCGCTGACGGCGACGGTGCTCGCAATCGCCGACGTGATCGGCCGGGCGTCGTTCGCGGCGACCCTCGCCGCCGTCACGATCGCGCTCTGGGCCGCCGCCTTCCGGTGGCGCTCGCCGCGGGCCCACGTGCGCGCGCTCGCCGCCGAGTGGCGCTCGTGCCGCTGGACGGTGGCGCCGGGCCTCGCGGGGCTGACGGTCTTCGCGCTCGAGAAGCTCCGCCTCGAGCCCGCGTCCTTCATGAGCAACGAGGCGGCGTGGCGCTACTGGGGCGACGGAACCGAGATCCTCCAGGCGGGCGGCGTCCCCGGGAGCACGCTCCAGTGGGGCCTGCACATCCCGACGACCGTGAGCAAGGTCATCCTGAACTCGTTCGAGGCCGGGGTGATCTCGGTGGCGCCGCACGGCGTGCTGCCGACGATCGCGGCGATGGTGTGGCTCGGCGGGGTCGGCCTCTTCGCAGCGCTCCTGGCCCTCGGCAGGGCGCTCGGGCTGCGGGCGCTCTCGATCGGCGTGCCGGCGCTCGTGCTCGCCGTCCCCGTCGCGGCGCCCATCAACTCGGAGTTCACCCAGGACGCGAACGTCTACCGGGTCGAGACGCTGGGGCGCATGGCCGCCGCGTGCGCCGCCGTGATCGCCATCGGCATCGTCCGCGGGCGGCTCGGGCTCCGCGAGGCGGCCGTCGCCGGCGTGCTCCTCGGAGCGGCGGCCGGGACGCACCTCATCCCGGTCGTCGTGTTCGGGATCTTCCTCGTCTCGTACATCGCGGCGGCGCTCGTCGCCGGCCGCGACCGCCGCCGGCGGCTGGGCCGGATCGCCCGCGCCGGCGGCCTGACGGCCGTCATCACGCTGGTGATCTGGCTGGCGGCGCTCGGCGCGTCCGGCGGCGACCTGGGCTTCCAGCGGGCGCGCGGGTCCGGCGGCTATCCGGGCTTCCCGGTCACGCTCGACCCCACCAAGTCGTTCGAGGTCATCAAGCGCACCCATCCGAAGGGGCGGCGCACGGGTTGGGCGATCCCGCCGGCGCGGGTCGGCGAGGTGGCCCTCGCGAGCGTCTTCGAGGATCTCCAGATCACGACGCCGCGGCGCGACTACGCCGCGCTCCTGCTCCTCGCGCTCGCCTCGGCGTACGCGGCCTGGAGGCGGCGGAGGACGCTGGGGCCGGTCATCTTCGCGAGCTGGGCGACCGGGCTCACCCTGGCCGCGCTCGGCCTCTACTTCAGCCACCGCTACCGCACGTTCGTCCCGGCCACGTTCGGGCCGCGGCGGCTCTTCGAGTACGGCATCCTGTTCGCGGCCATCGCCGGTGTCGCGGCCCTGAGCGCCATCGCGCGCACGGCGGTCGCAGCCGCCGCCCGCGGCCGCCGCCACGGCCTGCGCCGGGCCGGCGCGGCCGCCGTCGCCCTGGCTGCCGTCGCGCTGGCCGGATTCACCGCTCCGCCTGGCGTCTCGGCCGACGAGGCGGCCGGCCTCCGGGTGATGAGCGCGGTCGAGCGCACGGTGCCGTGCAACGCCCGCATCCTGGTGAACGTGCGCACCGCCGGGAGCTTCGAGGTGCTGGCCCGGCGGATCAGCGTCGACGAGGGGATGGCCCCGTACCTGCGCCCGACGGTGCTGCGGCGGGTGCTCCCGATCGTGCTCGGCGCGCACCGCTTCTTCCGCGACCCGATCGGGAACCGGGCGTTCATCGAGAACCAGCACGTCGACGTCGTGGTCGCCGTTGCCGGCGCCCGGGTCGGTGGCAGGGCGATGCTGCAGCGCGGCCGTCGCGGCGTCCTGGACGACGTCCCCTGGCTGCGCCCGCTCCTGGTCAACCGCGAGGTCGCCATCTACGCGACCCCCTCCCTTGCCCGGCCCGTGGAAAGTTGCTATAAAGCGACTTAGATTTTCTTCGTGGCACCAACGCAAGGAGCGAGCACCACATGGCAAAAGTGATCGGCATCGATCTCGGCACGACCAACTCGTGCATGGCGGTGATGGAGGGCGGCGAGCCCACCGTCATCCCCAACGCCGAGGGTGGGCGGACGACCCCGTCGGTCGTGGCGTTCACCAAGGACGGCCAGCGCCTGGTCGGCACCCCCGCCAAGCGCCAGGCGGTCACGAACCCCAAGAACACCGTCTTCTCGATCAAGCGCTTCATGGGCCGCAAGGCCGCCGAGGTGTCCGAGGAGCAGAAGATCGTGCCGTACGAGGTCGTGAGCGGGCCGAACGGCGATGCCCGCGTCCAGGCGGGCGACAAGATGTTCCCGCCCCCGGAGATCTCGGCGATGATCCTCCAGAAGCTGAAGGCCGACGCCGAGGCCTACCTGGGCGAGACCGTCTCCGAGGCCGTCATCACGGTCCCGGCGTACTTCAACGACGCCCAGCGCAACGCCACCAAGGACGCCGGCAAGATCGCCGGCCTCGAGGTGCTGCGCATCATCAACGAGCCGACGGCTGCGTCGCTCGCGTACGGCCTCGACAAGGAGGGCGACCAGACCATCCTCGTCTTCGACCTCGGCGGCGGCACCTTCGACGTGTCGGTGCTCGAGCTGGGCGAGGGCGTGTTCGAGGTGAAGGCCACCTCCGGCGACAACCACCTCGGCGGCGACAACTTCGACAAGGCCGTTGTGGACTGGCTGATCGCCGAGTTCAAGCGCGACCAGGGCATCGACCTGGGCAACGACCCGATGGCGCTCCAGCGGCTCTACGAGGCCGCAGAGAAGGCCAAGATCGAGCTCTCGACCACCCAGTCGACCAACATCAACCTGCCGTTCATCACCGCCGACGCCGAGGGGCCCAAGCACCTCGACACGACGCTCTCGCGGGCCAAGCTCACCGAGCTCACCCACGACCTCGTCGAGCGCACGGTCGCGCCGACCAAGCAGGCCCTCTCCGACTCCGGCCTCCAGGCGAGCGACATCAACCAGGTGATCCTGGTCGGCGGCATGACCCGCATGCCGGCCGTGCAGGAGAAGGTCAAGGAGCTGATCGGCAAGGAGCCGCACCGCGGCGTCAACCCCGACGAGGTGGTCGCCATCGGCGCTGCCATCCAGGCCGGCGTGCTGAAGGGCGAGGTGAAGGACGTCCTGCTGCTCGACGTGACCCCGCTGTCGCTGGGCATCGAGACCAAGGGCGGCGTCTTCACGAAGCTCATCGAGCGCAACACCACGATCCCGACGCGGAAG
>DATAEI010000112.1:0-26449 GCA_036258075.1 Gaiellales bacterium
GCCGCCACAACCGCGCGCTCGAGCACGCAGCCGCGGCGGACTTCGCGGATGCGCTCCTCGAGGATCTCCCGCCGGTACCGCCGGATCAGGCGGCCATCGTCGCGGCCAACCGGGCCGGGGCGACGGTCGCGCGTTGAGCCGCTAGCGGCGGCGTGGAATCACTCATCTAGCGCTGCCTGTAGCGGCGCCGGACGGTGAGCCGCTCTTTGAGCGCGTGCAGCTCGGCGCGGTTCTGGGCCCGCGCGGCGACGAGGTCGGGACGGCGCAGGGCGACGTCGCCCTCCTCACCGTTCTCGGCGATCGCGGTCACGGCCTCGCGGTCGTGCTCGGCGATCGCGTTCACCTCGCAGCCGATCCGGTGGCGGCCGAAGGCGACGGTCTCGTCGCGGACGACCTGCGCCTCGAGCGTGATCGGCCGGGCGCCGACGTGGATCGAGAGCATGACCCGGTCGCCGACCGACAGCGGCAGCTCGCTCACGAACGCGACACCGTCCTCAGAGATGTCGGCCAGGCGCGCCACCATGCGCGTGCCCGCGTCGAGGCCGGTCGAATAGAGCACCATCACGTCGGCCCGATCGGTCCGGCGCGCGCGCTTGGAGCGGCGATGGCCGGGCTGATGCTCGATCGCGACGACCGACAGGTGAAGCAGGGTCTGGTCGCCCGACTGGAAGTACGCCTTCTCGACCTTGAGCGAGACGTCGTATCCCCCGCCGCCGACATCGCGGAGCGGGCAGACGATGATGAGGTCCTTCTGCATGAGGATCTGGGGCGCGTAGCCGACCAGGAGGCCCTGGTCGAGGTCGGCGAGGACGATCTCGGCGACGCCGCCCTCGGCCGAGAACACCCCGATGGTGGTCGGGAAGACCGGGAGCATGGAAAGGAACTCGTCGAGCAGGCGGTCTGCTTCGGACTGTTCGAAGAGTGGCTCGGACATGACTGCCTCTCTAATCGGCGGGGACTCCCCCAGGCTTGAACGCGACCTGCCCGGGGGCCGGGGAGCCGCGACGGGCGCCCGGACTGCGGGGGTGGAAACCGCCTCTCACGAAGGCGTCGGGCACGCGCCGCGCGCTGCCCAGCACCGCTCCACGAGATCAGGGTTCCTGATCTCACTATGCGACATGGGCCGCTCGGTGGCAATGCCTTCCGGCGACCGGTCTGTAACGCCCGGGCCCCCGCATGCGGTGTTCGTAGTCGTGGTCCGCGTCGCCGCACGGCCCCGGTTCGTTCTCCCCGGCATCCTCGTTGCCGCGTTCGGCCTCTGGGTCGGAGCGGCGCGGGCCACGGCGAGCCCGCCGGTGCTCCCGAACATGCTGACGAACGGCAGCTTCGAGCACCCGTCCGTGGCGGCCGGGTCGTCGCACCCGTTCGCCTCGATTCCGGGCTGGCACCTGGCCTTCGGGCCGAACATCGAGCTCCAGAACCACGTGGCCGGCGCGCCGGCGCTCGGCGACCAGCTCGCCGAGCTCGACTCCGACGCCTCGAGCGGCATCTTCCAGCGGGTGCACACCGAGGCGGGCCGCCTCTACCGGCTCCAGTTCTTCGCCTCGGCCCGGCCGGGCACGGGCAGGGCCGAGAACGTCCTCATCGTGCGCTGGCATCGCGTCCGGCTCGCGCGGATCGTCCTCGACGGGCGCGGGCTCTCGCAGACCGAGTGGCACGCCTACGCGTTCAAGGTGCGCGCGACGGGCCCGCGGACGCGGCTCGAGTTCGCCGACGGCGGCGTCTCGGACTCGGTCGGGACGTACCTCGATGGGGTCAAGGTGACGCCGTGGCGAGGGCATCCGACGGCGACTCCTCGCTGACGCCGAGCACCGTGAGCGCCAGAACCGGGCTCACGAGCACCGACACCAGGGCCGCGGCCGTCAGCGCCGCGACGTCGGACGCGCCGAGGAGCCCGAGCTCCTGGCCGATCTGCGATGCGATGAGGACGAAGCTCAGCGTCGTCGACTGGAGGAGCCCGGCGGCCAGCGCCCGGCGGGCTCCGAGCACGCCCGTGTAGAGGATCGCGGGGACGCCGCGGATGAGGTAGACGGCGACCACGAGCACGGGGACGTGCAGCAGCGTCGAGCTGTCGGAGAAGAGGGCGCCGGCGTCGAGGCGCAGGCCGCTCGCGACGAAGAACACGGGAATGAAGAACCCGAAGCCGGCCTCGGCGAGCTTCTCGTGGAAGTGCGTGTGGGTCATCGCGGCGTCGCGGTCGGCGAGCTTCAGGAGCATGCCCGCGAGGAACGTCCCCAGGATCGCCTCGAGGCCGAAGCGCTGGGCGATGATGCTGAACGCCATGAGGAGCACGAACGCCCCCCGGACGCGGATCTGCGCTGTCGTGTCCTGGAGCCGGAGGAGGGCGCTCGAGAGCGACGGCAGCCGCGCGCCCAGAGCGATCGCAAGCCCGGCGCCGACGCAGAGCAGGCCGAACGCGGCGAACAGGGCGAGGCGCACGCCGATGCCGTCGGTCTCCTCCGAGAAGAAGAGCGACAGCAGCACGATCGTCGCGACGTCGGCGATCGATGCCGCGGCGATCACGAGTTGCCCGAACGCCGAGCCGGCGAGCCCCGAGTCCTTGAGCAGCGGCAGGACGACCGCGAGCGACGTCGCCGACAGGATGACCGCGACCAGGAAGGGCGCATGCACGACGCCGGCGGCGTCGAGCGCGTAGCCGGCTCCCAGGGCGATCACGAACGACACGCCGAATCCGACGAGCGCGAGCCGCAGCACCGCCCCGCGCAGGCGCTCGACCTCGATCTCGAGCCCTGCCAGGAGGAGCAGGAACCCGACGCCGATGAGCGACAGCACGTTCACGGCGGCGTCAGCCTGCACCCATCCGAGCACCGACGGGCCGAGCACGATGCCTGCGCCGATCTCGAGCAGCACGGACGGCAGCCGCAGCCGGGGCGCGAGCCCGAGGACGAGCGGGGCGAGGAAGGCGACGGCCGCGACGGCGGCCAGGTTGTCGAAGCTGACGGCGTCCATGCACGACAGTCGAGCTTCGGCGGCACTCGTTACACGCGACCCGTGTAACGCCCGCGGGCCCTCGGCGGACAGGCGGGCGTGTATCTCGATACGCTCGTCCTCCACGCGATGCCGTCCACCGAAGCGCAGCACCCGATCGCCACGCCCGAGGACCTGCGCCTCGTCGACGCACTGCGTGCCGGCGACGAGCAGGTCTTCCGCGACCTCGTCGAGCGCTACAACGCATCGCTGATCCGCGTCGCGCTGATGTACGTGCGCACGCGGGCCGTCGCGGAAGAGGTCGTCCAGGACACGTGGATCGGCGTCCTCAGAAGCCTCCCGCGCTTCGAGGGCCGCTCCTCGCTTCGGACGTGGATCTTCCGCATCCTCGCGAACCAGGCCCGAACGCGGGCGCGGAAGGAGGCGCGGTCCGTGCCGTTCTCGTCCCTCGCGGGCGGCGACGCGCCGGCCGTCGATCCGGACCGCTTCCTCCCGGTCGACCACTCGGCCTACCCGGGCCATTGGGCGACGCCGCCGCGGAGCTGGGGCGGGCTTCCCGAAGAGGCGCTCCTTGCCCGCGAGACCCGTGAGCACACGCTGGCGGCGATCGACGCCCTGCCCGCGTCGCAGCGTACGGTGATCTCGCTGCGCGACGTCGAGGGTTGGTCGTCCGACGAGGTCTGCGACCTCCTGGAGATCAGCGAGGGCAACCAGCGCGTGCTGCTCCACAGGGCCCGCTCGAAGGTGCGCGAGGCGCTCGAGGACTACCTGGACGGGCGGGCGGCATGAGCGGGTCCCCCGAGATGCTGAGCTGCCGGGAGGTCGTCGAGCTCGTGACCGCCTACCTCGAGGGCGCCCTCTCGGAGGCCGAGGAGGTGCGCTTCGAGGAGCACCTGGCGATGTGCGACGGATGCGCCGCCTACCTCGACCAGATGCGAACGACGATCGCGCTGGCCGGGCGGCTCGATCCCGAGGCCGTCGACCTGGAGGCCTGCGACCGGCTCATGCACGCCTTCCGCGGATGGAAGGCGGGCCCCGAGGGACGGGCCGGGTGATCGCCTACACGTTCACCGGCCCCGGCGCCCGGCGGCCCTTTCGCGGAGACCGCTGGCCGCCGCCCGGGGAGTGGGCGGCCGCCGGGCGAGGCTCCCGCGTCGACCACCTGCCCGTCTGGATCGCAACGGAGCTGTGGCTCGTCGAGCTCGAGGGGTCGGTGCACGAGGTCGCGACCCAGCTTCGGGCCGATCGGGGCCGTCTCGTCCGCAGGATCGATGCATGGGACGACGCCGCCGCCGGCGAGTTCGCCCGCTGGTGCGGCCGCCGAATCCTCGAGCTCTCCCGCGCCGCGGACGGCGACGAGCGCCTGAACGCCTTCCGCGCGGACGCCGAGACGTTTGCCGCCGCGGCTGACGCGAACGTCGCCGGCTGGGTCGCAACCCGGGCGGCGGCCGCCGCCGACGGCGAGGACGGCGCGGCCCGCGAGCGGGCCCGCCAGGCGGGGTGGCTCCAGGAGCGGCTGCACCTGGACCCAGTGCCGCGCGTGTAACGCCGGCGCCCGTCGCGCGACCGTAGCGAACCCCAACCCACGAAGGAGCGAGGATGGCATACGTCGAGCGCGAGCGCGGAGGCCGCCACCTGGTGCCGATGCGCGAACGGCACGAGTGCGAGGGCTGGACCGCCGTCTGCCGCCTCGACGAGATCGAGGCGGGACGGGGCGTCGTCAGGATCGTGAACGGCACCGAGGTGGCCCTGATGCGCGACGGCGACGGCGTCTTCGGGCTGGGCAACCTGTGCCCCCACCGCGGCGGTCAGATCGGCGACGGCCACGTCGAGGACGGCAAGGCCATCTGCCCGCTCCATGCGTGGGACTTCGACCTGCGTACCGGGATCTCGCCGTTCAACCCGGTCGACACGCTCCCGACCTACCCCGTGCGGGTCGTCGACGGCAGCGTGGAGGTCGACGCCGACCGCGTGCCACATGCGCCGGCGCGGCCGATGACCTACCTCGGCGAGTGGACGCGGCGCGGTGCGGCCGACCGCGGGATGTACCTCGTGCACCACCTCGCCGAGGGCGGCGGCGCGTTCATCGAGGCGATGGGGTCCGAGCGGAACGAGCCGGGGATGCACGCGCGGCCGTACCCGTCCTACGACGACATCGTGTTCCGGCCGGCGCAGCTCGACCGGCTGCCGCTCCTCGGCGACCAGCCCGTCGCCACGAGCGTGACCCTCGGCACGCGCGCCGCACGGCCGCTCCACCTCGACATCCCGCTCTTCGTGAGCCACATGTCCTACGGCGCGCTCAGCCCGGACGCGAAGGAGGCCCTGGCCCGCGGCGCGTCCGCCGCCGGCACGGCGATCGCAAGCGGCGAGGGCGGCGCGCATCCGCGCGAGCGGGCACACGCCGACCGCTACATCTTTGAGATGGCGTCGGGCTACTTCGGCTGGAACGAGGACAACATCCGCGCCGCGTCCGCGATCGAGGTCAAGATCGGCCAGGGCGCCAAGCCCGGCCTCGGCGGCACGCTGCTCGGATCGAAGGTGACCGCCGAGATCGCCGAGGTGCGCGGCGTCGTCCCGGGCACCGACGTCCACTCCCCGGCGCACTTCCCCGACATCTCCTGCGCCGCCGACCTGGCGCGCCGGGTCGACGAGATCAAGCGGCTGACCGGCGGCGCGCCGGTCGGGATCAAGTTCGCCGCAGGCGACGTCGAGCGCGACGTGGCGGCGGCGCTCGAGTGCGGCGCCGACTACATCACGATCGACGGCCTCGGCGGCGGCACCGGCGCCGCGCCCGTGCACGTCAAGGATCACGTCGGCATCCCGTCGGCGTTCGGCCTCTACCGGGCCCGGCGCTTCCTCGACGACCAGGGAGTCACCGACGTCCAGCTCGTCGCGACGGGCGGCTTCCGGTCGCCCGATGAGATGGCCAAGGCGCTCGCGCTGGGCGCCGACGCCGTGGCGCTTGCCACCGCGAGCCTCATGGCCATCGGCTGCCAGCAGTACCGCGCCTGCCACTCGGGCGGCTGCCCGGTGGGCATCGCGACGCAGAGCCCGCGCCTGCGCGGCCGGCTCGACGTCGCGGAGTCGGCCGACCGGCTGACGCGCTTCCTGAAGGGGGCGACCGCCATGATGGTGGACTACGCCCGAATCTGCGGCCGGGATGCACTTGGGACGCTCGAGCGCTCGGATCTCGCGACGCTCGACCCGGAGCTTGCCCGCCGAACCGACCTGGAGTGGGTGGTATGACGAACACCATGGTGCTGAAGCCCCTGCCCGAGAGCTACGCGCAGACCAGGGCGGATCTCCATCGCCTCGCCGTCTACGTCGTCTCACCGGCGCAGCGGCTGGTGAACGGCGAGATCATCATGGAGTCCACCCACGGCGGCTTCTCGACGTTCGAGTACGACGGCCACGTGACGCGGGTCGTCGACGACCGCCTGGTCGTCGACGGCGCGGCGCACCCCCTGACGACGCTGCGCGCCGCCGCGGCGGCGCTCGGGATCGAGCCGGACGTCGCCCAGCAGGAGCAGTTCGACGTGCCGCCGCACGGCGACCTCGACGAGCCGCTCCGCATCGACCTCGCCTCGGCGGCCGTCCTGGCCGACTGGTTCGAGTTCGCAACCGAGGCGCTGGAGGGCCTCCGCTCCCACGCCCTGCCCGAGGACGACGTGACGATCGTGCGCATCTGGCCCGAGCACTTCGACGCTGCCATCGACATGGGAGACAACGCATCCGGGCGGCGGGCCACCTACGGCGGCTCCCCCGGCGACGGCCATCACGCGGAGCCCTACCTGTATGCGTCGCCGTGGGCCGGCCGCATCGACGACTTCTTCGACGATCCGACGTTCAAGGGCGCGTCGCTCCTCTACTCCGACCTGCTCGCGGCGCCCGACCCGGCGGCCGCGGCGGCGGACTTCCTGCGAGAGGCGCGCGACCGCGTGCAGCGGCATGGCTGAGACGGCCTGGTACGAGGTCGATCCCGGGCCGCTCGAGCTCGACCGGATCGCGACCGTCGTCGTCGCCGGCCGGGCGGTGTGCATCACGCGCACCGCGGACGGCTACGGCGCGCTCGACAACCGCTGCCCGCACCAGGGCGGGCCCCTCGGCGACGGCCAGATCGAGAACGGCTACGTCATCTGCCCCTGGCACGGCTACGAGTACAACCCGTGCAGCGGCCGGCCGCCCGAGGGATTCCCGGACGCGGCGACGGCCTACGCGGTCGAGGAGCGCGACGGGGGCCTCTTCGTCGAGCTGCCGGTGCCGGAGGAGCGCGTGTCGCTCATGGATCAGGTCGTCGACGTCCTCACGGACTGGGGCATCGACACCGTCTTCGGGATGGTCGGGCACTCGAACCTGGGGCTGGCCGAGGCGCTTCGCAAGGCAGAGGCCGCCGGCCGGCTGCGGTTCATCGGCATCCGCCACGAGGGGGCGGCGGCGTTCGCCGCATCCGGCTACGCCAAGCTCACCGGCCGTCCCGCGGCCTGCTTCTCGATCGCCGGCCCGGGCGCGACGAACCTCCTCACCGGCCTCTGGGACGCGAAGGTCGACCGCGCGCCGATCCTCGCCCTCACGGGGCAGGTGCAGACGCAGGTGCTGGGGCCCGGTGCGTTCCAGGAGATCCCGCTCGCGGCGGCGTTCGACGCGGTGAGCGAATGGAGCCAGACCGTGCTCTCGCCGGGAAACGCCACCGAGCTTGCGGCGCTCGCCGTGAAGCACGCGGTCGTGAACCGCGACGTCGCGCACCTCATCTTCCCCGACGAGGTGCAGGAGCTGCCCGGGGCGGAGGATCCCGTCGAGCGCCCGCGCGCCGGCCGCGTCGCCGAGGCCGCGATCCTGCCCCCGGCCGCCGAGCTCGACCGGGCCGTCGAGATGCTCCGCGAGGCGAAGCGGCCGGCGATCGTCGCCGGCAACGGCGCCCGCCCGCACCGCGACCGCGTGATCGAGCTGGCCGAGCGCATCGACGCGCCGGTCATCACGACGTTCAAGGCAAAGGGGCTCGTGCCGGACTCGCACCCGCTGGCGTGCGGCGTGCTCGGCCGCTCGGGTACGCCGGTCGGCTCCGCCGTGATGGCGCGCAGCGACTGCCTGCTCGTGCTCGGCGCATCGTTCTCGAACCACACGGGGATCGCCACGTACGTCCCCACGATCCAGGTCGACCTCGACCGGATGACCCTCGGCAAGTTCCACCCGGTCGACGTCCCGCTGTGGGGCGACATCGGGCGCACGCTCACCGTCATCCTCGAGTCGCTCCCCGAGGCCGAGCGGCCTGCGCAGCGGGCCGGCATCGCCCGCCGAGTGGAGCGCTGGCGGGCCGAGAAGGCGCGCCGGGCCGCGATCGTGGACGGCCGCGGGCGCCTGCACCCGGCGGCGCTCTTCGCGGCGCTGTCCGAGGCGGCCCCGGACGACGCGGTCATCGCCGTCGACGTCGGCCTGAACGCGTACGCCTTCGGCCACTACTTCGAATGCGGCGAGCGCCAGGACGTGCTGATGTCGGGCTACCTGGGCTCGATCGGGTTCGGGTTCCCGGCCGCGATGGGCGCCTGGGCGGCGGCCGGCGGCGAGCGCAAGGTGATCGCCGTCACCGGGGACGGAGGCTTCGGGCAGTACCTGGCCGAGTTCACGACCGCCGTCAGGTACGAGATGCCCATCCTCCACGTCCTGCTCGACAACTCGGAGCTCGGGAAGATCAGCCGCGAGCAGGTCTCCGCGATCCGGCCGGTGTGGCAGACCGAGCTCGTGAATCCCGACTTTGCCGCGTACGCCGAGAGCTGCGGCGGCCGCGGCTTTCGCGTGTCGGCTGCGGACGAGCTCCCGGCGGTGCTCGCCGAGGCGATGGCGGTGCGTGACCGGCCCGCCCTGGTGGTCGTGCCCACAGCCGCGACGGCCGTCTAGAGCTCCATCGACCAGGTCTGGCTGACGAGCTCCCGGCCGAAGCCGGTGTACGACTCCTCCTCGTCGAGCGTGAACCCCGCCCGCTGGTAGATCCGGCGGGCGCCGGCCAGGACGTCGTTCGTCCAGAGCGCGATCCGGCGGTAGCCGGCCTCGCGGGCGAAGGCCATGCACTCCTCGACGAGCTGCCCACCGAGCCCCCGGCCGCGGAACGCGGGCTCCACGAGGAGCAGCCGCAGCTGGGCGGTCTGCGCGTCCCGGCGCGTGCAGAGGACCGAGCCGGCGCGTGTGCCGTTCGCGTCCGCGATCCAGGCCCGCTCACAGGCCGGATCCGCGCCGCCAGCGAAGTCCGCGACGATCCGCGCGACCAGCGCCTCGAAGCTCGCGTCCCAGCCGTATTCGGCGGCGTAGAGCGATCCATGCCGCTCGACCACCCACCCCAGATCGCCCGGCTCCGGCGGTCGCAGGACGATCTCGCCGGGCTCGGCGCCTGTCAGGAGCTCGCGGGCGGACGCGAGCGCCGAGACCAGCCGCCGCTGGTCGTCCTCGCTCAGCCGCCCCACGAAGGCGCGCGCCTGCTCGGCGGATCGGCCGTCGAGCAGCTCGAACTCCTGCCTCCCGCGTTCCGTCAGGTCGATCACGTGCCGGCGCCGGTCGCCCTCCGCACGGTCGCGGGTGACGAGCCCGTCACGCTCGAGGCGTGCGCGGATGCGGCTCAGATAGCCGGGGTCGAGGCCCAGCTCGACGCGGAGGTCGGCGACGTCCATCTCCCCGCGGCGACCGAGCTCGAAGAGCACCCGGGCCTCGGTCAGCGAGTGGCGGGTGTCGAGGAGCCCCTCCTGGAGCGCGCCGATGACGGCGGTGTAGAAGCGGCTGAAGGCGCGGAGCGCCTCAGCCCGTTCGGCGAGCGGGTCGGCCGTGATCATTGACTCGGTCAACTATACCGGGTCGTGGCCTGCCGACGCCAGGAGCGCAGCCACCTCCGCGTCGGTCACCTCGCCAAACTCTCCGTACCACTCCCCCACGGCGAAGAGCGTCTCCGGCGCCTCGACCGCGACGACGGCGTCGGCTTCGCGCGCAAACGCCGCGAGCGTGGCGGCCGGCCCGACCGGTGCCGCGACGACGACCCGGGCTGCGCCGCCTCGCCGGGCCCAGCGCACCGCCGCCTCCATCGTGGCGCCGGTCGCGAGCCCGTCGTCGACGAGCACGCACGTACGTCCGCGCACGGGGACGGGAGGGCGGTGCTCGTGCAGCCGCCGGTCGAGGTCGTCGGCCACCCGGCTCGCCCGCTCCGCGGCCGCACCGGCGGCCTGGGCCGGGACGTCGAGCCCGTCCCGCAGGTGGACGACGCCGGGCGCCACCGCCCCGAGCGCGTACTCCGGCTCGTGCGGATGGCCCACCTTCCTCACGGCGAGCGCGTCGAGCGGGGCTCCCAGCGCGCGCGCCACCTCGGCCGCCACGACCACCCCGCCGCGGGCAAGCCCGATGACGACCGCGTCGGACGCGCCCGCAGCACGGACGCGCTCGCCGAGGAGCCTGCCCGCCTCATGCCGATCGGCGAATGCCCTCATCGCGCGGACAGCCTACTGTGGCCGGCCGGCCCTTCGTCCACGACGCTCGCCGAACAATTGGGGTCTGACCCCGGCTTTTCAGCTACCAGCCGCGGCGGCCCGTGCGGCGGCGGCTCGTGTAGACCAGCCGCGGCGGGGCGACGCGCATGCCCGTCTCGCGGAACCGGTCCTCGTGGCCGAGCCTCGCCGCGACGCGGCTCACGTCCGCCTCCTCCTCCGGAAGGACGAGCGTGACGCCGGCGCCGTCGCGGCCCGCGCGCCCAGTGCGGCCGACGCGGTGGACATAGCCGGTGTGGTCCTCGGGCGGGTCGTAGTTGATGACGTGGGCGATGGCTTCGAGGTCGAGCCCGCGGGCGGCGACGTCGGTGGCGATCAGGGTGCGCACCTCGCCGGCCTCGAACCGCTTCAGCACGCGCTCGCGCGTGCGCTGCGGGAGGTCGCCGTGCATCGCGGCGGTGTCGACGCCGCGACCGCGAAGCCGGGTCGCCAGCCGGTCGGCGCCGCGCTTGGTGCGGACGAACACGAGCGCCAGCCCCGGCTCGTCCTGGAGCAGCTTGACCAGGGTGTCGAGCTTCGTCGCACTCGTCACCGAGACGAACGAATGGCTGATGTCTGCGCGGCTCGTGCTCGACTGGAGCTCCGCCTCGTAGTGGCCCGGGTCGGTGGTGTACGTGCGCGCCAGCCGGCCGACCTCGCCGTGCAGCGTCGCCGAGAAGAAGAGCGTCTGACGGGACTTCGGCAGCCGGCGCACGATCCGGTCGACTTGGGGCTGGAACCCCATGTCGAGCATCCGGTCGGCTTCGTCGAGGACGAGGATGCGCACCTCGCCGACGTCGATCATCCGGCGCTCGATCAGATCCCAGAGCCGGCCGGGCGTCGCGACGAGGATCGCCGCCTCCTGGGCCCGCTTGGCCTGCGGGCGAAGCGGCGCCCCGCCGTAGACGGCGCAGACCGCGAGACCGCGCGCCTTTGCGGGCGCCTCCAGCTCCTCGGCCACCTGCACGGCCAGCTCACGCGTCGGGACGAGCACGAGAGCGGCGGGCAGGCGGTCGGACGGGTCGATCCGCTCGACGAGCGGCACGCCGAACGCGAGCGTCTTGCCCGAGCCCGTCGGCGACTGGGCGAGCACGTCGCGACCGCTGAGACCGTCGGGGATGACCCGAGCCTGAATCGCGAACGGCTCGGTGATGCCGCGCTTCTCGAGCGCGTCGGCCACAGGGCGCGACACGCCCAGGCCGGTAAAGGTTGCTTCGTCCATCGTCGTCCTCCATGTGGAGCGGCGTTCCGCGCCGCCGGATCGGTCGAGACCTCGAACCCTCGACGAACCGCGCACATGGGACGAAGAAGTCAGATCTCACGAGACGGCGAACTGCTCGCCACCTCTTGCAGCGAAGTGTAGCCGTTGCCCTCCCAGACGACCTCAGCGACCTCCACGGCGACCTCGAATCCGCCCCCTCCGGGCTGCTCCCGCACCTCGCCGCCGAGCGCGCAGACCGCCGTGTTGAGCCAGGCGTAGCGCGGGTCATCGGTCACGTGCATCACGGCCCCGACGAGCTCGCGGGCGCCTCCGCTCCCCTCCCGGGCGTAGCCCTGCCACGAGTACAGGATCACGGCGCCGTCGTCGGTCTCGAGCGCTCCGCGGAAGTCGGGCAGGAGCGTCCCGTCGGTGCGGCGGCGCGGGTAATTCGCGGCCCGAAGCCTCGCCGAGAGGCGCCCCTCCGAGCGCCCCTCGGCGATGAGAAAGAGCTGGCCCTCGACCCCGTCTGGACCCTCGAGCTCGACGCTCCAGCTCTCGGGGGTCGTGAAGGTCGCGCGATAGAGGGGGTCGAGGCGCATCGTCAGACCGCCGCCAGGCCGGCAACCGTGGCCGGGAGGCCGTCCCAGGAGCCGATCTGCTCGAGCGTCCCGCCGTCGCCCACGGACCAGCCGAACACGCGCCGCGAGTCGGCGTCGACGGCGTACAGGAAGCGCCCGTCGGCCGAGATGCCCTCGTCCCGAAGACCGGTCTGCCCGTCCATCGCGAGGCCCGCCGTGGCGTCCTCCAGCGTGAGCGACCCGTCCCCGTTCACTGCGTAGCGCGAAACGGCGCCGTCGGCGAAGTTGGTGGTGAAGACGTACCGGTCGTCCTTGCTGACGACCGCCCAGCAGATCTCGCTGCGGCCGTTCCCAACGGAGCGCGTTACGGGCGCCGGGGCGCCGTCCGCGAAGGTGTACGACGACGCGGCGGCCTTGCCCTTGGCGGCGCCGAAGGCCTCGGTGACCACCAGCGTGCCGGCGGCGGTAAACGCGAACCCGTACGGGGTCGGGCCCGACGACGCGACCTCGCGCGCATCTCCGAGCGTCCCGTCCGTGCCGACCGGATGAACGGCGATCGAGTCGGTGCCGCGCTGCGTCACCACCAGGGCCGAGCCGTCGGGCGTGAAGCCGATCTGGGCGGGATCGGCCGCCGGGAGACGGCGGCGCGACCCCGGGATCGGCTCGAGACGGCCGCCGCCGAGCCAGAACCCGACCAGCGACGGGTCGCCGGTGTTCAGGACGTAGACGAGGCCGTCGTGCTCGGCGATGCTCTTGGGGGCAGAGCCGGTGGCGACTGTCTGGAGGAGCGTGGCGCCCGCGCCGCTCACGGCGAACAGGCTCACGTCGCCGCTCCCCGCGTTCGTCACGAGCAGGTGGCCGCCGTCGCCGGCCACGACCACAGAACCCTGTGAGGTCAGGTGGGCGACGCCGTCGCCTGCGCCGCCGGTCGGGAAGGACGCGCCGGCCGAGAGCACGCCGTCCGCCCCGCGGGCGAACGCCACCAGGTGGTTGCCGCTCTCGTCGTTCGTCTGGACGTACACGCCTCGCGATGAGCTCTCGGTGTGGGACATCGGTTCCTCCGGACTCGGGTGACTTGACCGTGCATCTGTCTCGCGCGCACCCAACGCGTTACGCGCCGTCCGTTATCGTGCGGACGTGGGCATGCACATCGACAACGAAGCCCTGACGCGGTTGCTGGACGAACGCTTCGCCGCAACGCTCCCGAGCTCGTGGCCGACCAAGGGCTGGGCCTGGGACGTGCGCTCGCCGAGCGTCGGGCATCACTGGCCGGTCGGAGTCCACTTCCTCGACGAGCTGCCGCTCGAGCAGGCGATCGAGGCGCTCGTCGAGTCGATCAACGAGGCGATCGCGGGATACTCGGGCGGGGTGAGCGAGGACGCCTGTGAGCCGTACAACGGGTACGTCGAAGCCGAGGGCGACGTCCTGCGGGTGCGCTTCGGGCGCGTCCCCTTCTCGCACCCGAGCGACGGCCGCCGGGCGCCCGAGCTGCCACCGATCCCGATCTCGGCATTCGTGACGGACGCCGACGCCGACGCCGAGCTGTAGGCTCGCGCGGTGCCTCACTTCGACCTTCCGCTCGACGAGCTCCGCGCGTACCGGTCGAAGACGGTCGCCCCGGACGACCTCGACGCCTACTGGGACGAGGCGCTGCACGAGGCCCGCGAGACGGCCACGCCGCCGGCATTCGTGCCGTGGAAGCCGGACGCCTACGGCCCGCTGGAGGCGTTCGACGTCACCTTCTCCGGCGCCGCCGGCCATCCGGTGCGAGCCTGGTTCCTGCACCCACGGGCGGCCACCCAGCCGGTGCCGTGCCGGGTCACCTTCATCGGCTACGGCGGCGGCCGCGGCCTCCCCGCCGAGCATGCGCTCTACGCCGCGGCCGGGTTCGCAGAGCTGGTCGTCGATACCCGCGCCCAGGGCGGCGTCGGCTCAGCCGGGGCGACGGGCGACCCCGGGGCGGGCGACTCGGGCCCCGAGACGGCCGGGGTGATGACGCGCGGCATCCTCGACCCGCGCACCTATTACTACCGGCGCCTCTACGTGGACGCCGTCCGCGCCGTCGAGACGGCGGCCGCCGACCCGCGGGTCGACCCGGCCCGGATCGGCGTCTCGGGCTTCAGCCAGGGCGGCGCCCTGTCGCTCGCGAGCGCAGCGCTCGCACCGGGCATGGTGCGGCTGTGCCAGGCCGACATGCCCTACCTCTCCGACATCGAGCACGCGATCACGCTCGCGCCCGACCGGCCCTACACCGAGCTCGTCGACTACCTGGCCCAGCACCACGACCAGGTCGCGACCGTGCTGCGCACGCTGAGCTACGTCGACAACGCGGTGCTCGCGCCGCGCATCCGCGCCCGCACGACGCTGAGCGTGGGCCTCATGGACACCATCTGCCCGCCCTCGACCGTCTTCGCCGCCTACAACGCGATCGACGCCCCGAAGCACATCGAGGTCTACGCCTACTCCGGCCACGAGCTGCCCGGCCACCACGTCGAGCGCCAGCTGGAGGAGTTCGCGCGCGAGATGGGCTGAGGCTACGCCGCGGTGATGCGGTGCTCGGCGCGCGCCAGCCACTCCGGCGCGATCTCGACGCCCCAGCCCGGCCCCTCGGGCGCCGCGACCCGGCCGTCGGCGACCTCGAGCGCCGGGGTGAAGAGCCCGTCCTGCCACGGGTAGTAGTCCGGCCCCTCGATCGAGTACTCGAGGTACGGGCCGGCGTTCGGGACGGCGGCCAGGAGATGGAGCGAGAACACGGTGACGAGTGACAGGTTGGCCGAGTGCGGCACGCACGGGAGGCCGGCGTCCGCGGCGATCGCGGCGACCTCCAGCGCCCGGGTGAAGCCGCCGACGTAGCAGACGTCGGGCTGGACGACGTCGACCGCCCGGCGGTCGACGATCTCGCGCCAGCTCGAGAGCAGGCAGTCCTGCTCGCCGCCGGCGACGTCGAGGTCGAGCGCGCGCGTCACCTCGGCGGTCCAGCCGATCTCCCAGTACGGGCACGGCTCCTCCAGATGGATGACGCCCTCCTGTTCCAGGAACCGGCCCACCTCGATCGCCCGGGCCGGCGTGTAGCAGCTGTTCGCGTCGACCAGGAGGCGCGCATCGGTGCCGACGGCGGCGCGGACGGCACGGACGACGGCCTCTGTGCGGCCCGGCCACTCGTCCTGGTCGTGCCCGCACTCCTTCCCCACGCGGATCTTGAACGCCGTGAAGCCGTGGCGCTCGCGCAGGGCGGCCAGCCGGCGGGCCTCGTCCTCGGCCGAGATGTCGCGGCGCATGCTCGAGGCGTACGCGTCGATCGGCCCGGCCGGGCGGCCGAGGAGCTCGCTCACGCCCTTGCCCTCGAGCCGGCCACGCAGATCCCAGAGCGCGGTGTCGACGCCGGCCAGCGCGCGGCACACGTACGAGCCGGGGTACTTGTGCTCGGCGTCGAGAACGCGGGTCGCGACCGCTCCCGGGTCGAGCGGATCCATCCCGAGCGCGTGCGGGGCGACCTGCCGGTGCAGCACCTCGGCCGTGATGTCGGCGTTGTAGGGCGACACCTGACCCCAGCCTTCCGCCCCGTCGTCCGTGCGGACGCGGACGAAGGCCACCCACTCCGTGCCGTACGTGTCGATCTGCGCGATCCGCATCAGCCCGTCGCCAGCCGGACGACGAGCTCGCGCTCCTCCGGCCCGAACCACGGCGGCACGCCCGCGGCGGCGTTCTCGGCCGCGCGCTCGGGGCGTGAGGTGGCCGGGATCGCGACGTGGCAGCGCGTGTCGCTCAGCACCCACTTGATGAGCGCCTGGGCCCAGGTCGAGATGCCGAACGGCTCGAGCGGTCGCAGATCATCGGCCGTGGGACGGCGGCGCAGCAGCTCGCCCTTGGCCAGCGGGCGCATGACGACGACCCCGATCCCGAGCTCGTCCGCCAGCGGCAGGATCCGCTCCTCGGCCTCACGCTCGATCGGGTTGTACGGCACCTGGATCGCGCCGATGCGGCCGGAGTGCATCACGGCCTCGAGATCGCCGAACCGGCTCGCCTGCCAGTGCGTCGCCCCGACGACGGCGACCTTCCCCTCGTCGCGCAACCGCTCCAGCGTCGCCAGCCGCCGCTCCAAGGCCACCAGGTTGTGTACCTGATAGAGGTCGACGCGGCCGCCGAACCACCCCAGCGCACGCTCGACCTGGGCATCCGCCTCCGCGTCGTCGTCGGTCCACACCTTGGTCGCGACGAGCACGTCGCCGCGCCGGCCGTGGAGTACGCCGCCGAGAACGCGCTCGGCCTCGCCGTACATAGGCGAGCTGTCGAAGAGCGTCGTCCCGGCGGCGATCGCAGCGTCGACCACCTCGCGGACCTTCTGCTCGGCGCCGGCACCGCGGACGTCGAAGGTCTGCCACGTTCCCATGCCGACCGCGGGCACGGTCAGCCCGCCGGCGCCGAGCGCCCGCTGCTCCACGCGTCAGGCCGCCGGAGCGGCGAAGCGGGCGGCGGCGCGCTCTCGCGCGCGCTCGATCTCGGCGGCCCGGCTCTTGGGCGGCCCGTAGGCGACCAGCTCGTCGAGGAGCGCCGCCGAGGCATCGGCGACGGCCGCGACGGCGCGGTCGAACGCCTCCTGGTTGGCGCGCGCCGGCTTGCGCATGCCGCTGATCTTGCGCACGTACTGGAGCGCGGCCTCCTCGACCTCGCTCGCCGTGGTCGGCGGCTCGTAGTTGTGGAGCGGGCGGATCGACCTGCACATGGAGAAGCTCCCTCCGTCGGAGACTCCTCGCAGCGTAGTCGAGCCGTTCGCCGGGGGAGCCCTGGGTTCCCCTGCGATCCACTTCCAGTACTTGTAAGCGGGGCTTAAGGACCTTGTGAGAATCCCGCCGGGAGTGAGCGGACCGGGGTCGATCGCGCCGATGATGCCGGGCATGCCACGAACGCGCCGAGTCCGCGCGGCTGCCGCCGCATTCGCACTGATCGCCACGCTCGCCCTCGCCTCCCAGGCGGCGGCGTCCACGAACTTCCAGCACCGCGTCTTCTACCAGCAGTTCCGGCACGCCCTGAAGCCCCACACGTGGACGCTCTACAACGGCGTCCCGACCTGCTGCAAGGACTCGCGGTGGGCGCCATCGCACGTCGTCGCCAAGCGCGGCGTGCTCCGCATCAAGTCCTACAGGGACGCGAACTACGGCGGGCAGTGGGTGTCGGGCGGCACCTCGATGGCGCGGATCCTGAACCAGACGTACGGCCGCTGGGTCGTGCGGTTCCGGATGCGCAAGGGGATCGGCGTCGGCATGGACGTCGCGCTGCGGCCGAGCGGCGGGGGCACGGTGATCGACTGGATCGAGGAGTCGTCCGACAAGGGCGGCGCCCGCCGGATCGAGACGGCGACGCTCCACTACGGCGGCACCCGCGTGCACGCACGCGTCCGGGCGAACTTCACGAAGTGGCACACCATGACGCTCTCGTGGAAGCCCGGCCGGGTCACGGTCAAGCTCGACGGCCGCCGCTGGGCGGACTTCCGCCATCACATCCCCTCGTCGCCGATGCACCTCGTGATGCAGACGAACACGGGCACGAACGGCTTCACGGGCGTCATGCCGGACTCGACGACGCCGCCGCGGGTCGCGCTTCAGGTCGACTACGTCGCCGTGTACCGCTACCACTGATCCAGATGGGCGGTTTCGCCGCCCGACGAGTGGGTACGTCCGGTGCATGAGCGACCTCACGCCGACGGGCGACGACCGCGACGCAGGCATCACGCCGGACATCGGCGTCAGCATCCACGAGTGGCGTACACGCTGGGCGCAGATCGAGGAGGATCGCGAGGATGCTCCGGGCGAAGCGCTCGAGGAGGCTTCGGCGCTCCTCGACGAGATGCTCGATCAGCTCGGTGTCGAGATCGGAGGTGCGGGAGCGCCGGAGACCGAGGACCTCGTGCGGACGAAGGAGGAACTGCATGACCTGGTCGAGCGCCGGCGCGGCGACGGACCGACCACGCAGGGCGAGCTCGCGGAGGCATTCGATGAGGCCCGCGACGCGTTCGAGTACCTGGTCTCGGGCCGCCACGAGAGCGAGGACGACGCCTCGTAGCGTCGACGGTCAGCCGTCGGCGTGCTCGGCCGCTGCCGCGGCCTCACGGTAGGCTCGTTGCTCGCGCCTGATGAGGTCGGGGTTCGTCCCGGCGGCGTGGGCCAGCTCGAGCGTCAGCAGCTGGAGCGAGACCGCGCCGATGACGAGCGCCTCGGCCAGGCTCTCGGCCGGGGGCAGACCGAGCGGCTCCCCGATGGTGACCGACGGGATGCCGATCACGCCGAGAGCCGCGTCGAGGTCGCGGCCGCGGGCCGTCGCGACGGCGGCGGTGCGCGGGTCGAGCGCGAAGCTCACGAGCGCGGTCGTGTCGGCGTCGCAGCCGGCCAGGTGGCCGTGGAGCACTGTTTCGAGCCGGTGGGCGGTCGCCGGGAGGCGGGCGCCCTCCTCGATCTTGAGCGCGAGCTCCCGGGCGGTCACGAAGTCGGCGCCGAGGCCGCACGTCAGGATGCGGCGGCCGCCGTGGACTCGGCGGGCGGCATCGGCGAGCGCGGGCCGCAGCGCGACCGTGGCGTCGATCGCCGCGGTCAGACGCTCGGGCGAGGCACCGCTGCCGGAGATCCCGGCCCCGGCCACGATCGCGCTCACGTACGCCACGGTGTGGCACCACGAGCGGTCGTGGATCGGCGTGACGACCACGTAGTCGGCGGCGGCGGCAACGCTGGCCGCCGGGTGGGCGGTGACGGCCGCGGTCACGGCGCCCGCCTTCTTCGCCGCCTCGAGCGCGAGCCGCGTCGCCCGGGTTCCGCCGTCGTGCGAGATGCCGATGCACAGGCCGCCGGCCCGGGGCCGCACGAACGCGTCGAGCGCCTCGCGGGACTCGACCCAGGCGTCCGGCATGGCGTCGGCGATCAGCTCGGCGACGGCCATCGCGCCATGCTCGGACGTCCCGCAGCCGGTGACGACGATGGGTGCTCCCAGGCTGACTGCATCGCGGATGGCGCCGCCGACGCGCGCGGTCTCCTCCCCGGCGCCCGCGAGGATCGCCGGCGGCAGGTCGCGCTCGGCGAGGATCATCTCCTCCATCACCCACGGCGGCCCGTCGCGCAGCTCGGGGTACTCGTCGGTCAGCCAGCTTCGGTCGTCGCTCATCCCGCCGTCCTCGGTTCGCGTGCGGCTACAGCGCGTAGCCCGGGCACTCGCGGTCGAGCCTGCGCTTGACCGCGTCGAAGAGCTTCGCCGGCCCGGCGGCGTCGCTCTGCATCTGCGCCGCCGTCGCGCGGACGACATCGTCGGGGACGGCAATGAGCGGCCGGCCCGTCGACTGCGCGAGGATCTGCACCTCGCACGCCCGCTCGAGGAAGTAGAGCCGCGACCACGCCTCGGCAGGGTCGTTTCCGATCACGATCACGCCGTGGTTCTCGAGCATCACGACGCTGGTGGAGTCGTCGACCGCCGCCCCGATGCGCTCGCCCTCGTCGACCGCGTGCGCCAGGCCGCCGTAGGCGCACGTCGCGACGCGGCCGTGGAACTGCATGGCCGCCTGGCTCAGCGCCGGGTCAAACCCGCCCTCGGTGGCCGACACGGCCGTGGCGAAGGGCATGTGGGTATGGAACACGCAACGCGCGGTGGGCCGGGCACGGTGGACGCCCCGGTGGATCATGAACGCCGTGACCTCCCACTCGCCGTCGCCGTCAACGACCGTGCCCTCGCCGTCGACGGCGAGCAGGTCGGACGCACACAGCTCCGACCAGTCGGGCCCGTACGGGTTCAGCAGGAAGAGGTCATCGCTGCCGGGGACGGCGTAGCTGAAGTGGTTGTCGATGCCCTCGTTGTAGCCGTAGAGGGCCGCCGCCCGCAGGGCCGCCGCCAGGTCGATCCTGGCCTGCCGGAGGACGTCGACCCGGGGCTCTTCCGCAAGCGCCATGCGCCGACTGTAGCAGCCCGGCGGCCGGACGAGCTCGGGCGCGGGCGGTCAGGTGCCCGCGCCCGAGCCGGGTCCTCAGGCGTGCTTCCAGGTGACCGAGAAGGCCGTGCCTCCGGAGAGCGAGCTGGGGCTCGCCTTGACGGTGCCGGTCGACGTCACCATCGTGATCGGGTCAGGGTTGAAGCTGCCGATCGCCTGGCCGTTCGCGGTCGCGGCGCTGAACCCCACCGTGCCGAAGTTCGTGAGCGGGAGCACTCCGCCCGAGCTCGACGGCGCCTCGGCGATCACCTCGGCCGACGACAGCTTGGCGCTCCTCAGCTTCTGCTTCGTCGTGAAGCTCGCGCCGGTCGTCCGGTTCGCGATGGTGAGGGTGAAGTTGCCGCTGCCGTCGGTGGTCACGGAGGCGTGAATCGTGTCGCCGGGATGGATCGCAAGCGACAGGTTCTTCGGGAACTTTGGATACATCTCGTACCAGGCGTAGTAGACAGGAGTGCCGCCTGAGCAGTCGGCGTCCGTGCCCGTCTGCTCGACCGTGCCGCTGGTATCGCCGTCGAGGCCGACCCAGAAGCTCGAGTACGAGGTCGCGCTCGTGCAGCTTGCCGTCGGCTGCTTCCACGTGGCGGACACGCTCGTGAAGCGCCGGCCCGTGGCGGCGTAGCCCGCCCAGTTCGTGCTCGTGCTGCGGGTGATCCGGTGGTTGGGCGACGGGTGTCGTATCGCCGTCGCACCGGCCGTCGCAGTCGCGGGCAGAACGAGTGCGGCAAGCAGGGAACACCCCAGCACCAGGCCGCGAGGTCGCCAGATCCGCATCGATTCACTCCTTGGTGGGAGACAGGGACCACCCGACTACTACCCAGCTCCCACGGCGCCTAACGCGCGCCCTCGCACGGTGGCGGAGCCGGTTCCCGAGATGGAGCTAGACGGGCTCGAACCGTCGACCTCCACGCTGCCAGCGTGGCGCTCTCCCAGCTGAGCTATAGCCCCAGGTCAGCCCGCAGTATACCGGCGCCCTGCGAACCCCCGGCCCGTGAAACAGTGGTACCTGGTACCGGTGTTTCACCGTGATTCACGGGACGAGCGGGCTCTCGGGCCGGACGGCGATCCCCCGCCGCTCGGCCAGGCGCTCGAGGACGAGCACCGTGTCGGCGATCGGGACGCCCGAGAGGTGCTGGTCGCGGGCCTCGAAGTCGGACAGGATCTCGGCCAGGGCGGCCGCATAGGCCCCGGCGTCGGGCATGGCGAGCGCGTGAAGCGCCCGGCCGGTGCGCTCGAACGCACCGCCGGCCGCGAGCATCGCGCCGACGTCCGGCTCCTCGCCGAGATAGACCTGGGCCATCGCGCGGGCGTAGGCCGCCGCGGGCGAGCCGGCGTCGGCCGTCTCGGAGACGGCCCGGCGCGCGATGTCCTCGGCGCCGTCGCCGGCCAGGATCGCCATCTTGAGCGCACCCAGGAGCCGCCCCCAGCTCGCCGGCCCGGTCTCCGCGTGGGAGGCGAGGTAGGCGTCGCGGGCGGCGCGAAGCTCCGTGGCCGCGTCGCCGCCGGAGCGGAGCGCCCGGTAGGCATCGGCCTCTGCTGCGAGGGCGGCGTTCAGGTGCTCGCCGGCGCTCATTCGATCGGCCTGCGGCCGGCGAAGCCGCCGTCGACGGTATGCCAGAACTCGATCCGCTCCTCCCCCACGCGCCAGCACAGGAGCGCCGGTTCGCCGTGCATCACGGCCGGGAAGTCGATCAGGCCGGCGTCGGCGTCCTTCACCTGCACCCCGTGCCCGGCGAAGACCTCGAGGACGGCCGTCAGGTCCTCGGCGGCCTGCCTCAGGTCGGCGCGGAGCTTGCGCACCTCCGGCTTCTCGAAGTTGCCCCCGTTCGACCCGATGGCGATGACCAGCCGCCGCCAGCGGCCTTCCAGGTCGCGCCCGCGGGCGCGCACCTCGACCATCCGCTCGGCCGCGGCGCGAAGCTCCGCGTCAAGCAGCGCCTGCGCCTCCTCCCGCGTGAAGCACCGCTCGGCGGGGTCGCTCATCTAGCCCGCGGCGTAGGACTCGCTCGGGACCTCGCCCCACAGGGCCTCGAGCCGGTAGTAGGCCCGCGCCTCGGGCGTGAAGACGTGCACGACGACGTCCAGGAAGTCGAGCAGGATCCAGTCGCCCTGGCGGAGGCCTTCGACGCGGCGGGCGAGCACACCCTCGCGCTTCAGCTGCTGCTGGATCTCCTCCGCGATCCCCTGCGTCTGGCGCGGGTTCCGGCCGGACGCGATGACGAAGTGGTCCGTGTAGGAGACCACCTCGCGCATGTCGAGGATCACGATGTCGGTGGCGAGCTTCTCGTCTGCGAGAGCCGCGATCCGGTTCGCGAGCTGGGTGGTGCTGCTCAGGCGGTCATCCTCATTGGAAACGCGAACCAGCCTAGCACGCACCCTCCCCGTACAGCCCTTCGGCGGCGATGATCGCCGCGACGGCGTCGGGCACAAGATCCGCCAGATCATCGCCGCGCCGCACCGCCTCGCGGATCCCCGTCGACGCCAGGTCGACCGGCTCCATCTGGAGCGAAACGACGGTCGGGCCCGGCGCGGGCACACCGGGCCGGGGCGCAACCACCAGCGTCGCCAGCTCCCGGATCCGGTCGGCGTTGCGCCACCCCGGGAGGTCGGCGTGGTCGGCGCCGACGATCAGGAAGAGCCGCCCCTCCGGCTCGAGCGCGGCGAGCGTCTCGTCGGTGTAGTCGACCCCGTCGCCGTCCAGCTCGATCCGGCTCACCTCCACGCGGCCCGGGCCGGGGAACGCCGCCCGCGCCATCCGGTAGCGCAGCTCCGGTGGAGTCGTCCCCGCGTCGCGGTGCGGCGGCTGCCGCGACGGCACGATCAGCAGCCGGTCGAGCCGGAGCTGGCGCATCGCGGCGCCTGCCACCGCGACGTGACCGGCGTGCGGCGGGTCGAACCGCCCGCCGAACACGCCGATGCGCGGGCGCTCCGTCACTTCCGCGGCCGGTAGGTGAAGCGATGCGCGCCGACGAGCACGTCGTCGCCCGCCCGCGCGCCCGCGGCGTGAAGCGCGCGATCGACGCCCAGCCGCTCCAGCTCGGCCGCGAGCACGCCGACCGCGCGGTCGTCCTCGGGGTCGAGGTCGGCGAAGCGGCGCTCGATGCCGCGGCCGGCGACGCGCAGGAAGCCGCCGTCGCGAAGGATGCGGAACTCCCGCCTCGCGGGCGGCTGCGGCCGGTAGACCAGGAAGTCCGCGAGCTCCGGCTCCGTCGCGGGCGGCGGCTCCGACTCGGCCGGCACCAGACGGAAGAGCGCCTGCTTCAGCCCGGCGATCCCTTCCCCCGTTGCGGCCGAGCACGCCATCGCCGCGCCGGTGGCCTCGATGAGCGCCTGCCGCTCGTCCGCCGGCACGAGGTCGATCTTGGAGAGGACGACGAGCTGCGGCCGGTCGGCGAGGCCGCCGCCGTGGAGCGTGAGCTCGCGGTCGATCGCCTCCCGCCGGCGCACGATGTCCTCGGCGCCCGCCGACGCCTCCACGAGATGCACCAGCAGGCGGGCCCGCTCGAGGTGCGCGAGGAACTCGTGCCCCAGCCCGACGCCCTGGCTCGCCCCCTCCAGGAGCCCCGGCACGTCTGCGACGGTGAGCTGCCGGCCGTCGTCGGCCTCGACGGTGCCGAGCACCGGCTCGATCGTCGTGAACGGGTAGTCGGCCACCTTCGGCGTCGCGTTCGAGATCCGGCGCAGGAGCGACGACTTGCCGGCGTTCGGGAACCCCAGGAGCGCGGCGTCGGCGACCAGCTTCAGGTGCAGCTCGAGCCAGCGCTCCTCGCCCGGCTCGCCCACCTGGGCGGTGTCGGGCGCCCGGCGCCGGGCGGTGGCGTAGCGGCGGTTCCCGTGCCCGCCGAGGCCGCCGCGGGCGACGGTGACGCGGGCGTCCGCGTGCGCCAGGTCGGCCAGCACCTCGCCCGTGTCGCGCAGCTCGACCTGGGTGCCGACGGGCACCTCGATCTCGCGGTTCTCGCCCCGCTTGCCGTGCTTGCCGGAGCCCTGCCCGTGGACGCCGCGCTGCGCGCGGAAGTGCGAGGCCGTGCGGAACCGGGACAGGTCGCGGAGGTCGGCCCGCGCGACCAGGACGATGTCGCCGCCGTCGCCGCCGTCGCCGCCGTCCGGGCCGCCCTTCGGGACGAACTTCTCACGCCGGAAGCTGATGCAGCCGTCGCCGCCGCGGCCGCCCTCGACCTGGATCGTCGCGCGGTCGGCGAACACCGGCGGTCCCCGGCTGGTGCTAGGCCGTCTGCTCGGCCAGCACGCTGATGTAGCGGCGGCCGTTCTTGCGCGTGAACGAGACCGTCCCGTCGACCGTCGCGAACACGGTGTCGTCACCGCCGAGCCCGGCGCCGTTGCCCGGGTAGAAGCGGGTGCCGCGCTGGCGGACGATGATCGCGCCGGCCGTGACCGTCTGGCCGGCGAACACCTTCACGCCGAGCCGCTGGGCCGCCGAGTCGCGGCCGTTCTTCGAGGAGCCGAGGCCCTTCTTATGTGCCATCGCCGGTGTCCTCCTTGGGCTTCGTCGTGCGCGTCCTGCGCGCCGGCTTCGGCGCGTCCTCGGCGCTCGCCGCAGGCGCCTTCCGGGCCGCGGGCTTCTTCGCCGCGGCAGGCTTCTTGGCGGGCGGCTTCTTCGCGGCGGGCTTCTTGGCCGGCGCGGCGGCGGCCGCCTCGGCCGGCTTCTCGTCTGCCGCCTTCTTGGCCGGCGCCCGCTTCGGCTTCGAGCCCCCGATCGAGGCGATCTGGATCCGGCTCAGCTCGGAGCGGTGGCCCCGCGTCTTCTTGAAACCGCGCTTGGGCTTGAACGTGAAGACCTTGAGCTTCTCGCCGCGCAGATGCTCCACGACCTCGGCCGTGACTGAGCCCTCGAGCTTCTTGCCGTCGGTCACGACCTCGTCGCCTCCGGTCATGAGCACGGCGGGCGTGAACGACTTGCCCGGCTCCACGGCCTGACGATCGACCAGGAGCGTCTGTCCCTGCTCGACCTTGTACTGCTTGCCGCCGACCTTGATGACCGCGTACATGAGCCGCGGAATGGTACCAGAGGGCATTTTACGACCCCAGCAGACGGCCCAGGATGCCGCCGCCCTTGCGACCGTCGTCCGCCGACGGAGGCTCCGCGGCCGGCTGCGGCGGCTCGGACGGCGCCGGCGCGGGCTCCTCCGCCGCCGGCTCTGCCGGCCGGGCCTTCGTCGGCGTCCGCCGCCGGCGCGGCTTCGGCTTCACCTCGGCATCGGCGACCGGCTCGGGAGCCGGCTCGGCAGCCACGACGTCGGGCGCCGCGTCGGCCGCGTCACCGTCCGCAGCGCCGCCGTCGGCGGCCGCGGCGGCTGCGGCCTTGGAGCGGCCGCGGCCTCCCCGCTTCCCACGCCGGCGGCGCCTGGTGGCGGCGCCCGGCTCCTCGGCGCCGTCGCCGCCCTCGCCGTCCTCCTCCGCGACCGGCTCGGGCTCGCCGGGCTGGGCCACGGCCTCCGCCTCGGCGGCCGCATCCGGCTCGGCCTTCTTCGCCCGCGAGCGCCGCCGGGCCGCGGGCTTCTTGGCGGGCGTCTCGTCGGCCTCCGGCGCCGCTCCGTCCTCGGCGGCCGCCTCCTCGCCGGCCGGCTCCGGCTTTGCCTTGGCCGTCCGCGACTTCGCCGCGGTCTGGCGCGTGCGGCGCGGCCGGCTCCGCTCCTCGAGCTCCAGGCGCTCGCCGACCTCGCGCTCCATCTCGGGGAGCTCGTAGGAGTACTCGGGCTCCGGCTCGAGCTCGAACGCCGTCGGCTTGGCGTCGATGAGCGTGGCGAACGCCCCGGTGCGGCTGGCGCGCTCGATCCGGATGCGGTGATCCTGCCCGACGTAGCCGATCGCGCCGGCGATGACGATGCCGTAGCCGCCGTTCACGCGTGCGACGCCGTCGGTCGTGTTGTACATGTGCGGCTCGGAGATCTTGATCTTGAGCTCGTCGCCGGCCGCCACGGGCAGCGCGTCGCCGTCGACGTCCACCCGCATCCCCTCGCGGACGACCTCGACCTCGCTGAGCGACATGCGTTCGACCGGCTCGATGGTGAAGAACTTGCCCGTCTCGCGCTCGAGCTCGAGCAGGACGAAGTCGCGGAAGCCGCGCTTATTGAGCCGCCAGGCGGCAGAAAGTCCGGCGATGCCGCCTCCAACGATAACGATGGGGATTTTGACGGTGCGTTTTGCTGCGGCGAACTTTGCACGATCGCGCAGTTGGTGACCGGGGCCGTGGCCATCGTCGATGAAGCCGCCGGTGACGGGGCGCTCAGTCTTGCGCGCGAGG
>DATAEI010000113.1:0-17538 GCA_036258075.1 Gaiellales bacterium
CCCTTAAGGAGGGGGCCCACGGGGGAACCCTGGGTTCCCCCGTGTTAGAGCTCGACGTAGGCCCCCACCTCGAAGACCCGGTCGGGAGGGATGTGGTACGAGCGGGCGACCGGGTTCGAGTTCTGGTGAAGGAGCGCGAACAGCCGCTTGCGCCACCCCGCCATCCGCGCCCGGCCGGTCGGGAGGATCGTCACGTGGTCGACGTAGTACGAGGTGCGGTCGAGGTCGATGTCGAGTCCCTGAAGGCGCGCCTGCTCGAGCGCGGCGACCACGTCGGGCTCGTCCTGATAGCCGTAGCCGGCGGAGATCGCGACGAAGCCCAGGCGCAGGTGCTTGACCGCCACCCGCTGCGCCTCCGGCACGTGCGGCACCCCAACCGTGTGGATCTTCACCAGGATCACGTGCTCGTGGACCACGCCGTTGTGCTCGGCGTTGTTCATGAGGGCGGTCGGGACGGTGTCGAGCGAGGTGGTGAGAAAGACGGCGCAGCCCGGAATCCGGTTCGGCGGCTCGTCGATCATCCGGTTGATGTAGCGGCGGAGCGGCACCCGGCCCTCGCGCATCGCCAGGCCGAGCAGGATCCGCCCGCGGTGCCAGGTGGTGAGGATGACGAAGAACACCGCTCCCACCACGAGCGGGAACCAGCCGCCGCTTGCGATCTTCGTCAGGTTGGCGGCGAAGAACGTCAGCTCGACGAGCAGGAAGACGGCGGCGCCCGGAATCACGAGCTTGAGCGGCTTTCGCCACAGGGTGCGGAAGACGACGAACGCGAGGAAGGTGTTCGTCGCGAAGATGGCGCTGAGCGCGATGCCGTACGCGTTCGCGAGGCCGGTCGGGGAGCGGAAGGTGAGCACCAGCACGATGACCGCGGCCAGGAGCAGCCAGTTCACGATCGGGATGTAGATCTGGCCCATGATCTTCCGGGACGTGTGGCGGATGCTCATGCGCGGCAGGAAGCCGAGCTGGATCACCTGCTGGGTGACCGAGAACGCGCCCGAGATCACCGCCTGGGAGGCGATCACCGTTGCGAGGGTGGCGAGAACGACCATGGCCTTCTGGCCGGTCTGGCCGCCCGGCACGATGAAGAAGAACGGGTTCGAGATCGTCTCCGGATGGGCCAGGATGAGCGCTCCCTGCCCCAGGTAATTGAGGAGCAGGCACGGGAAGGCGAGGAGAAGCCACGCCCGGGTGATGGCCTTGCGGCCGAAATGGCCCATGTCGGCGTAGATCGCCTCGGCGCCGGTGACCGCCAGGAACACCGATCCGAGGGCGAAGAAGCCCATCTTCGGGTCGTCGGCCACGAACTGGGCGCCGTACGTCGGTGAGAGCGCGCGAACGATCCCCGGATGGGCCAGCACCTCCCGGATCCCGAGCGCGCCGAGCACCAGGAACCAGATCACCATGATCGGCCCGAAGAGCCCGCCGACCGCCCCGGTGCCGAACCGCTGGAGCATGAAGAGGCCGATGAGGATCACGAGCGAAAACGGGACGATCTGCGCCGCCAGCGCCGGCGACGCCACCTGGAGGCCGGACACGGCCGACACCACCGAGATCGCGGGTGTGAGCATGCCGTCCCCGTAGAAGAGCGACGCCCCGAGCACCCCGACGATCACGAGGCCGGTCTTCCGGCGCGTCTTCACGACGCGCTCGATCAGGGCGACGAGCGCCATGATCCCGCCCTCGCCGTGGTTGTCGACGCGCAGGATGAGCAGCACGTACTTGAGCGTGACCACCAGCGCGAGCGCCCAGAAGATCAGCGAGAGCGCGCCGTACACGCGAAGGGGCGACGGCCCCATCGGGTGATCGCCGGTGAAGATCAGCTGCACGGTGTAGAGGGGGCTCGTGCCGATGTCGCCGTAGACGACGCCGAGGGCGCCGAGCGAGAGCGCGAGCGACCCCCAGCGGGTCGTGGCGTGCGCATCGCCGTGGCCGGCGGCGGCGGCTTCGGGGCGTCGCCGCCCCGGGCGCCGCAGCAGGCCGGCGGGCCCTCGCCCTCGGGCGGTGATTGTGGCGTCGGTGCTCATGGCGAGCCCGGCAGAGCCTCGTGCAGCGGTTGGCCCGGATCGGCGCGACGGCGGTCGCGGCGCGCGGGCACGATCGTGACGTCGGGGGCGGCCCCGCGGGCGGCCCGGCGCACGCGCCGGCCGGCGCCGCCGACGAGCACCAGCGCGTCGACCGGCAACGTGGCGCGAAGGAGCGCCGGGATGCTCCGGCACGGGACGACCTCGACCCGCAAGCGCGGCGTGAGCGAGCGGCCTCGCCGGTCGGCGGCCTCGGCCAGCCCTGCGAGGCGATCGGCCAGCCGTTGGGGCCGGGCGGTGATCGGGAGCGTGGGCGCCAGGGCCGCCGGAAGCTGGACGCGGATCGCCCGCACGGCATCCCGGGGCGCGCGGGCCAGCGCACCGTCGACGGCATCGGCCAGGAGCTCCGGCTCGATGCCCGGATCCGTGCAGACGATGAGCATGTGGTGCCTCATGCCGGCGCCTGCTCGGGCCGGACGATCATCACCCGCTGGTGGGCCTCGGCCACGATGCGGCGCACCGCGTGGTCGTACGCCACCCGCCGCACGGCGGAGCGCTGGAGGCCCGCGGCTCCAAGCAGGATGGCCTGCGAGTCGCGCCTGTTCGCCTCGGAGAGGATCGACTCGGCCGGGTCGCGCGTCCGCAGGTGCGTGATGAGAACGCGGATCCCGTACCGGTCGCCCACGGCCCGGCCGGTCGCGGCCAGCCGCTCGACCGTCTCGTCGAGCCCCTCGACCTCGAGGTCCATCTCCTCGCCGAGCGGGATCTCGGTGAATGCCAGCAGGACGACCGACGCCCGGCGCTCCGCGGCGAGCTGCGCGGCGACGCCGAGGAGATCGTCGGGGGTACCGGCGACCGCCGTATTGACCGGGATCAGCATTGTCTGGAACCCGACCTCGATCCTGGGAGCGCCGGCCGCCACCGGCTCGCGCGGCGCCCGCTCGCTCAGCGAGAGACCCTGGCGGCGGCGATGGAGGGCGTAGCCGGCGAGGCCGATCAGGAGCCACGCCGGGCCGATGAGGCGGGCACGGCCGTCGACGGCGATGAGCGCCAGCCACGCGCAGATGGTTCCGGCGATGCCGATGATCGCAACGACCGGGAGCCGGCGACCGCGCACCGTGACGCTCGGCGGCACGGCCACCGGGCGGTAGCGGCCCGGATCGCGCCAGCGCAGCGCGAGCACCGACGCGTGCACACCAGTGAACGCGAGCAGCGCTCCGAAGGCGTACAGCGCCGCCAGGAGGCGCGCACCTCCGCCGACGGCCTGGGCGGCGACGAGCCCCGCCGCACCCGCCGAGCAGGCGGCCACGGCGGCGACCGGCGCCTGGCGTACGGGATCGACGGAGCCGAGGGCCGCCGGCAGCTGCCGGTGCTGGGCTTCCCAGGCGAGGAGGCGGGCGCCGCGGCCGAGCGCCGTATGTGCGACGAGCGTGAGCAGCACGGCCACGAGCAGGCCGACGACGCCCCTCGTGCCCGCAGCGAGGACGTGGAGCGGCATCGCGGCGGCAATGGCGAGCACGGGCGTGCCCGGATGCGCGCCGCCCGGCTTCGACGCCACCATGACGGCAACGAGCGAGACCGCGGTTGCGAGCGTGACGGCGGAGATCAGCACGCCGATGGCCGCCGGAGCCAGGTCGCGGTCGGGGTCGCGCGCCTCGGCCGCCATGTCACCGATCGCCTCGACACCGGTGAATGCCGCCGTCGCCAGCGCACAGGCGAGGGCGAGGTGCCCGAGCGAGGGCGCCGTGCCGAGGTGGACGTCACGTCCCAGCACCTCGGGCCGGAAGGCGAAGGCGGCGCCGAGGACGACGAGCAGGGCCTGCAGCCCGATGTCGACGCAGCCGGCGAGCATCGGCAGGCCGGCCGCGAGTTGAAGGCCCCTCGCGGCGGCGCCTCCGACGAGCGCGAGCACGACGAGCGCTCCCGCGGCTGACGTCCAGCCCGACGCGAGCGGGCCCCAGAACACCCCCAGATACCTCGCCGCGAAGAGCGCCGCGAGCGCCGCCGTGGCGGCGAGCGCCAGCGTGGCGACCCACCCGGTCGCGAAGCTCGCCAGCTCGTCGAAGGCGTGGCGCGCCAGGGCCGCGGGCCCGCCCGGCTCGGGGAAGAGCCCCATCCCCTCCGCGTAGCTCGCGGCGACGGCCACCACGACCAGCCCTGCGACGGCCACCGCAAGCGGCGTCAGGCCGCCGGCAGCGACGGCGACGACACCGAGGGCGGCGAAGATCCCCGATCCCATCCGCCCGTAGGCCGAGGAGTAGAGGCCGCTGCGGCCGTAGCCGGGCCGCGCGGGGACGGCGCGGCGGCGCACGACGGGAGAGCGGGGCGGCGAGACGGCTGTCATCCCCTTACAAGGTCGCACCGAACGCCTCACGCCCACATCACGGTTTCGGGCGTCCGCGTGCCGATCGCATCACGATCGCGTCACGGCGGCCTCACGGACCCGCTGGGCCGCGTCAGCCGGGCAGGCGGTAGGTGCGGAGCGTGCCGCCCTGCGGCCAGTAGACGATCCCGCCGGCCACGGCGGGCGCGGCCGCAGCCCACGGCTCGCCGCTCGACCAGAGCACGCGCCCGGTGGCGGTCGCCACCGCACAGCCGCACGTGTCGAAGAAGGCGAGCCCCGGGACGAGCGTCGCGTTCATCGTGCCGGGCACGGCGTCGGTCTGCCATTCGGCGGCAGCGGAGACGAGCCGGTAAGCGCTCTCGCCGCCGTCGAGCATCGGCGCGAACACGTGCCGGTCGCCGGCCACCGGCGGCGGCGTCGCCGGATCCCAGTACTGCGAGATCTCGTCCCAGCCCCGGCGGATGGCCTCCGAAGCGGGCGGCCTCGCCCACGACGTGACCGCAAGCGCGCGAAGCGATGCGCTGCCGTCGACGTCCGCGCAGGCTCCGCACCACAGGAACCGTACGAACCACAGGTTCCCGGCCACGAGCGATGACCCGCTCATCACGCGGTAGCCGCACAGGAACGCAGGCGTGCCCGCGAGGCACCCCGCGCCGGCGCTGCGGACGCTGCGCATCCCGCCGGTGGCCTCGTCGAAGACGTAGATGTTGCGGTTGTCCGGTCCTGCACCGCCGGCGAACACCCGGCCGTAGCCGACCGTGGGCGTCTGGTCGAGCAGCGCGATGGACGTCGGTGAGCGCCAGAGGCGACGGCCGTCGGCCGTGCTCCATGCGATCAGCCGGCCCGCCGCGCTGAACCCGCGGGCGCCGTCCACCGCCGGCGCGCCGGAGCATCGCCCGGCCGTGAAGCCCGGGGCTCCGCCCCGCACGCCGTACGCGTGGAGGACGCCGTCGACGCATGCGAGCACGCGCTCGCCCTCCACGGCCGGTTGGCCGACGACGGCGCCGTCCACACTCCAGAGCCTCGCGCCGGAGCGCGCGTCGAGCGCGACCAGCGGCCCGCCCTGCACGACCACGAACACCCGCCCGCCGGCGACCGTCGGCGTCGCCGCCAGCACGCCGTCCGGCGCGATCGTCCGCGCCCATCCGGCCCGAAGCCGGGCGACCGTTCCCGGCGTGATCGCTGACTCCGACGCGTTCGCGAACGTATGCCGTGCGTTCCATCCGTACTGCGGCCACCCGCCCGCCGCGGTCGCCGCGGCCGGGAAAGCGAGCAGCGCGGCTGCGGCAACTGCCGCGGCGCCGATCACGCGTGGTCGTCCAATCCTCATGGCCGGCCGACAGCGTCCCCCTTCTGCCGCCGCACGGCATCGGGGGTCTCACCACACGGGGGCGCGGGGAACTACGAAGCTATCGGTGCCGCCGGTACTGGAGCTCGAGGATCCCCGTCGGCTCGAGCCGGGTGCTCGAGATCAGGTCGAGCCGGTAGGACTTGGGGACATCGTCGAACAGGCGGGTGCCCTCGTCCGCGACGTAGGGATGCAGGCCCAGGTGCCACTCGTCGATCAGGTCGAGCCACATCAGCGACCGCCACAGGCTGACGCCGCCCCAGACCACGATGTGGCCGTCGCCGCCGCGCCTGAGCCTGTCGACCTCTTCCGTCGTGTCACCCGAGGCGATGGTGGTGTTGGCCCAGTCGGCCGACGTCATGGTCTTCGAGAACACGACCTTGCGCCCGGCGTTCATGATGCCGGCCCATGGGTGGTCGGGGTTCGCCGGGAGGCTCTTCGACATCCCCTCGTAGGCGGTGCGGCCCATGACGTGGGCGTGCGCGCCCTCGAGAAGTGCCAGCGACTCGTCGTCGTCGCTCGCACCGCCGGCCTCATCCAGCAGCTCGAAGCAGAACCGGAAGTACTCGGTGCCCTGGTCGGCGAGCAGGCCGTTCAGCGAATAGTGGAACACGAGCGCGATCAGCTTCCGCATGCAGAGCTCCTTGGTCTCGGTCGTCTACGCCCGATGCGGTAGACGGCAAGAGCGCGCGGAACTCATCGGTGGCGTCGCGTGAGCCCCACGGCCGCGGCGGCGCCGGCAAGATAGCCGGCGACGATCGCCGCGACGGCGCCGGCCGCGCCCGGCTTCACGGTCATGTTCCAGATGATCCCGAGCACGACCCCGGGGTTCGCGAGAAGGACGATCCACAGTGCCCTGTCCCGGGCGAGCCGCCGGGCACGCGCATCCAGAACGCCGGTCTGCCCACCGGCGTCGAGCGCCTGCTTGAGCGCGGCCGACCGCGGGGCCGCAACGACGGGGCCCTGGACCGTCACCAGGAGCAACCCGGCGATCGACGCCAGGATCCATGGGTCGCCCCACGTCCATCGGTCGCTGGTCAGGTACGCGCCGCTTGCGAACAGGGCGAGAATCGCGACGGGAAAGACCCAGCCCGTACGGTCCGCCAGCCTGGCCCACGGCGTTGCCTCGGAAGCCACGTCGGCCGCACGGATCCGGAAGTAACACACCCCGAACACCGTGATCCCACCGATCAGGGCGAGCACCGACAGCAGGTGGAGGGCGAGCGCGACGTCGTAGCTCACGCCGGATCGGTCTCGGCCGCCGCCGCGAAACCGGTGAGGATGCCGGGCCACCCGGAGTCGAACACCTCGCGCATCTGATCCGTGGCGTCACCGTACGCGTCGAGGAGGCGATGCTCGAGCTCGACCCGTGTGCGGTCGGGGCCCTCGGGCACGAACCGGACCTCGACCTCGGTCAGGAGGTCGCCGTCGTAGGCCCACTCACCGGTGATCTGCCAGGCCAGAACGAGCCGGGAAGGGGGCTCCCACACGAGCACCTTGCCCCACTCGCACTCGCTGCCGTCCACGTCGCGCTCGTACCAGCGCCCCCCCTCGCGCTGCTCGAGGACGGCCTCCTCGATCTGCGCGCCGCCGATGTGGAACTCGCGGGGCCACCAGCGGTCGTGCCCGCTGGTGAAGGTCGCGAACGCCGTCTCCTGTGACGCGCCGACCGTGATCGAGTGGCGGACGATGGCGCCTTCTGCGGGGATCATCGGTTCTCCTCGGGTTCGTGATCGTCCGGAGCCTCGGCGGACCTCCGGAAGCTGTTCAGGGCCTGTCCCCAGAACACCTCGAAGTACTCGCGCAACGCCTCGACCGCCTGCGGATCGACCTGGTAGACACGGCGGGTACCGACCGGCCGGTCGAACACCAGCCCCGCATCCTTGAGCACCTTGAGGTGCTGCGACACGGCGGGGCGGCTGATCGGCAGCTCCCGGGCGAGCTCCCCGACCGCCAGCGGCCGCTTGCTCAGCCGCTCGAAGATCTCACGCCGGGTGGGGTCGCCCAGCGCCTCGAGGCCGGCTTGATGGTAAGCGTTCACGAACGGTAAGCGTATGCTTACCGTGTCGGCGTTGTCAAGCGCAGCGGCCGCTCACCCGGGCAGGACGGTGAGCGTGCGCGGCAGCGTCGACAGGGCCTCGACCCGCTCCGGCCCCATGAGCAGCGTCTCCATGTAGCTCGCCGTGAAGCCGCCGTCGCGGTCGAACAGGATGTTCTCGTAGTTCGTCACGTAGCCCGGCTCCCACGTGAACGTCTCGTAGGCGTCGTTCGCGAGATACGTGTGGCCGACCCAGTTCGGCGGCATCGCGATCCCGAGCGCATACCCGCCGATCCACCAGAAGCGCTCGCGCGGGAAGCGCGCGTACAGATACTCCTCGGCCGCGCGCTGGGCGACGTCCAGCGGGTCGCCGGGGCTGACCGCCGCGCGCACCGCCTCGACGCTCCCGGCCGTCTGCTCGAGGATCGCGCGGGCCTCGGGATGGTCGCGGCCGACGGCGAAGGTCCGGCACAGGTCGACGTGGTAGCGGTTGACCACCCCGCACGCGTCCACGTACATGACATCGCCTGCCTCGACCGGCCGCCGCGACGGCGGCGAGTGGGTGCGGCACCAGACGTCAGGCCCCGCCGACACCATCGTGCGGATCGCGGGCTCCTCACCTCCCTGCGCCGCCATGACGGCGGTCATGTGGGCGGCGATCTCGAGCTCCGTCCGTCCCGGCCGCACGAACTCGCTGAGCGATGCGAAGGCCGCGTCGACGATCTCCCCCGCCCGGCGCACGCACGCCTGCTCGGCCTCCGACTTCACCAGCCGTACCCGGTCGACGATCCAGTCGCCGGCGACGACGTTCGCGCCGCCCTCGGCGAGCGCCGCCGCGATGGCGTCGACCAGCGGTGCACCCGGCGACTGCGTCCAGCGCTCGATGCCGATCGTGGCGCCGGCCCAGCCGCGCGACCGCACCGCCGCCGCGAGATCCGCCACCGCACTCGAGTAGTCGTAGAAGACGGCGTCGTCGTAGAGCGCCACCTGCTCGACCAGCGTGCGGTGGCGGTCGTAGTCGACGAAGACCAGGCGCTCGTCGCCCGCCGCGACGAGGGCGCCGACCGGCGCGCGCGGCGGGTACCAGATCGACTCGAACCCGGTCAGGTAGTAGAGGTTCGGCGGGCTGAGCACCAGCAGCACGTCGACCTCGCGGCGCGCCATCTCCGCGCGGACGCCGCGGGCGCGGGCGCGATACTCGGCGTCGGAGAAAGGCCGCTCCATGCTGGGGGCAGGATGTCACGACACGGCCGGCGACGGAGTAGCCTCCGGGCACCACCGACGGAGGAGCCGAACGCATGTCGACGCACGCCCCGGGCATCGAGCAGATGAAGGACACGATCTCCCACGAGTGGCTCTCGTGGACGCGGATGGCCGACTTCCGCGACCACGCGCCCCCGCTCATCGTCGGTGGCGAGGGGCCCTTCGTGATCGACGCCGACGGGCGCCGCCTCTTCGACGGCGTGTCCGGGCTCTTCACGACGCAGATCGGCTACTCGCACGGCGCCGAGCTCGGCGCCGCGGCGGCGCGCCAGCTCGAGACGCTCGGCTTCTACCCCAACTGGGCGGCGACGTCGCCGGCTCCGGTCGAGCTGACGGCGCAGGTGAGGGAGCTCAGCCCCGAGCACCTCACCCGGGTCTTCTTCACGTCCGGCGGGTCGGAGGCGGTCGAGTCGGCGCTGAAGCTCATCCGGCTCCACTGGCTCGGCCGCGGCGAGCCGCTGCGGCGCAAGGTGATCGCCCGCCGCGGCGCCTACCACGGGTGCACGCTCGGCGCGCTCTCCCTCACCGGGATCCCCGGCGCCCGTGCGCCGTTCGAGCCGCTGCTTCCCGACGTCCGCCACGCCGAGAACACCGACCGCCGCAACTACCCGACTGCGGCGGACGACGCCGCCTGGCTCGATGCCACCACGGCCGCCATCGAACGGATGATCGTCGCCGAGGGGCCGCACACCGTCGCAGCGGTCGTCCTCGAGCCCGTGCAGAACGCGGGCGGCTGCCTCGTGCCGCCGGAGGGCTACGGTCCGCGGCTCCGCGAGATCTGCGACCGCCACGGGATCCTGCTCTGGTGCGACGAGGTCATCACCGGCTTCGGCCGGCTCGGCGCCTGGATCGGGTCCGACCTGCTCGGCTTCGACGCCGACATCGTCACGTTCGCGAAGGGCATCACCTCAGGGCAGGCGCCGCTGGGCGGCATGCTCTTCACCGACGACGTGGCCGCGCCGCTCCTCGACGGCGGCGCGCTCTACGCGCACGGGTTCACGTTCGGCGGACATCCGCTGGCCTGCGCGGTGGCGCTGGCGAACCTCGGCATCATGCGCCGGGAGGGTGTCGTCGAGAACGTGCAGCGGCTCGAGGAGCACCTCGGCGGGCTGCTCGCCGCCGTCGCCGAGGGCTCGGATCTCGTAGTCGAGGCCCGCGGGCGCGGGTTCTTCCGCGCCATCGAGCTGCGCGACGCCTCGGTGCTGCCCGCCGCCCGAGACGCGATCCGGCGAAACGGCGTCATCGTCCGGCTCGACGACCGAGTGAACCCGTGTCTCGCGATCTCGCCGCCGCTCATCTCGAGCGCCGAGGAGCTCGACGGGATGGCGGCCGGCATCGCGGCGGGCCTGGCCGAGGCGGCGGGGTGACGTCTCCCTGGTCGTAGGAGGCCGTCGCGGCCGGCGCCTTCCGGGCTGACCGGCGGCGCCACTCGAACGGGTGACACGCGGCTCCCTGAACAGGGGATGACCGGCCGCGGGTTTTGACGATGACAGGGATGCAGACTCCCGAGCGCGAGGCTCCCCACCATGCGCGACCGTCGCGGCACCCGCGGGCAGACCCTGCCCGTCATCGTCTTTTGCATGTTCACGTTGATCGGCGTGGCCGGAGCCGCGATCGACGTCGCGAGCTGGTACCAGTCCAAGCGCAGCCTCCAGTCGGCGGCCGATGCCGCGGCGCTCGCCGCCGCATCGCAGATCCCGAGCGGCTGGTCGAGCGCCCTCGCGACGGGGTCGTCGCAGTACGCCAAGAACGGCCGGGCGGGCGATAGCGTGACCTACACCGCAAACAGCGTTGCGTCGCCGAACGACAGCGTGGTCGTGACCGCCACGCGGCGCGCCCCATCGTACTTCTCGAGGGTGTTCGGGATCGGGCCGATCACCGTCACCGCGACGGCCCGGGCGACGGTCTCGTCGTTCACGACCGTCCACTCGAACCAGGACATCATGCCCTGGGGCGTGATGAAGAACTCGTTCGTCGTCGGGCAGAGCTACTCGCTCTACACCGACAACAGCTCATCGAACAACGGCGCGCTGTCGCTGCCGTACGTGAACGGCTCCAATTGCCCGGTGCCGAACGGCGCCAACCCGTACCGTGACGAGATCGACGGCTCGCTGAACGCCTGCCCGGTGTCGGTCGGTGAGCAGCTCGACGTGAAGCCGGGCGACAATGCCGGGCCGACGCGGCAGGGCATCGACGACCGCATCACGAGCTGGAAGCCGCTCGACCAGATCGTCCAGATCAGCCCGAGCGGCCAGGCGACGGTGGTCGACTCGAGCAGCAAGCAGCTGGTACTGATCCCGATCGTCGAAGACCCGGACGGCGGCACGGACTGGCTGAACGGCTCCGGCTGGGTGCGCGTCGTCGGGTTCGCGTGGTTCGTCATCACCGGGCCGCCCGGCTACACGAACAACGGCAAGACGGTGACCGGCGTGTTCGTCGGGCTCGAGGACGTCGCCACCACGGGCGATCAGACCGGGCCGTACAAGCCCGGGACGAACACGAGCTACACGATCAGCCTCACGCAGTAGCAACCGGAGCTCAGGCGACCGTGAAGAGCGGCTCGCCGAGCATCTCGAGATCGACCTCGATCCCGAGTCCGGGGGCGGTGGGCGCTGCGCCGGTGCCGCCGGCCGACCGCGGCTGGTAGCCGGCGACGTGCTCGTTCGTCCAGTCGTTCATGAACGACACGGTGAGGAGATGCTCGGGCCGCGTGCTGGCCGCAAGATGTGCCACCGCGGCGGTGGTCACGTCTCCTCCCCACGTGTCCTCGAGCGTGACGCGCAGGCCGAGCTCCTGGGCCAGGTCGCGCATGAGCCGGGCCTTCGTGAGCCCGCCGACCCGGCTGATCTTGAGGTTGAACGCCTCGAGCGCGTTCGCCGACACGGCGCGCATCAGTGACGGGACGTCCAGGATGATCTCGTCGAGCACCATCGGCAGGGTCGTGTGCCGGCGAACGGCGGCGCACTCCTCGAGCGTGCGGCACGGCTGCTCCAGGTAGACCCGGTCGAGCGGATCGAGCAGGCGGGCAGCGACCACGGCGTCCTGCGGGAGCCAGCCGCAGTTGGCGTCGGCGACGAGCAGGCCCTGGTCGCCGAGGAGGCGCGCCACCTCGGCGGCCCGGGCGGCGTCGTCGTGCGGGTCGGCGCCGAGCTTCAGCTGGAAGTGGCGCACACCCTCGGCCATCCGCTCGCCGACGAAGCGGGCCATCTCGTCCACCGGCGCAAGCGGCACCGCGACGTAGAGCGGGAAGCTCTCGGTGCGACGGCCGCCGAGGAGCGCATAGACGGGCAGGCCGGCGCGACGCCCGAGGATGTCCCAGCAGGCGACGTCGACCGGGCTCTTGGCGTAGCCGTGGCCCAGAAGCGCCCCGTCCATGGCGTCGCCGACGGCGGCGAGGTCGGCGGCGTCGACGCCGACCAGCGCCGGCGCCATCTCTCGCAGTGCCGCCCGCGCGCCCTCGGCGAACGCCGGCAGGTACCGCGTGCCGAGCGGGCAAACCTCGCCGTAGCCCGCGACGCCGTCGGCCGTGACGACGCGGACGATCGTGCTTGCGAGCGCTTCGTGCGCCCGACCGTCGGACATGACGTAGGAGCCGTGGGCGTACGTCAGCTCGTAGCCGTAGACCTCGACCCGGGCGATCGTGGACGCCGCGCGCTCAGGCAAAGAGCTCACGCAGATGGTCGTTCAGGAAGACGCCGCTCGGATCGAGCTCGCGGCGGAGGTGGACGAAGTCCGCCGCCCGCGGGTAGCGCGCGTGGAGCTGCTCGGCGGTCAGGTAGTGGATCTTCCCCCAGTGGACGCGCGCGTCGAAGTCGCCGAGGAGCCTGTCGACCTCGCGCAGGTAGGGCTCGTAGTCCGTCCCCGGCATGCCCGACACCGAGATCACGACGCTCGAGCGCCGGTAGGAGTGCGAGAGCCAGCTCTCGTCGGCGGCGACGGTGCGCACCTCCATCGGGAAGATCGAGGCGGGCAGCCGCGCGAGCATCAGCTCGCGCATCGCCGCCACGGCTTCCGGCCCGCGGTCGTACGGGACGAAGTACTCGAGCTCGTGGAAGTTCGGCTCGAAGGTCATCGGGTAGATCAGGTAGCTGCGGGCGACGCGGCGATCCGGCTCGCCGGAGTCGGGGACGGGCTCGCCGGCCTCGTCGTAGATCTTGACGTAGCAGCTGTCGGCCAGCGCGGCGCCCGTGGGGGCGCTCAGGCCGTAGAGCGCCGCCGAGTCCTCGGCCGGGAGCCAGAAGAACGAGTAGTGGCGATGCGCGCGGCTCATCTCGTCGAGCCGGCCCCAGGCGTCCTCCCACGTCCAGCGCTCGATCCGCTCCGAGAGCCGGTGCGCCGGCACCGCCTGGATCTCGACCTCGGTCACGACGCCGAGCATGCCGAGCGCGACCTGCGCGGCTGGGAGACGCTCGTCGTCCTCGGCGAGCTCGAGCACGTCGCCGGCGGCCGTGACGATGCGCATGCGGCGCACGGTCGCCGAGAACGCGGGGAGGGCGAGGCCCGACCCGTGCGTCGCGGTCGCCACCGCGCCGGCGATGCCCTGGGTGTCGATGTCGCCCTGGTTTGCGAGGCTCAGGCCCGCGTCCCAGAGCGGCGGGCCGAAGTCGGCCACCGGCGTGCCGGGAAGCGCCGTGACGCGGCCCGTCGCGCGGTCGATGCCGGTGACGCCGCGCATCCGATCCATCCGAACGAGCGTCCCCGAGGTGAGACACACCGGGCTGAACGAGTGGCCGGTCGCGACGCAGCGCACCTGATCGGCGCCGCGCACCAGCGCCTGCACCTCCGCCTCGGACGCCGGGACCTCGACCGCGCGCGGTGCGCACGCCTGGTTCCCGGCCCAGTTCGCGAACCGCTGGGCTGTGTCCGGCGTGGCTGCCACGCGCCGAGCTTACCTGCCGCCCGGGGTGGGGTCAGACCCTGAACCTTTCGGGTCACACATCCGTGACGCCGCCGCGACGATGTCCGCGCCGCCCCGCCGGGGACGTGTCACGGAACCGCCGCGGCGGCGTCACGCCAGGCGTTCGGGGTCTGACCCCGGTCCGGTCACCGATCGACGCCTATGCCGAGTCGCGCCACATCGTCGTCACGACATGCCCGTTCGCCAGGGTGATCGTCCCGTGCGGCTCGAAGCCCAGCCGCGCGTAGCGAGCGTCGTTCGCGGGGTTCGTCGACTCGAGGTACGCCGGCATCCGCTTGGCGTCGACGCGCTCGAGGCACGCCGCCAGGAGCGCCATCCCCAGACCCTGGCCGCGATGGTCATCGTGGGTGGCGAGCAGGCTCAGGTAGTAGTGCGGCTCGGAGTCGGGATGGTGCGCGTCGAGCGCATCGAGCGCGCCCAGCATCACCGCGGCCTGCTCGGCCCCGAGCACCGCCACCGCCAGCGCCTCGAATTCCGCCTCCTGCTCCTCGGTCAGCTCGGGCTCGTTCGGCGGGATCCAGACGGCCACCGCCTCACAGGCGGGCGTGACGAGCGTCCACGGGAACCGCATCGCCGCCTGCGCGTACGCAGCCCACACGCGCCGGGACTGCTCGAGCTGCGTCTCGGGATCGGGGAAGGAGTACGGCCCCCACACCGGGTCGGTGCGGAAGGCGAGGGTGAGGGTCTCGGCGACGGCGTCGATGTCGGCGTCGCCGGCGATGCGCGGGGAGACGGCGGGCACGCGGCCCAGTCTGTCAGATCGCCCCGACCAGAAAAGGGTGGGCCGGGGCGAGCCCCGACCCACCCCCGTTGACCGGGCGGATCAGAAGGTTCCGCCGGCGACGAGCGTGCCGCCGAGGGTGCGCACGCGAACCGTCGAACCGGACTTGATGGTGGGCACGGACTGCCCGGCGCTCGTGCTGTGGGTCACGGTGAAGTGCCCCAGGCTGTTGACGCGCGGCGTCGCGAACAGGTGCCCGTTCACGTTGACGTTGACGCGCTTGCCGGCCAGCGCCCTGATGCCCTGGACGTCGACCTCGAGCTCGCGCTCGCTGCCGCTGACCTTGTAGACAGCCTTGCCCGAGGCGTTCGGGAACGAGAGGCTGGGCTTGAGCGCGATGCTGCGGACGGTGCCGCCGCCCTTCGCGGAGGCGGCGGGTGCGATCGCCACCGCCAGCGCGAGGCAGGCGATGAGTGCGGTGATGAAGGTGGTGCGGCGCATTGTGGTTGACCCTCCCGGTCGTCTGGTGTGCCGTCATGGTGCGTGCGCCGGCGTCGAGGTCGCAACGAGACATTGGTCCTAGGACCGTGGCGGTGCGCGCCCCTGCGAGGCATGCTGGGCACGTGCACCCCGCTCGCCCGCTCACATCATGAGGCCCGACCGTGGAGCGATCCTGCGCCCGGTCGCGGTGTTCGCGCTGTCGGGCCTCGCCGTGCTGGCGCTTGTCGCCGTGGCCGGAGCCCTGGCGCTGCGAAGCCTCAGCACCTCGGAGGCCGTACGCGACGCGCGCCGGCTGGCGACGGTGACGGGCCGGGGCATCGTCGAGCCTGCGCTCACGACCGCAGTCGTGCGCGGCGACCCACAGGCGATCGCCCGCCTCGACCGGATCGTCCATCACCGGGTGCTGGCGTCCGACGTCGCCCGCGTGAAGATCTGGAACGCCGAGGGCAAGATCATCTACTCGGACGACGCGTCCCTGATCGGCCGCCGGTTCGAGCTGACGCCCGAGGACCTGCGAGCGCTGCGCACCTCCTCCGCCTCCGCCCGCCAGACCGATCTCACCGAGCCCGAGAACGCTCACGAGCGCACGTTCGGCAAGCTGACCTCGGTGTACCTCGGGCTCCGGGCCCAGGACGGCACCCCCGTGCTCTACGAGGAGTACCTGCGGTCGAGCGCGATCGCGGGGAGCAGCCGGCGGCTCGTACGGCTCTTCGCGCCCGTCGGGATCGTCGCGCTCCTGGTGCTGGCCGTGCTCCAGATCCCGCTGGCGTGGCGGATGGCGCATCGGATCCGCCGTGCCCAGCAGGACCGGGAGCGGCTGCTCCAGAGCGCCATCGACGCATCGGACCGGGAGCGGCGCCTCATCGCCGCCGGGCTCCACGACGGCGTCGTCCAGGAGCTCGCCGGCCACTCGTTCGAGATGGCCGCGGCCGCCGAGCAGGATCAGTCCAACGCCGAGCTCAGGCGCGTGCTCGGCGCCTCCGCCGCCGGGACGCGAAACGCGATCCGCCAGCTGCGGTCGATGCTGCTCGAGATCTACCCGCCGGCGCTTCGCAGCCACGGGCTCGCCGCGGCGCTGCCCGACGCGGTCGCGCCGCTGTCGGCCCGGGGCGTGAAGGTGACGCTCGAGATCGACGAGGGGCTCCAGATGCCGGAGGAGACCGAGCAGCTCGTGTTCCGGGCCGCGCAGGAGGCGATCCGAAATGCCGGCGCACATGCCGCGGCGTGCAACGTCGACATCCTCGTGACGCGGACGGGCGACACCGTGCGGCTGCGCGTGGCCGACGACGGCCGTGGCTTCGACGGCGACGACGTACGGGCGCGCCGGGCCGACGGGCACCTCGGCCTCGCCATGCTGCGCGACCTGGCCGAGGCGGCCGGCGGAACCCTCACGGTGACGTCCGAGCCGGGCTCGGGGACGGCGGTCGAGCTCGAGGTGCCTGCATCGTGATCCGCGTCGCGGTCGTCGACGACCACACCATCGTCCGAAACGGGCTCATGTCGCTGCTCGGCGCCCATGCCGACCTCGAGATCGTCGGCGCGGCCGGCGACGGCGAGGAGGCCGTCGCGCTCTGCATCGAGCAGCATCCGGATGTGGTGCTCATGGATCTGTCGATGCCCGGCATCGGGGGGATCGAGGCCACCCGCCGGATCGTCGAGCAGGCGCCCGGCGTCCAGGTGGTCGTCCTGACCTCGTTCATGGACCGCGAGCGGATCGTCGACGCGCTGAGCGCCGGTGCGATCGGCTACCTCCTGAAGGACGCCGAGCCCGAGGAGCTGATCCGCGGGATCCACACCGCCGCCCGCGGCGAGTCGCCGCTCGACCCGCGCGCCGCGCGCACGATGCTCGGCGCGCACCGCGCTCCGAACCCGCTCGACGCCCTCACCGAGCGTGAGCGCGAGGTGCTGACGCTGGTCGCGGAGGGCCTGCCGAACAAGCAGATCGGGCGCAGGCTCGAGATCAGCGAGAAGACGGTGAAGGCCCATCTGACCAGCATCTTCCGGGCGATCGGCGTCAGCGACCGGATGCAGGCCGGGATCTGGGCCCGGCGTCACGGCCTCTAGGCCGGATCCCGGCTGGCTGCTGGACGCGTCACAGGAGTAGCCTGTGCCGGGTGATGCCGAACGTCGCGGGGTACCAGCCTGACGCCGAGCGCCACGCGACGATGGCCGGCCTGTGGCGGGACGCCGGCCGTTCGCCGCGCACATCGCCCGCGTTCCTCCACCGGTCGGGGCGGGGATGGAAGGCGGTGGGGTGGCCGGATGCCGTCCAGCGCGTGGAGCGCCTGTCCGCCGGGCTCCTGGCCCGCGGGATCGGTCACGGAGACCGCGTCGGGCTGCTCCTTCCGACCAGTCCCGACTGGACCGTGTGCGACTTCGCCCTG
>DATAEI010000114.1:0-9909 GCA_036258075.1 Gaiellales bacterium
GCGCTCTCGGAGGACTTCGTCGTCCTGAGCGAGGTCGGCTCGAAGGACGCCGAGTGCGTGTTCGCGCCCTACCAGTGGGTCGCGTGGATCAAGGAGGAGCTCGACGCCGGCGCGATCAAGGTGATCTGCGAGGGCCGCGAGTCGGGGACTGCAGGCATCTATCGCTTCGACGGCGAGGTGCGGCGCGGCCTGATCGACGAGATCGCGCACGAGATCGACGTCGACCGGCTGATCTTCGAGACGCCGCAGGTCGACCAGCAGGCGTGGTTCATCACCCGGTTTGGGCGGGACGTGAACCTGGGCAACATCCCGCCGGAAGAGGTGATCCCGCTCGAGACGCTTCGTTTGGGCCTGCGCTCGCACACGATGCCCAAGCTGCTCCTGAAGGATCTCGAGAGCGCGGACGCCCAGACGACGTGAGCACCACCGCGCCCCCACTCACGGCCACCGAGGCCGACGAGCTCGCCGCCCGGTTCGAGAGCCGGACGGCCGAGCACGTGCTGGCCTGGGCGGCCGAGCGGTTCGGAGAGCGGGCGGTGCTGACGTGCTCGTGGCAGAAGCAGAGCTCCGTCCTCGTCCACATGGTGGCGCAGGTCGCGCCCGGGATGCGCGTCGTGGAGCTCGATACGGGCGTCCTCTTCCCCGAGACCTACGAGACGCGCGAGAAGCTGATCGCGCGCTATCCGGTCCAGTTCGAGCGCGTCCTGCCCGAGCTCACGCTCGAAGAGCAGGCGGCGAAGCACGGCGAGCGGCTGTGGGAGCGCGATCCCGACGCCTGCTGCGGAATCCGCAAGGTCGCGCCGCTCAAGCAGGTGCTGGACGGTTCGGACGCGTGGATCACGGGAATTCGGCGGGAGCAGTCGACAACGCGCCAAAGTGCACGCAAGATTGAGCTGGACGAACGCCGAGGCGTTGTCAAGGTCCAGCCGCTCGCAGACTGGACGAGCCGCGACGTGTGGCGCTACATCTGGAGGCACGGAATCCCCTACAACCTGCTGCACGACCATGGCTACCCGTCCATCGGGTGCATTCCGTGCACGACGCCCATCGACGGCAGCGCGCCGGACGAGCGGGCGGGCAGGTGGCGCGGGACCGGCAAGGTCGAGTGCGGCCTCCACGGCAACTAGGCCGCTAGTACTTCACAAGGGCACGAACTGAGAAAGGAACGATTACGCGTGCAGAATGACACCACTGGCTTCACCCTCTGGTTCACGGGCCTGTCCGGCGCGGGCAAGAGCACCATCGCCCAGATCATCGGGCCGGAGATCGAGCGTCGAGGCATCCTCGTTGACCATCTGGATGGGGATGTGGTGCGCACCCACCTGTCGAAGGGCCTCGGGTTCTCGCGGGAGGACCGCGACGCCAACATCCTTCGCATCGGCTTCGTCTCGAAGCTCCTGACGCGCCACGGCGCGGCGGTCATCGTCGCTGCGATCAGCCCGTACGCCGAGACCCGCGAACTGGTGCGCGAGATGGTCGACGACGTCGGCCGCTTCGTCGAGGTGTATGTGGCGACCTCCCTCGAGGAGTGCGCCCGCCGCGACGTGAAGGGCCTCTACGCCAAGGCGTTCGCCGGCGAGATCAAGGAGTTCACCGGCGTCAGCGACCCGTACGAGGCGCCCGATCACGCCGAGATCGTCGTCGAGACCGAGGGCCGCTCGCCCGAGGACTCCGCGAAGTTCGTCGTCGACGAGCTGGAGCGGCTCGGCCTGATCCCCCCGGTCCTCGAAGAGGCCGTCGCGTGACGGAGTCCTCGACCGCGCTCCGCAAGAACACCGGCGTGATCGCGCCGCACGGCGGCGAGCTCGTGAGCCGCATCGTGATGGGCGACGAGGCGGCGCAGCTCGAGACGGAGGCCCAGGGCCTCCCGCGGCTGCGCCTGACCGAGAAGCAGACCGCCGACCTCGACATGATCGCCTCGGGCGCGCTCTCGCCGCTCACGGGCTTCATGGGCCAGGCGGACTACGACCGGGTCATCGACGAGATGCACCTCGAGTCCGGCCTGCCGTGGGCGATCCCGGTGACGCTCTCGGCGCCGGAGCGCCCGTCGGGCGACCGGCTGGCCCTCGAGGGCTTCGACGGCGACCTCCTGGCGGTGATCGACGTCGCGGAGATCTACGACGCCGACCGCGAGCGTGAGGCCACCAAGGTCTTCCGCACCACCGAGGAGGCCCATCCCGGTGTGGCCCAGATCTACGCCGAGGGCACCACCCTGGTGGGCGGGCCGATCACGGTGTTCCGGCGCCCGCAGCCCGCGTTCCCGAAGCTCCACATCGACCCGGCCGAGACCCGCGCGGCGTTCGCCGAGCGTGGCTGGAGCCGCGTCGTGGGCTTCCAGACGCGAAACCCGGTGCACCGGGCCCACGAGTACATCCAGAAGTGCGCGCTCGAGACGGTCGACGGGCTGCTGCTGCACCCGCTCGTCGGCAAGACCAAGGGCGACGACGTGCCCGCCGAGGTGCGGGTGCGCTGCTACGAGGTCCTGCTCGAGAAGTACTACCCGGCCGACCGCACGATGCTCGCGGCGTTCCCCGCCGCCATGCGCTACGCCGGGCCGCGCGAGGCCGTGTGGCATGCGATCTGCCGCAAGAACTACGGCTGCTCGCACTTCATCGTCGGACGCGATCATGCCGGCGTGGGGTCGTACTACGGCACCTACGACGCGCACCTGATCTTCGACGAGTTCGAGCCGCACGAGCTCGACATCGAACCGATGTTCTTCGACCACACGTTCTTCTGCCGGACCTGCGGGAACATGGGCTCCGCCAAGACGTGCCCGCACCCCAGCGACGACCACGTCCACCTCTCGGGGACGAAGGTGCGCGAGATGCTCGGCCGCGGCGAGGTGCCGCCCGTCGAGTTCAGCCGCCCCGAGGTCGCGCAGGTGCTGATCGAGGCCTACCGCGGCGCATAGCGGCTAGTTCGTCAAGCGCCGGGGGCGCGTTCCCCGGCGCTTGAATTCTCCACTAGTTCGCTTAGACTGGTCGGGATAGTGGGCATCGAGCTGATCATCGCGGGAGTGGTCGTCGGCATCCTGGTGGGGGCAACCGGGATGGGCGCGGGATCGCTGATGGCCCCCCTGCTCATCACGGTGTTCAACGTCCCGGCGCTGTCGGTCGTCGGCACCGATCTGCTCTACTCCGGCGCGAGCAAGGCGGTCGGCGCGTGGCGGCACCGCACCCTCGACACCGTGAACACGCAGCTCGCATGGTGGATGGCCTCGGGGTCGATCCCGGCGAGCCTCGTGGGGATCGCGGTGCTTCACCGGCTCGCGGTCAGCGAGGGCGCGACGATCCAAAACGATGTCCGCTACGGCATCGGCGTGGCGCTCATGGCCGTCGCTGTGGCCGTCGCGGTCCGCACGTTCGTCAGCATCCGCGGTCTGTGGGACGCCTCGAAGCTGCCGGCGGACGCCGACCTCACGAGCAAGCACCGCGTGATCGCCGTGGCGATCGGCGTCGTCTTCGGGTTCGTGTTCGGCCTGACGTCGGTCGGCGCAGGCGCGTTCTTCGGCATGGCGCTCATCCTGCTCTTCCCGCTCTCGGCCAGGCGCGTGGTGGGCACGGACCTCTACCACGGCGCGCTGGTGACCATCCCCGCGGCGGTGGCGTCGTACTTCCTTCTGCCGCACTTGGATCTCCTGAACGTCTTCTATCTCATGCTCGGCTCCACGCCGGGCATCCTGATCGGCTCCCAGGTCGCCGCCGCGCTGCCCGAGCGGGCTCTGCGCGGCTCGCTGGCCACGGTGCTCGCCGTCTCGGCCCTGAAGACGCTCGGCGCGTTCTAGCCCGCTCGCGCCGTCGCCGGGGCCGGCGCTCGAATCCGGAACGTTCCCGCTTGCATTGTCCAGTATATCGGTTATATTTGTCGGGATAGTTGGAATTGACGGCAGGGAGTGGGAGGCGCAATGGATCCAGGATTGGCAGCAGCAGGGCTCGGAGTCGGGCTGCTCGTGGGCCTGACGGGGATGGGCGCGGGATCGCTCATGACCCCGATTCTGATCACGGTCTTCGGGATCCCGGCGAGCACCGCCGTCGGTACCGACCTGGTCTACGCGGCGATCACCAAGGCGTTCGGCGCCGCCCGCCACCACCAGCTCAAGAACGTGAACCGCGAGCTGGCGCTATGGATGGCGACGGGCTCGGTCCCCGCCGCCTTCGCCGGCACGTTCATGCTCTACCACGTGTTCGGCAACATCAACGCGTGGCTGCCGGACGTCATCGGGTTCACGCTGGTCGCCGTCGGCATCGCCGTCGCGATCCGCACGTTCGTCACGATCCGCGGCCTGTGGGATGCCTCGAAGCTCCCCACCGACGGCCCGCTCACCACGCGGCACAAGACGTACGCCGTCATCATCGGCGTGGTGTTCGGCTTCATCCTGGGCCTCACGTCCGTCGGCTCCGGCGTGTTCTTCGGCATGACGCTCGTCACGCTGTTCCCGCTCTCCGCACGCAAGGTTGTCGGCACCGACCTGCTGCACGCCTTCCTGGTGACGATGGCGGCCGGCCTCGGCACCGTCCTGTTCGGGGTCCCGAACTACGGCTACGTGGGCACGATCCTGATCGGTTCGATCCCGGGCATCCTGATCGGCTCGCACTTCACGAACATGCTGCCCGAGCGGGCGCTGCGCGGCTCCATCGCCGGCGTCCTCGCCCTCTCCGGCCTGAAGCTCCTCGGCGCGTTCTAGCCGCGGGCTGACCTCATCCGCTTCCCATGGGCGGCGACCTACAATCGCCGCCCATGGCCCGCGCCCGCATCGCCACCGTGCTCGTCGGCGCGCTGATCGCGGCCTCCGCGGTGGCGTTCCTGCGGGCGGAGCAGCTGAAGCTCGAGCGCTCCCCGGTCGCGCGGCCGTCGATCCAGAAGTTCTTCTCGGCCACCTGCGCCGCAGGGACGCGCCACTGCAATCCCGCCCACCGCGCCGCGCTCTCGTTCACGCTGCGGCGGCCGGCGACGGTCTCGCTTGCGATCGTCGACGGCGGCGGGCACGTCGTCCGCGACCTCGCCGGGCCCACGGCTCATCCCAAAGGCGTCGTGCGCACCTCCTGGGACGGGCGCACCGCCTCGGGCGCCCTCGCCCCCGACGGCGACTACCACCTCCGCGTCGATCTGCGCTCACTCGGCCGGACGATCACCATCCCCGATCCCGTCGTGCTCGACGACACACCGCCGGTGCTGACGCTGAAGAGCGCGCCGGGCGCCGTGCCCGTGCGCTACGGGGTGAGCGAGCGGGCCCGGGTGTGGGCCGTCGCCCGGGTCGACGGCTTCACCGGCGCGGGCGATCCGCCGCGGGCCGCGTTTCGGGGTCGAAACGGCATGGTGCACTTCCACGCCGTTCGTAAGATCCCGGCGGGGACGCCGATCAGCCTCGTCCTGGTCGCGCTCGATGCCGCGGGCAACTCCTCGGCGATCCTCCCGGTCGCGGGGTTGCACATGCCCGTGGGGTGACAGAGAATCCCGGGGATGAGGGGGAGGGCTCCCTGAATACGGTCGTCTGGGTGTCAGGCGCGCTTCGGGCCGACCATCTCGGCTGCTACGGCGCGCGCCGCATGCGCACCGGGACGATCGACGCGCTGGCGGCATCGGGGGTGCGCTTCGACCAGTGCATCGCCGCGGCCCCGCGGACGTCGCTCGCGGCGACGTCGATCGCCACCGGCCGCTATCCGCACCGCCACGGCGTGCTCGACTGGGGAGGCGAGCTCACTCCCGGAACCGAGACGATGCAGGGCCGGTTCGCGCGCTCCGGCTACGAGGTGGCCTCGTTCGTGTTCGACGACGGCCTCCTCTTCCGCGACGTGCCCGAGACGATGGTGCAAGGGCGCAGCGACTCGATCGACCCGATCCTCGGCTGGCTCGAGGCGAACGCGCGTGGGCCGTTCCACCTCTTCGTCCACTCGTGGGCGACCCATCTGCCCTACGCCGCGCCCCACCGCGCGAAGGCCGACTGGCGGGACGGCAAGCGGCGGATGATCGAGCGCATCCAGGCCAACAGCGCCTCGGGCGTCGAGCAGTCGCAGGAGGCCTACCGGCGTGCGGTGGAGTACCAGTCCGAGCACAACATCGCCGCCCTGCTCGAGCAGCTCGACGACCTCGGCATCCGCGAGACGACGGCCGTCGTCATCACGGCCGACCACGGCGAGTCGTGGGGCGAGCGGTTCGCCGACCGGTCCGAGGTGCGCGGGGTCTACCAGCTCCACGGGGCGGGCCTGTGGGACGAGGTGCTGCACGTGCCGCTGATCGTGGCGGCGCCCGGCCTCGACCCGGGGGTCGTGCCGTCCCAGGTGCGGACGGTCGACATCGCTCCGACGGTGCTCGACCTGGCGGGCCTCGATCCTCCCGCCGAGGCGGACGGCAGCTCGCTCCTGCCGCTCGCCGAGGGGCGCGAGCGCGGTGACCGCACCGCCCTCGCGGTCACGAGCGACCTCGGCAACATGAGCCAGATGGCGGTGCGGATGCCGCCGTGGAAGCTCGTCCGCTGGGTGCCGTCCGACGACGAGGAGGCCTACCGCCTCGACGCCGACCCCCGCGAGCAGACGGATGTCCGCGCCCAGGTGCCGAGGCGGCTGCGGCGGATCCTCGACGACGAGCTCGGCAGCCTGCGTCGCGAGGTCGTCATGACGGCCGAGGAGGAGGCTGCGGTGACACGCCGGCTGGAGGACCTCGGCTACCTGTGAGGTATGCCGAGGGCGACCGGCTCGCACCGGCCGAGTACCGGCGGCTGCGCGCCGCGGCCGGTTGGCCCGACCCCGCGCTCGACGACGCGGCCCTCGCCGACGCCCTGGCCGCGAGCTGGAACGTCACGGCCCGCGACGATGACGGGGCGCTCGTCGGGATGGGCCGCGTCCACGACGACGGCATCTACGCCTCGATCTGGGACATGATCGTGCTGCCCGACCACCGCGGCCGGGGGATCGGCAAGGCGATCTTCGACCGGCTGATGGCGCGCTGCCGCGGCCGGTCGCTGGTCTCGCTGGTCGCGACGCCGTACGGGGCGCCGATGTACCGCGCGGCCGGGTTCAGCGAGGAGAGCCGCGGCTCGGTCGCACTCTTCCTCAGGGATGTGACCTAGCGGTCGCACGCAACATTGGGGTCTGACCCCGTTGTTGCGTGCGGCCACCAGGGGATGGGGGCGGCGACGTGGCCGTCGCGCACCCGCACGCCCTCCGCGCGCAGGCGCTCCGCGTGCTCGCTCTCGTGGCCGGGGACGAGGCGGCCCGCGACGGTCACCACGCGGTGCCAGGGAAGGCCGTCGCTGCGCGCCATCACGGCGCCCACGGCGCGGGCGGCGCCCGGCCTGCCGGCCGCCTCGGCGACCCCGGAGTAGGCGGCGACCGCCCCCTCGGGGATCGCGCGCACGACGTCCTCGACGCGCGCCTCGAACTCCGAGCCGGACGCGATGATCCGGAAGCCGACCGGCGCCTGCACCCCTTCAACCTACACTCTCCTCCGTGCGACCGAACCGGCTCGACTGGCTCCTGCTTGCGACCCTCGTGGTGCCCACCTGGGAGAAGATCCGCTGGGAGACGACGGCGGTCAGCCTCACGATCACCAACCTGATCGCGAGCGCGTTCATCGCCGTCTTCCTGCTCGACCGGCTGGCCCGGCGCGACGCCCGGCTGCCGTCCGCGTCGATCGCGCTCCTCGGCTTCATGCTGGCGTTCGGCGCCGTCTATCTGGCGGGCTACTTCGATCTGCGCGACCACGACGCATTCGCGTTCTGGGTGAAGGGGATCGTCACGTGGGCCGTGCACTTCGCCTTCCTCGTGTGCGCCTGCGCGCACGTCGTCCGGCGCGGCAAGGCGCTCTTCGTCCGCTGCGTATGGGCGTTCGTCGCCGGGATGGTGCTGAACTGCATCTACGGCGCGGTGCAGCTCGCCCTGCAGGTCGCCGCCGGCGTGAACCTCGACACCCTCGTCGTCGGGCCGCTCACGGCGGGCCAGGGCAAGCAGGGCGGGATCGGCGTCTTCGGCCAGGTCGGCGGCGAGAAGACGGTCTACCGCATCAACGCGCTCACCGGCGACCCCAACCACCTCGGCGTGATGCTGTGCGTGCCGCTCTTCATCGTCTTCGCCTGGTACCTGCGCGACCGGCGGGCGCGGCGGTGGGCGGTGGCGGCGATCGTGCTGATGCTGGCGGTGCAGACGCTGACCCTCTCGCGGTCGGCCGCGCTCGGCGACCTCGTCGGCCTGCTCGTGATGCTCCCGGGGCTGCGCGGGCACCTCCCGTCGACGCGCCGGATCGCGATCGGCACCGGCGTCTTCGCCGTCGTCGCGGCGGCCGTCTACGCCTCCTCGAGCTTCGTCCAGACGGTCGTCTCGGCCCGCACCCAGCTCTCGGGAAGCAGCGTCCTCACCCACCTCCAGTTCTACCAGCTCGTTCCGCCGGCGCTCGATCCCAACCCGCTCTTCGGGATGGGCTACAACACCTTCGCCGTCTTCTACCAGTTCCTGACAGGCCGCACCGACTACGGCCCCCACAGCTCGTGGATCGCCACGCTCGTCGAAACGGGGATGGTCGGCTTCTCGCTCTACCTCGCCTACTTCGCCTGGCTCGTCGCGAACGCATTTCGCATGCGGCTCGCGGCCGACCCCGACATCGCCCGGTTCGGCTGGGGCATCCTCGCCGGCCTGGCCGGCACCGCCGCTGCCAACCTCTTCTACCTGACGATGTCGCTCGAGTACTTCTTCGTCGTCGCACTCATCGCGATCGCCGGCGCGGCCCTGTTCGCGCCCGAGCGCGTGCCGGCGACGCGGACGGCGTCCGCGGGATCGCCGGCGTGACGCTCGCGCTCGAGGTCGTGTTCTGGGCCAGCCTGGCCGCTTTGGTGTGGACGCACTTCGGCTACCCCATCGCCGTGGCGGCGCTCGCGCGCCTGCGGCCCCGGCCGCCGCGGCGCGCCGACATCGTGCCGCCGGTGTCGCTCATCGTGCCCGCCTACAACGAGGAGGACGTGATCGAGCGCAAGCTCGAGAACGTGCTCGCGCTCGACTACCCGCCCGAGCGGCTCGAGATCGTCGTCACGTCCGACGCCTCGACCGACGCGACCCACGAGATCGTGGCCCGCTTCGCCGCTCGCGGCGTGCGGCTGATCGAGTGCGAGCGCGGCGGCAAGGTGGCCGCCCAGGACCGGGCCGTGCGCGAGACGACGGGCGAGATCGTGGCGTTCGGCGACGCGAACGTCGAGTGGGAGCCGGAGGCGCTGCGCGAGCTCGTGGCGCCGTTCGCCGACCCGCAGGTCGGGATGGCGTGCGGGCACGTCCGGCTCGTGAACCCCTCCGGCGGCACGAACCAGGAGGGCGTCTACTGGCGCTACGAGATGTGGCTTCGGGCGCGCGAGTCGCTCGTGCACTCGATGACCGGCTCGAACGGGGCCATCTACGCCGTGCGCCGGGACGCCTACCGCGAGGTCGACCCCCGCTTCGGCCACGACCTGAGCTTCCCCTACCTGATGGTGCAGAACGGCTACCGGGCCGTCTACGAGCCGCGCGCTCACGCCACCGAGAACATGACCACCGACATCGAGGACGAGTTCCGGCGCAAGGTGCGGATGTTCGAGCACGCCTGGCTCATGCTCTTCCGGGGGCGGATGTTCCGCCTCCGGGTCGGGCCTCTCTACTGGGTCGAGCTCGTGTCGCACCGGCTCCTGCGGTACTGGAGCGGCCCGCTGCACGTGCTGCTGCTCGCGGCGAGCGCGCTCCTGGCCGGGCACGGAGCCGTCTACGCCGTCGCCCTGGGTGCGCAGCTCGCCGGGCTGGCGCTGGTCGGCGTCTCGATCCTGACGCGGGGCCGCATCCGCGTCCTACGGATCCTGCACTACTACCTGCTCGTGACGCTTGCGACCGTCATCGCGCTCGGCGGGTACCTGCGCCGCGGCGTGCCCGCGACCTGGGACAAGGCGGCCGGGACGCG
>DATAEI010000115.1:0-10275 GCA_036258075.1 Gaiellales bacterium
GCGGCGTAGGCGGCCGCCGGGACGGGGGGCGGCGCGGCGCCGTCGGGCACCTCGTAGCCGTGCCGGAGCAGGGCCGCGGACGCCTCGGCGGCGAAGACGGCCCGCTGGGCCGCGGTCATCTGCGTGCGCCACTTGCCGACCGAGCCGGTGCCGATCCCCGCGAAGAGCTCCGAGAACCAGCCCTCCTGGCCGGCGGCGAGCTTCCCAGCCGCCGACTCCTCGATGGCGAGCATCTCGGGCGCGTACGCGATCTCGCAGAAGCTGCACACCGCCCGGACGACCGCGTCGGGGTCGGCGACGAGGTCCTCGTAGCGGACGGTGAGCACGTCGTCGCCGTAGCGGGCCTGGGCGGCATCGCCGGCGTCGACGGCGGCCCGCCACTGGCGGGCGGCGGCCCAGACGTTGGACGGCCCGAACGGGACGCGCAGGAGCGAGAGGGCGACGTCGCGGCCGTCGCGCACGAGGTTCACGATCCGGGCCTCCGGGAAGATGCGCTTCACCCGGTCGATCTCGCCGACGTAGTACGGCGTCTTGTCGGCCCAGCGCGGCTTCCCGTGGAGCTTCGCATAGGCCAGGAACGGCGCCTCGATCGCGGCCCGGTAGGCGGCCGCGCCCGTGCGGCCCCCCCGGGCGGGCGGGGCACCGGGAAGCCCCCACTCGCGCACCTTCGGATGGCGCCAGACGGCCGCCGCCAGCCGGTCGAACTCGGCATCCGTGTCGAGCGCGGCACCCGCCGCGCCGGCGAAGTCGACCAGGATCATCGACTCCGTCGGGATCGCGACGTCGGGGCTGCGGTCGAGGATGAGCCGCAGCATCGTCGTCCCCGACCGGTCGCAGGCGACGATGAAGAACGGCGGCCCGGTCACCGCGTGAGCTCCCGGTAGACCTCCTCGTGGCGGCGTGCGACCAGCTCCCAGGAGAAGGGCCCGGCGGCGGCCCGCGTGCTCGCGGCCTCGAGCTCGGCGCGGCGGGCGCCGTCGCGCAGCACCTCGGCGACCGCCGCGGCCAGCGCGGCGGAGTCGCCCGGTGGGGCGAGGAGCCCGATCCCATGCTCGTCGTGGAGCTCGCGGAAGCTGCCGACGTCCGAGAGGACGAGCGCGCGGCCGAACGCGAGCGCGGCGAAGAGCACCCCGGAGCTGTCGATGCGGCGGTACGGGAGGACGACCGTGTCGGCGCGCCGGAGAAGCGCCGCCAGCTCGGCGTCCGACAGGAAGCGATCGACGATCTGGACGCCCGGCCCCGGCGGCCCGAGCGCGGCGACGTCCATCATCGCCCGCCCCGCCACGACGAGCGTGGCGCCCGGGACGAGCTCACGCACGGCCGGCCACGCCCGCACGAGCACGTCGGCGCCCTTGTAGGGGCGCAGGATGCCGGGAAGCGCCGCGAGCGGCCCCTCGGCCGTCGCCGGCGGCGGCACGCCGGGCTCGTCGCGCAGGTAGCCGAATGCCCCATGCGGGATGACCCGGACGCGCTCGGCCGCGACGCCGCAGCGCTCGACGAGCGCCCGCCGGCCCCACTCGCTGTGGCAGATCACGCGCGCGAACGAGCGGGCCGTGGCGGCGACCGACCGGCGCCGGGCCGGCCCCCCGACGTTCGGGAGCGGGTCGTGGGCGGTGAAGACGACCGGCCCCGCCCGTGCCAGCCGCCGGTAGAAGCGGCGGTCGAGCGGACGCAGGACGGCCCACTGGACGTGGACGACGTCGGGCCGGTCGCGGGCGAAGGCGCGCTGAAGGCCCGCGAGCCCCGCGACGTGCTCGGCGGCCTTCGCCGGCCCGCGCAGCCGCGAGCCCATTGGAAGCGAGTTGGAGTGCCGGTAGAAGTGCTCGACGACCGTGTACCCGGCCGGCTCGGGGGCCTCGCCGTGCACGAATTGCGCCGTCCAGAGCGCCACCCGGTGGCCGCGGGCGGCGAGCGCACGCGCGAGCTCATGGTCGTAGGGGCGCGAATAGCCCGACGGATCGATCAGCGCAACGTGCAGCGACCGGATGTCTGAGCCTGCGCTCAAGTCCGGTCACTACACTACCCGCCCATGTCGTCGAGCCCGCCGCCCCCGGCCCGTGAGGTGCGGGTGACCGACTATGTCCGCCGTGTCGCGCGGGGCTGGTACATCGTCGTGGCGGCGATGGTCATCGCGGTCGGCGTGGTGTTCCTGCACGCCGTGAGCGGTTCGACGAACCAGGCGACCGCGACCGCGAGCGTCTACCTCGGCCAGCCGCTCGCGTCGGGCGGCGGCGGGGTGATCGCGCAGACCCCGCAGTCGAACCCCGGCATCGCCGTGACGTTCGTGAAGTCCACGGCGACGCTGGCCGAGGCGGCCCGGGCGGCGAACCTGACCGCGGCGAAGCTTCACGGCCGCGTGAGCGTGGTCGCCTCCAGCCCATCGGCCGGCGGCACGGCAGGGAGCGCGTCCAAGACCACGGGCGGCTCCCCGACAATCTCGATCACCGTGGAGGGCCCCTGGAGCCGGCAGCGCGTCCAGGCGGCGACCGAGTCGCTCGCGAAGAGCCTGATCACGTTCGAGAACCGCTACAGCGGCATCAAGCGCAAGCAGCTTCAGGCTCGGATCGCGGCCGAGCAGACCGAGATCGCGCAGCTCAAGGACACCATCGCCCGCGCCGACGCCGCCCTCCAGCAGATCTCGAGCTCGAACCTCTCGTCCATCGACAAGGCGACCGCCTCGGCGTCGTGGGGCGGGATCCTGGCGACGTCGACCCAGCAGCTGGGCGACGTCTCGACGCAGCTTCCCGGCGACCAGATCGCGCTGGCCGCGGTCGACTCCATCGAGTCTGCGCAGATGATCACGGACGCCCGCGGCCGCCAGGTGAGCGCCGTCAAACGGCGCAGCGCGCTGGTCGTGGCAGCGTTCATCGGCCTGATCGTCGGTGTCGGGCTCGCATTGCTGTGGGACGGCGTGCGTAGCCGGCGCGGCGGGGCGCAGGCGTAGAGTTCCTCCCATGGCGACAAGATCGTGTCCCGACTGGCCGGATCTCCTCGAGCGCGCGCCCGACCTGCACTTCAAGCACTACACCGCCGATGAGCTCCAGCTTCCGCACGACGTCGTCCTGGCGCTGGGCGACGTCCGGCTCGCGAGCATCGAGGTCTGCGCCGACACGGCGCGCAACATCTTCAACCCCGCCCACACCGATCCACGGCTCGGCGAGGCGCTGCGGGCCAGCTTCTGGACCGATCTCGACGATCGGGGGGACGGCGGCCGCACCGGTTCGGGGTGAGTCGGGGTAGCCGGAACGGGGGTGTCCGCCCCCGGGGTGTGGTGTCGATACCTCGTGTAGTCCCAAGACGTCTACGAGGGGATGAGCCCGATGCACGACCCGACCCACGCGCCCGACGACGCGGACGAGACGCTGGCCGAGGCCGAGGAGCATCTCCTCGCGGCCGCCGCTGCAGACATGCACCGCCTCCTGGCGTGGTACTACGGCTCCGACCAGCCGAACGGGGCACACCTGCCCTACCCCCAGATCGATCAAGAAGCCGCGTGAGGCGGTCCATCGGGGCCCGGCCCCGGCGTTCCAGCCGCTCAGGCGCTCGTGAGGCCTGAGAGGGCAAGGTCGACGAGCTGCGCCGGATCGCGGCGGACGCGCTCCGAGGCGCCGGCGGGCTTGTGCTCGAGCACGATGTCGCCGGCCGACGTGAGCGGCCGCAGGCGGCCCTGGGCCACCAGCCGCTCGTCGACGCCGCCCAGGCGGGCCGCGAGCGCGGTGTAGACGGGCGTTCCGAGCACAGCGGCCTCACGGTTCATCGTGCCCCCCGCGCTCACCACGAGGTCGGCCCCGGCGACGAGGCTCGCACCGTCGACGGCGTGCTCGGGCACCACGACCGCAGGCAGGTCGAGCGCGCGCAGCCGCTCGGCCTGGGCGGGTGTGCGCGGCAGGACGACGGCCCGGACGTCGTCGCGGCGACCAAGGCGCCCCAGCACCTCCTCGAACAGCGGATTCTCGAAGCGGTGGTAGAGGGCCACGTCGGCGGGCGGGCGAAGGACAACGCCGACCGCGCTCCCGTCAAGCCCGAGCGCCGCCGGAACCGCGGGATCGAGGCGGACGTCCGCCAGCGAGTACTCCTCCTTCAGCCCGGGATAGCGGACGAGCTTCGCCGGGCGGGCGCCGAAGCGGCGCAGGCGGGCCGGCGGGATCGCGTCGGGCACCAGCACGCGCTGGGCAAGCCGGCAGTTCAGCGAGTGCTGCAGCGTCGCGTACTCGTAGTCGAACATCGTCGTGTTCGGCACGCGCAGGGCCGCGCAGGCCATCGGCAGGTCGGTCGACCCGTGCGCCAGGCCGGCGTCGAAGCGGCCGCGGCGCCCGAAGCGGATCATCGCCGCGACCCGGTCGGCGGCCGCACGCGCCTTCCCGGCCCGGGAGCGGCCGCCGTGGCGGCCGATCACCGTGTGCTCGATGCCGTGCAGCTCCAGGAGCTCGATCGTCTGCGCGAACGCCCGCGCGGTCACCGCCACGTCCCACCCGCGGGCGCGCATCCGCTCGATCATCGGGGCGAACACGACGACGTGCGGGGAGTTGGTGAGGTCGATCCAGACGCGCACGGATGCGCTTACGCGGCTGCCGGCGCCGCCGCCCGCACCGCCGCGACCACCTCGCGCTGGGACGCCTCGTCGAGCGTCGGGAACATCGGGAGCGCCAGGCTCTCGCGGGCGGCCCGCTCGGTGTTCGGCAGGTCGCCGGGCTTGTACCCGAGCGACGAGAACACCGGCTGGAGATGCAGCGGCATGGAGTAGTAGGGCACCGCGCCGACGCCGGCGTCGCGCAGGCGGGCCGCCAGCGCGTCGCGCTCGGCGGTGCGCACGACGTACAGGTGGTAGACGTGCGAGGTGCAGCGGGCCTCGCGCGGGAGCTCCACCAGCTCGCCCAGGCCCAGGTCGGCGTAGCGGGCGGCGGCCGCGCGGCGAGCCTCGTTCCAGCCCTGGACATGTGGCAGGAGCACGCGCATGATCGCGGCCTGCATCTCGTCGAGCCGCGAGTTCAGGCCGACGTGCTCGAAGACGCGCTTGTCGCGCGAGCCGTGGAAGCGCAGCATGCGCACGCGGTCGGCGACGTCGCGGTCGCGCAGGAGCACCATCCCGCCGTCGCCCATCGCAGGCAGGTTCTTGCTGGGGAAGAACGACAGCGTGGCCGCATCGCCGAACGTCCCCACCGCGCGGCTGTCGTAGCGGGCCCCGTAGGCCTGGGCGGCGTCCTCGACGAGGGCGAGCCCATGCCGGTCGGCGATCTCGCGCAGCGCCGCCAGGTCAGCCGGCTGGCCGCAGAGGTGCACGGCGATGATCGCGCGCGTCTTCTCGGTCACGGCCGCCTCGGCCGCGGCCGGATCGAGGTTGAACGTCGCCGGGTCGATGTCCGCGAAGACCGGCGTCGCGCCCGCGCGGCAGACCGCCTCGGCGGTCGCATAGAACGTGTGCGCGGGGCAGATCACCTCGTCGCCGGGACCGACCATGAGCGCTTCGAGCGCCAGGACGATCGCGTCGGTGCCGTTGGCGACGGCCACCGCCTGGTGGGCGCCGAGCGCGTCGGCGACCTCCTCCTCGAGCGCCTTCACGTTCGGCCCGAGGATGAACCGACCCGAGTCGATCACGTCGCACGCGGCGCGCTTCACGTCGTCGAGGAGGTCGGCGTACTGGCCGCGGATGTCCATCAGCGGGACGGGCATCGAAGCAGGTTATCGAGCGGCCGAGCGGCGCCGACGCAGTAGCCAGACACCGACGGCGACCAGTCCGGCGGCGACGACCACGTAGTCCAGACTGCCCAGCCGGCGGTGCCAGGTGTCCCAGTTGGCGCCCGCCGCGTTGCCGATCGAGACGAGCATGAGCGACCACGGCAGGCAGCCCAGGATCGTGAGCAGCGAAAACCGCCCGAGCGGCATCCGCGCCACCCCGGCGGGCAGTGAGATGAACGTGCGCACGATGGGCACGAGCCGCGAGAAGAAGACCACCGGCGTCCCGTAGCGCTCGAACCAGCGGTGAGCCTGCTCGGCGTGGCGGCGGTTCCGCTCGGTGCGGTAGAGCCAGGCGTCGATCCCGTAGGCGCCGACCCCCCAGGCGATCCACGAGCCGACGAGGTTGCCGAACGCGCCCACGAGCACGGCCGCGACGAAGCTCATGTCTCCCTGCGAGACGAGATAGCCCGCGTAGATCATCGTCACCTCGCTCGGCACCGGGATGCAGGCGCTCTCGAGCACCATGAGCAGGAAGACGGCCTCGAGGCCATGGCTCGCGACGAAGGTCTGGATCGAGTGCGACAGCGACTCCACGGCGGCGGAGCCTACAGGCCGCCCATTTCAATTCGATCATCAGGCGCACCGACCACCGCGAGATAGCCGCCGCAGAGCGCGGTCACGACCGCCATGATGGCGATCGAGACCCGGTAGTCGACGACCGAGAGGATGGCCGCGCCGAGCGCGATCGAGACGATCTGCGGCGTCCCCACGACCGTGTCGGCTGCCGAGTACACCCGCCCCTGGAGCTCGGGCGGCGTGCGCAGCTGGATCGCGGTGCCGAACCCGACCACAGCAAACGACAGGCCGGCCCCGGCGATGGCGATCCCCACCCCGACGGCGACCACGTTCGGCACGAGGAAGAACGCGTCGCCGAACCCGAAGAGCAGGATGCCGATCGCCACGGTCCGCGCGTCGCCGACGCGCTTGAGCAGCCGCGCCGCGCCCACCGCGCCGGCAATCGCCCCCACACCCTGCATCGCGCTCAGCACGCCGAGGAACGCCGGCGGCCGGTGCAGGCCCTCCTGGAGGACGGCGAAGATCGCCGTCTCGACGAAGCCCACCACCAGGAGGGTGGCCGCGACGGTGAGCACGATCCGGCGCAGGCCCGGCCGCCGTTGGATGTGGGTGATGCCGGCGCTGAGCTGGACCAGGATGTGGTGCTCCGGCGCGACCGGGCGCACCTCGCGCAGCCGCAGCACCGCGAGGCAGGCGGCGGATGCGAGGAACGTCGACGCGTCGAGCGCCGCCACCGCCTGTCCGCCGAACGCTGCATACAGCCCGGCGCCGATGAGCGGCGCGACCAGGCGCGAGCCCTCACTCGCGGTCTGGAGGACGGCGTTCGCGTCGCCCAGGCGCTCCTCCGGCAGCATCTGGGTGAGGAGCGCCGACTGGGCGGAGGTGAAGAGGAAGCCGGCTGCGCCGTAGAGGAACGTGACGACGTAGATGATCCAGACGTCGCTGCGGTCGTGCACGAGGAAGAGCGCCCCGAGCACCGCCGCGATCGCGAGGTCGGTCGCGACCATGAGCGGGCGCTTGCGCACCCGGTCGACCAGGAGCCCGAGCGCCGGCGCGACGAGCCCGGGGATCGCGAGCACGAAGAAGACGAGGCCGGCCTTGGCGTTCGAGCCGGTAAGGCTCTTCACCCACACGCTCAGGACGAGGTACATCGCCCGGTCGCCGAAGAGCGAGAGCGACTGCCCGATGAGGAGCAGGCGCGCATCGCGGTCGGAGAAGAGCGCCCGCACGGGCGCTCAGTTGCCCGTCGGCGTGGGGCGCAGCGGGAACCCGACGGCGAGCACCTGGACGGGCGCCGATCCCTCCGGCCGCTGGGCGGGGTCGACCCGGTCGACGTAGCGCAGCACGAGCTCGGTGACCCGCTCGCCGAGCTCCTCGAGCTCGGCCGGGGTGAGATAGGTCAGCGCCTCGCTCATGAACGCCGACTTGCGCCATTCGGGCTCGGCCGTGCGCTGGCGGTCGAGCCAGTCGCGCAGCCGGTCGAGGTCGCGCTCGAGCACCACGGACGTGAGCGCCGAGGCGGCCGCGTTTGCCTCGGCGTCGGGGCCGAGCTCGTCCCAGCTGTGCTGCACCGAGCCGATCCGCCAGGGGCGCACGCGCCCGGGACCCGGCGGCGCTTCCTCGAGGAAGCCGTACTTGCCCAGCTGGCGCAGGTGAAACGAGCAGTTGGCGGGCGACAGGCCGAGGGCGTTCGCGGCCGCCGTCGCGGTCAGCTCGCCCTCGCGGGCGACCAGCTCCATGAGGTCGATCCGGGTCGGATGGGCCAGCGCCCGCATGACCCGCGGATCGGTGAGCCGGCGCTTCTCGAAAGACATGCTTCGAAAGATATCTTTCGATATTCCCCGTGTCAATCGCCAAGGTCCGCGAGACGGCTCCTAGCCCTCGGTCGCGACCAGCGTGGCCAGGTTGCGCAGCTGGTCGGCGAGCGCGCTCTTCACCGGCCCCGACGCGACCGCCGACGCCAGGAGCGGCAGCTCCACCTCGGCGGTCAGCGTGACCCGGGAGGCGTGCTCGCCCTCGGGATCGACCTCGAACACCGAGGTGCCCTTGCGCCTGCCGTCGACGCGCTCCTCGACCAGCCGGCGCGGCGGGTCCTGCTCCACGATCCGCACCGTCATCGGCTCACGGATGCCCACGGTGACGAGCTCGCAGGCCATGTCGCCGTTCTCGAGCACGCGGGCATCGCGGATCTCGTCGGGCAGCATCCGGATGTGCTTGTGCGGGTCGGCGATCCACTCCCACACCACCTCCGGCGGGGCCGGGCAGGTGGTCGAGACCGTGACCTTCACGCCGCCGCGTACTCGCGCACGGTGCGGTAGAGCGTGTCGCGCTGCCGGGGCCGGAAGCCGGCGTTTCGGATGTAGTGGACGAAGTCCTCGGTCGTGGCGCGGTACGTCGTGCCGGCGGCCGAGACCACGTTCTCCTCGATCATGATCGAGCCCATGTCGTCGGCGCCGAACCCGAGCGCCACCTGGCCGATCTTCGTGCCCTGCGTGACCCACGAGCTCTGGATGTGCTCGACGTTGTCGAGGTAGATCCGCGTGACCGCCTGCATCAGCAGGTAGTCGAAGCTGGTCGGGTTCCAGGTGACCTGCGGCGCGAGCGCGGTGTTGTCGGGCTGGTACGTCCACGAGATGAAGGCCCGGAAGCCGTGCATCTCGTCCTGGAGCTCGCGGATCAGGCGCAGGTGCTCGACCCGCTCCTCGAGCGTCTCTACGTGTCCCCACATCATCGTGGCGGTCGTGCTCATCCCGAGCCGGTGCGCGGCCCGCATGATCGAGAGCCACTCGCCGGACGTGGTCTTCCTGGGCGAGATGATCTTGCGGACGCGGTCGACCAGCACCTCCGCCCCGCCGCCGGGGAGCGAGTCGAGGCCGGCATCGCGCAGCCGGGCGAGCGCCTCCGACGAGCTGATCCTCGCCTTGCGCGCCACGTGCTGGATCTCCGACGGCGAGAGCGCGTGCAGGTGGATCGGGTAGCGCGCCTTGATCGAGCGGAAGAGGTCCTCGTACCAGTCGATCCCGAGGTCGGGGTTGTGGCCGCCCTGCATCAGGATCGCCGTGCCGCCCAGCGCCAGCGTCTCCTCGATCTTCTTGAAGATGACCGGCTTCGGCAGCACGTAGCCCTCGCGGTCGTCGCCCGGCCGGCGGTAGAAGGCGCAAAACGAGCAATCGGTGTAGCAGATGTTCGAGTAGTTCAGGTTGCGGTCGACGATGAACGTGACGACGCCGGGCTCGGAGCGGCGGTTTCGCAGCTCGTGGGCGGCCCTGCCGACCGAGACCAGGTCGCGCGAGCGCAGGAGCGCAGCCGCGTCGTCCTCGGAGATGCGCTCGCCCTCGAGAGCGCGGTCGAGGATCTCGGCGACGCTCATCCGGCCACCTCGGCGAGCTCGGCGAACCGCAGCTCGGGGACGACCTCCAGCTCACCCGCCAGGTGCGCGAGCTCGAAGAAGCGGACGACGCCCATCCGCTCGCGCGGGCCGAAGTGGTAGCGCAGCTTCTCGAAATAGCGGGCGAGGAACCCCGCCGGCCAGCCGTACTCGAGGGCCGCCTTCCGGGCCAGCGCCTCCGGCTCGGCCCGGGCGACCGCCAGCGAGCGCAGGTGGGCGCGCTCCAGCTCGCGCAGGCCCTCGCTGACCTCCTCGCGGCAGGCCCAGACGGCGTAGACCATCGGCAGCCCGGTGCGCTCCTGCCACAGCCTGCCGAGGTCGTAGTGGGGCGTGGGGTCCTCGAACGCGCTGCGAAGCGCGGCGTCGCCGATCAGCATGCGCGCGTCGGCGGGATGGTCGAGCGGCACGAGCTCGACGCCGCCGAGGAGCACCTTCGTGAGGACGACCGATGTCGCGCTCTCGGGGGTGACGGCGACGGTGCGCACCTGCTCGAGCGGCCGGCGGGTGATGAGCTGGATCGAGTCGACGGCCCCCTCGGTCGAGACGCACAGCTCGGGCAGGAGGCGCAGCTTGTCGGCGTTTCGGGCGTACTCGATCGACGAGATGGGCGCGACGTCGATCTCGCCCGCGATGAG
>DATAEI010000116.1:0-5079 GCA_036258075.1 Gaiellales bacterium
GCGCGGGCGGCAGCGCGCAGGCGGGCGAAGCCGTCGACCGAGGTCACCGTCACGTCGACGCCCTCGACGTCGCTCTCCTGGCCCGGGACGAGCGGCCCCATCACGAGCACTGGCACGTCGCCGAGCTCATCCCGCAGCGCCCGGGCCTCCTCCCAGGTGGCGACGCACAGGCGGGCCGCCCCGGCGGCGAGCGCGGTGCGGCCCACCGCCGCCGCTCCGTGGCCGTAGCCGTCGGCCTTGACGACGGCCCACACCTCGGCGGGCGCCGCGGCGCCGGCGAGACGGCCGACGTTCGCCGCGACGGCCCCGAGGTCGACCGTCACGGTGGCCCGGGCCCGCTCGGTGCCGATCACGCGAGCGCCTCCGGCAGCGTGTCGATCACATCGGTCGCGATGATCCCCGAGGGGCCGCGCCGCTCGACCGCCAGCCGGCCGGCCAGCCCGTGCGCCTCGGCCGCGATGCACGTGGCCGTCAGCGCGTCGCCGCCCTTCGCGAGCATCGCCGCGACCGCGCCGGTCAGCACGTCCCCCGAGCCGGCGGTGGCGAGCCCAGGCGGGCCGGCGTGCGAGACGGCGAGCCGCCCCTCCGGGTCGGCGACCAGCGTGTCGGCGCCCTTCAGGAGGACGACGCAGCCGCTCGCCGCGGCCGCCTTTCGCACCGCCTCGAGCCGGTTCTCGCGCACCCACGCGGACTCGGCGCCGAGCAGGCGCCCCATCTCGCCCTCGTGCGGCGTGAGGACGGTCGGGCCCGGGCGGCGGCGGAGCCGCGCCAGCCTGCCGTTGAACGCGAAGAGGCCGTCGGCGTCGATGACGACCGGGCCGGCATGCTCGGAGGCGATCTGCCGCGCGAGCGCCACCGCCTCGTCCGAGCGGCCCAGGCCCGGCCCGAGCGCGACCGCGCCGGCCCGCTCGAGCAGCTCGAGCCCCTCGGGAAGCGGACGCACCATCACCTCGGGCACGCGGCCTTCGAGGGCGGGCACGGCCTCGGCCGGTGCAGCGATCCAGGCGATGCCGGCCGACGCCCGGAGCGCCGCGAGCGCGGCCATGAGCGGCGCCCCGACGAAGCCGGGCGCCCCGCCCACGACGAGCACGGCGCCGGCCGAGTACTTGGAGCCGCGCACGCTCTTCGGCCAGGCGGCCACCGCGGCCTGGGCCCCGGTCAGAAGGGTCGCCCCCGTGCCCGGGTCGACCTGCGGCGGGATGCCGATGTCGGCGACGACGACGCGGCCGGATGCGCTCCTCCCCGGCTCGATCGCCGTCCCCAGCTTGCGGCCGTGGAAGCAGATCGTGACGTCGGCGGCCACGGCGGCGCCCGCGACGACGCCGCTCGACCCGTCGACACCCGAGGGGACATCCAGCGCGACGACCGCGCCGAGCGGCCCGCGCATCGCCTCGATCGCCTTCCCGACGGCGCCGCGCGGAGCACCGCGGAACCCGGTCCCGAGCAGGGCGTCGACCACGACGTCGGCCCGGGTGAGCCGCCCGCGGCGCACACCGGCCGCAACGGGAATCCCCAGATTGCGAGCCACGTCGTGGTTCAGGCGGGCGTCCGGCGGCAGCTTGCGCGCGTCGCCGGCGAGCAGGCACTCGACCTCCCAGCCCGCCGTGTGCAGGTGGCGGGCGACCACGAAGCCGTCGCCGCCGTTGTTGCCCGCGCCGCAGACGACGGCGGCGCGGCCGGGGCCGTCTGCCAGCCGCATGATCTCCTGGGCGGCGGCGAGGCCGGCCCGCTCCATGAGCACCGAGCCGGGGATCCCGAGCGTGCCGATCGCGGCGGCGTCGACCGCGCGCATCTCCTCGGCGGTATAGAGCGCGAGCGCCCCGCTCATGCGTCGTGCACGATGGCGACCGCGGCCGCCATCCCCTTCGAGTGCGTCATGGACAGGTCGATGCCGCCGGCGCTCACCCGCTCCGCCCAGGCCGCCGTGCGGCCCGTCAGGCTGACGCCGGGCTTCGGCCGGCCCACGATCTCGATCTCGCGCCAGGTGAACGGGACGCCGAACCCGAGCGCCTTCCCGACCGCCTCCTTCCCGGCGAACCGGGCGGCGAAATGCTGCGGCGGGTTCGCGCGCGAGAGGCAGTACTCACGCTCGGCCTGGGTGAAGACCCGGTCGACGAACCGCGGGTGTCGCACGAGGGCCCGGGCAACCCGGTCGATCTCGATCAAATCGATCCCAACCCGCATGCCGGCCATACTATGCTAGGGGTGTGCCGCGAGCGGTTCCCCTGACGCCCACAGCCACGTGGTGGCCGAGCACGCTCTACCAGACGACCACCCTCGAACTGCGGCGGGGAAACGATCGCCTCCTGGTCGATCCCGGCATCTCACCGTGGGAGATCGACGAGGTGGTGTCGGCCTCCGACGACGCCGTCACCCAGGTCCTGATCACCCACGCCGACTGGGATCACGTGATGGCGCTCGGCGTCCTGCCCGACGCGCAGGTCACCGCCTCGACGGGCGCCGCCGAGCGGATCCGCTCGGGCGAGGCGCGCGCGTCGATCGAGAAGGAGTCGGTCGAGGCGTACGTCCCGTTCGTCGCGCTCGACGGCCTGCACTGCGAGCAGGAGGTCGAGCCGCCCGCCGACGTCACGCTCGGGCCGTGGAGCGCCGTCTGCCGCGCCGGCCGCGGCCACACCGATGACGGGCTCATCACCTGGTTCCCCGAGGAGAAGCTGCTTGTCGTCGGCGACTACCTCTCGGAGCTCGAGATCCCGTTCGCCTACTCGTCGGTGCGCGACTACCAGACGACCCTGCACACGCTGATCGGCGTCATCGAGCGCGAGCGGCCGGAGCACGTGGTCGTCGGCCACGGGAGGCCCCACACCGCCGAGCGCGCGCTCGGGATCGCAGACGAGGACCTCGACTACATCGACGCCGTGCTTGCGTTCGCCGACGCCGGCTGCCCGGCCGACCATGCCGAGCGGCTCGCGGTGCCGTTCCGGGGCGGCGGACCGTACGACCGGGTCGCGCACGGGGCGAACGTGAAGCTGGCCTGCGAGGCGGCCGGCGCCGCCGTCCCCGCCTGATCGGCGCCATCCACTTTCGTCGGCGACGGATCTGCCGATAAGGGAGATGTGCCCCGTGTGCTCCAGATCCGCCGGCATCCGCTCGGCCCGCGCGTCTACGTCGCGGGTGTGCGCGTGCACGAGTGCTGGGCCGGCCTCGGCGCGTCGATCGCACTGCTCGCGGCCGAGGTGACCGATCACGCGGCGCCGCATCACCTTCAGACCGCGGTGGCCCTGGTCGCCGTCTGGATGATGGCCAAGGACTGGCCCGACTTCTTCCCGTCACGCCGGGACACGTACGCGTGGCGGGTGGGAGTGCACCGCCGCGACGGCTGAGCGCCGCGGCGGTGCGTGGGCTTCCGCCTACTCCTTGAAGATGCCGAACATCTGCTGGGCGACGCCGCCCAGCCGGGTGAAGTCACCACCGACGACCACGGACTGCGGGCCGGCGGCGATGGCGAACACGCCGAGGTTGCTGTTGGCCGAGGGGTGCCAGGGCAGGAGCGCGCCGGTGGCATCGTCGACGGCCATCAGGTGGCCGCGCCTCGCGACCTGGGTGCAGAAGTTGTTCCCCGGGATCGCACCGCAGTAGGCCTCGAAGTGGCCGCCCGCGTAGGCGATGCCGTCGACCACGACGACGTTCTCGACGTTGCCGGTCACGCCCTCGATCCACACGAGGTCGCCGGTCGACGGCGTGAACTTCATGAACGATCCGCCGTTGCCGGTGCCGGCCGCGTAGATGTTGTTGCCGAAGTTGGCGATGCTGACGACGTCGAACGGGCGGAACGTGCCGATCCGGTTCGGGCCGTGCCAGTTCCACGTGACCGATGCGCCCGTCGTGGGGTCGACCGCGCCGATCGCGCTGCTCGAGACGCCGTTCAGCGTGTTGAAGGCGCCGCCGATGACGACGTGGTTCGAGCCGTCGGCGGTGGTCTCGATCGCGTTCACGGGCCCGTCGGTGACGGGCGTCCAACCGGACTGGAACGCGCCCGTGGCGGGATCGACCGCCGCGCTGTAATTGCGCGGGACGGTGAACGCGCCGCCCAGGTACAGGTGGCCGTTCGAGAGCTCGATGGCCCGTACCTCGGCGTTCAGGCCCGACACGCGGAAGGCGGTGTTGAGCGCGCCGCTCGAGGCATTCACGGCTGCGGCCCGCTTGCGGGTGACGCCGCCGACGGTGCCGAAGCTGCCGCCGAGATAGATGTTGTTGCCGTTCACGTAGATCGCGCTCACGACGCCGTTCACGTTCGGGTTCCACGGCAGCGGGTTGCCCGTGGTGAGATCGATCGCGGCGGCGTGGTTGCGCGTCACCTCACCCGTGCCTGCGGGGGCACCCGAGGGGCGAAGCGACGTGAACTTGCCGCCGATGTAGGCGGTCGTGCCGCTCACCGTGATGGTCGTGACACGGCCGTTCGCCTGCCATGACGGCGACGGCGTCGAGCCGACGACAGCGGCTTGTGCGGGAGCCGCGAGCGCCGCCCACGCGGTGGCGGCAACGGCCGCCTTCAACAGGGTCGTCCTACCCACAGTCAGTGCCTCCTACGATGCCTTTCCGCCAGCCTACGGGGATCCGGACGCCTGTCAAGTTCTGGACAATTCTGCGGCTTTCCCGCATCCCCGTCGCGGAGACCCCGCCGCCGATTTCCGGGTCGACCCCAATGCGGCCGTCGCGCGCGCGCCGGAGACTACGTCGCAGCCCACAGATCGCCCCCCAAGACGCGCACCGGAGGCCGTGGCTGCCATGGTCGATCGGTCCGCACACCCCGGCTCGGCGCGTACCGCCTCGCGTCGAGCCGGGCTCTGGGGTCTATCCTCGCGCCCCGAAATGCCGCTTCAGAACCGGGTGACGCCACTGGGCGCGCTGGTCGCTCATCCGGCCCGCGGGCTCGTCTACGGAAACCGCGGCTGCCTGCACGACGCCTCCGGCCGGATCCGGCGGGGTCACGGCACCCGCCGCTGGATCGCCTGCCGGCTCGAGTTCCGCGGCTGGCTGCGGCGCCCCCTCCTCCAGCCTGGGAAGTTCACCGAGCTCTTCTTCCTCGACGAGGCGACGGCCATGGCGGCCGGCCACCGG
>DATAEI010000117.1:0-1876 GCA_036258075.1 Gaiellales bacterium
GCCGCAGCCGAAGGCCAGGGCCACCGCCAGGATCCCGAAGAGCGCCGACGGCAGCCGCAGCCCGAGGATGTCGTGGCGCCACGCGAGCGAGGCGTGGACGACGAGGTAGTGCAGCGGCGGGCCGTGCCGGTCCCAGATGGCCACATGGAGCACATCGCCCGCGCTCGGCTGCCCCGCCACGTGCAGCGTCACGGCCTCGTCGTGATGCAGCGGGCGGAAATCGAGGCCGAAGCCCACCACGAGGATCGCATAGCCGACCACGGCGACGCCGCCCAAGAGCCCGGGCCACCGCTCGGCCGCAAGAGCCCGCACCCGGGCACGAGTGAGCATCGGCGCGGGATTATCGGTCAACGCGGGCGTCCATGGCCACCGGTACCCTTGGCCGATGGCCGCCGCCCCGGACGTGAGCGTGGTCGTTCCCGTGCTGAACGAGGAGGCCACGGTGGAGCCGCTCTTCCGCGGCGTCGTGTCCGCGCTCGACGACGCCGGCCTCCCGGGCGAGGTCATCTTCGTCGACGACGGCTCCACCGATGCGACCTTCGAGCGCCTGGCGCGCATGCACGAGGCCGACGCGCGCCTGCGCGTCGTCTCCTTCGACCGAAACTACGGCCAGCACCCGGCGATGCACGCCGGCATCACGCGTGCGCTGGGCCGGATCGTGGTGACGATGGACGGCGACCTCCAGAACGCGCCGTCGGACATCCCCCGGCTCGTGGCGGCCGTCGACGCGGGCGCCGACGTCGCCTCGGGGCGGCGCATGGGCCGCGCCGACCCGGCCCTGCGGCGGATGCCGTCGGCGGCGATCAACCGGATGCTCGGACGGCTGACGGGGGTCGACATCTCGGACTTCGGCTGCGCGTTCAACGCCTACCGGCGCGAGGCGCTCGACCCGGTGATGCACCGCATCGGCCGGCAGAAGTTCACGAAGGCCATCGTGTGCTCGACGGGCGTCCGGGTCGTCGAGGTCGACCTCGAGCACCGTGCCCGGGCGGATCGAAGCCGCTACCGGCCCTTCGCGCTCGTCAAGATGGGCCTCCAGGTGATCACCGGGTTCTGGCCCGGCCTGTCCCAGCGGGTGGGGCTGACCGTGGCCGTTCTCGGTATCCTTTCCGGCGTCGGCGTCGGGATCTGGAGCCTGATCGACTGGATCCGGCACGGGAGCCCGCCCGGCCTCGCCCTCCTCGGAGCGGCGGTGCTGTTCGTGCTGGGCCTCCACGGCGCGCTGATGGCGATCGTGGGGGAGCAGCTCGGCCGGATCCAGCGTCTGGTCGAGCGGGGTCCGGGGTACACCATCGAACGAGAGCTGTGAGATAGGCCGATGAAGCGAATCCTCGTCACCGGCGGAGCCGGGTTCATCTCCTCGAACATGATCCGGTACCTCCTCCAGGAGACGGATCACGAGGTCGTCACGATGGACGCCCTCACCTACGCCGGCAACCTCGCCAACCTGGCCGACGTGATCGAGCACGACCGGCTGCGGTTCATCCACGGCGACATCCGCGACCTGGCCGACGTGACCTCGGCGCTCGAGGGCGTCGACGTGATCGTGAACGCGGCGGCCGAGTCGCACGTCTCGAAGTCGATCGAGCAGGGCGGCGGCGAGTTCGTGACGACCAACGTCGTCGGCACCCAGGTGCTGCTCGACGCCATGCGCGAACGGCCGATCGAGCGGTTCATCCTGATCTCGTCGTCGGAGGTCTACGGCACCGCCGAGAGCGACCCGATGACCGAGGATCACCCGCTCAACCCGCGCTCGCCGTACGCCGGCACCAAGGCGGGCGGCGACCGGCTGGCCTACTCCTACTGGTGCACGTACGGCCTGCCGATCACGATCATCCGCCCGTTCAACAACTACGGGCCGTTCCAGCACCCCGAG
>DATAEI010000118.1:0-17872 GCA_036258075.1 Gaiellales bacterium
ACGAGGACGACGTCGTCGACCAGCCGCGAGCAGATGTCGAGCGCGATCGTCCCGGCGACCGGGGAGCGGAGCGCATCGGCGATCGTCGGGCCCGGGACGGCCGGCACCGGGCGGCCGGCGTCGAGGGCGGTGCGCATCGCGCACGAGAGCTCGGGCTCGATGCCGATCACCCGCGCGCCCGGGCGAAGGCTCTTCACCGCGGTGGCGATGCCGGCGATCAGGCCGCCTCCGCCGATGGGCACCACGACGGTGTCCGCATCCGGCGCGTCCTCGACGATCTCGAGCCCGACCGTCCCCTGGCCGGCGACGATCAGCGGGTCGTCGTAGGGATGGACGATCACCCGCCCGGTCTCGGCCGCGATTGCGCGCATGCGCTCGAGCGCCTCCATGCTGTCGGCGGACTCGAGGTCGACGGTCGCGCCGTACCCGCGGGCGGCCGCCACCTTCGCCGGGCTGGCGTCGGCCGGCATGAGGACGAGCGCGTCGATGCCCTCGTCGCGGGCGGCGACTGCCAGCGCCTGGGCATGATTCCCGGCGGAGATCGTGATGGTGCCGAGCTCGCGCTCCTCCGGCGAGAGGGCGTGCAGGCGGTTGAACGCCCCGCGCGGCTTGAACGCCCCGATTCGCTGGAAGAGCTCCGCCTTGAGCCAGACCGGCGCGCCGCAGCGCTCGGCGAGCGTGGCCGACGTGAACATCGGCGTGCGGTGGACGCGCCCGGCGATGACCTCCGCCGCGGCCTCGACGTCAGTGAGCGTCGGCGAGTCCGCCATTTGGCAATGCTGCCACACCGGCGAACCCCACGGAGCCAGGCCACGCCGCGTCGCCTGGGCCCCTGAGGCGAAACCAGGTTTGGCACCCGAACTGTTGCAGCGTGAAACGGCTTTGCGGACACGTCGGGCCGCCGGTGTCCGGCCGGCGTCAGGCCAGCGCGCGCATCAGCCACACCGCCAGCACCCGCGCGCAGCGGGCGACGTCCTCGAGCGGCACGTGCTCGTCGGGCGCGTGGGCGAGGTTCGGGTCACCCGGGCCGTAGAGGACGGTCGGCGTCTCGCCGTGGTCGATCAAAAGGCGCGCGTCGGCGCCGTACGGCATGCCGAGGAAGTCGGGCAGCTTGCCGAGGACGTCGCGCGCGGTCTCGGCGAGCCCCCACGAGAGCGGGTGGTCGTTCGCGACGGACGCGGCGCCGAAGCGGCCGCCCGTGATCTCGACCGTCGCGGGATGGTCGCGCAGCCAGTCTTCGGCCGCGCACGCCTCGGCGACGACCGCCCGCAGCTCCGCCTCGGCCTCGGTGACGGTCTGGCCCACGCGCACGCCGTAGCGGCCCTCGGCGACGAGCCGGTCGGGCACGGTCGACGACCACTCCCCGGCCGCGATCCGGCCGATCGAGGTCGGGTAGGGGAGCGCCAGCTCCCGCATCGGGCGCAGCGTCTCGGCCTCGTTTCGCTCGCGCTCGTTCTGCTCGAGGGCGCGCACGATCGGCCACAGCTTCTCGATCGCCGAGACGCCCTGGCGCCGGAACGCGGCGTGGGCGCTTCGGCCCTCGATCGTGAGCGTGAACGTGATCGCGCCCGCCTGGGCCGTGACGATCTGGAGCTCCGTCGGCTCGGTGATGACGGCCACGCCGCCCGCGTATCCCGACCGGATCGCCGCCAGCATCCCGGCGCCGCCGTCCTCCTCGCCCGGCACGGTGAGCAGCATCGCCTCGCCGCCCAGCTCGACCTCGGCCTCGACCAGGGCACGCATCGCCGCCAGCCCGGCGACGACGCCCGCCTTCATGTCGCACGCCCCGCGCCCGTAGAGGAGGCCGTCGGCGATCCGCGGCTCGAACGGCGGGGACGTCCACTGGAGCTCGTCGCCGCCGCCGACGACGTCGACGTGGCCGGCGATGATCGCGCGCCGGCCGCTCTCGCGGTCGCCCAGCCGGCCGGCCACGACCGGGTGGGTGTCGCGCGCCACCTCGACGCCGGGGAAGTCGGGGTCGGAGGCCAGCGCGGCCGCCGCCACGTCGACCCGCTCGACGTCCAGCCCGGCCGTCGTCATCCTGAGCGCGATCTCGGTCTGCACCTCACCCTCCGAGCCGGTCAGGCTCGGGTGCGCGACGAGGGCCGCGAGGTCGGCGGCGATCCGGTCGCGATCGACTGCTCCGACGGCGGCCAGCTCGGCCGGGGTCAGGTTCTTCATCCGCGCAGGATCGGGCGGGTGATGCAGGTCGGGCCGCCCGACCCGTTGATGCACACCTCGGCGCCGGGGAAGGTGTGAACCTCACAGCCCCGGTCGAGCAGCGCCCGCTGCGTCACCGGGTTGCCCTCGACCATGACGACCACGCCGGGCCGCACGGCGAGGATGTTGCAGCCCTGGCTCACGATCTCCTCTTCTGGCACCGGCACGAGCGCGACGCACCGCTCGGCGAGGAGCTCGTAGAGGCCGGCCGGGAGCTGCGGCAGGAAGACGACCGCGAGGTCGTCGGAGATCGGCGAGATGACCGACAGCAGGTGCAGGCACTCGGCCGGGCCGTTCCCGTACGGGACGTCGAAGACGTGCACCTCGCCGCCGACGAGCTCGGTCAGGCGGGCTGCGCCGGCCCGGTTGGTGCGAAGCGACCGGCCGATGCAGAAGACGTCGGGGCGAAGCCAGAACGTGTCGCCGCCGTCGGCGGTCTCGCCCTCGCCCAGCCGGCCCACCTCGGGGATGCCGTGCTCCGCGGCCCACTCGAGCATCGGCGCCGCCTCGACCTGGCGCGTGGGCTTTCCCGACCGCAGGCCGATCATGCCGCGGTCGGTGACGAGGGCCGGGTCGAACGTGTAGGTGAGGTCAGGGCTTCCAACCTCGGCGTCGAGCTGGTGGACGCGCACGCCCAGGTCGGTGAGCACCTGGCAGAAGGCGTCGTGCTCGCGCTGCGCCGCGGCCAGGTCGACCGGGTGCAGGAACCCGTGCGCCGGGTTCTCGTGGGCGGCGCCGAAGGCGCTTCCGGGCCGCTTCACGAGGACGTCGTGCAGCGGGGTCGTCATGCTCTGGGCGCCGTAGAGGCGTGTGGCGGGGGCGGTCTGGCTCATGCGTGTCAGCGATAGATCAGGGCAATGGTACGGAATCCGGCGGGCGTGCGGTAGCCCACCGCGGCGGCCCGGGCCTTCGAGAAGGCCACGACGCCGGTCAGGAAGCTGCCGCTGGTGTCGGGCGTCGGGCTCGCGACGTGCTTCCACACGCCGTTTCGGCGCTTGGAGACGAACGTGCGGTTGCCGAGCCCCGGGGAGCAGTCGCCGACCGCCCACAGCTGCTTCGTGCCGGGGATCGGCTCGACCGCCGCCAGCGTGTTCGTGACGGGGCACCCGTCCGGCACCGTGAACGCCTTCCAGCCGGAGGGCGTGTGGCGCTCGGCGAGCGCATGGGCCGAGCCGGATCCGCGGCCGCCGACCGCCCAGAGCGCCTTCCCGGAGAACGTGCCGTCGAGGAAGAACGACTCGCCGCCGCGTGCCGGATCCGGCGCCGCGGAGACGCGCCAGCCCGACCGCGTGCGGTGGAGCGCCAGCGGGTGCAGCTTTCCGCTCCCCTTCGACCGTTCGCCCAGGGCCCACACCTTCGCGCCGTGGGCGGCGACGCCGAACAGCAGGTTGTCGCCCTTCGGGAGCGAGGGCGTGCGCTGCGCCTTCCACGAGCTTCCGTTCCAGCGCAGGATCAGGGGCTGGCTGCTCCCGCCGGTGCCGGTGGCGGCGCCGGCGGCCCAGGTGCCGGCGCCGGTGGTGACGACGTCGTACAGGAAGTCGAGCGGGGCCGGGCTCGGGCTTCGGACGATCCGCCAGGTGCCGCCTTTGCGGCGCATGACGAGCGTCGTCGTGTGCCGCGGCCCGGCGCGGTAGCCGACGGCCCACACGCCGCGCCTTCGCACCGAGACGGCGGTGAGCTGGGCGCCCGAGCCCGGGCTGGGCGCCGGCTCGACGTGCCATGTCCTCCCAGCGTCCGCCGACCGGAGCACGAGCGTCCCGGTGGAGGTGCGGCCGACGGCGTAGAGCACCCTCGTGCCCGGGAGCCGGCCGATGTCGTTCAGGACGTCCTGCCCGCCGCTCGGGTTCGGGCTCGGCACCGTCGACCAGGCGCCGGCGTGCGCGATCGCGGGGGCAGCAGCCACGAGCCCGGCGGCCGCGAGCAGCATGGAGACGTGACGACGCGCCCGCACCGCGCTCTAGACTAGCTGCGATGGCTGAGGAGCACGACTATCGCGAGCAGTACAACCAGGCGGTGAGCAAGGCGGTCGCCGGCGACGTCGGCGCCTATCCCGACTTCGACCGTCACCGCCAGGAGACCGTCTGGCGCCTGCTCTCCTCCGACCGCCAGTCGCTGCTTCGCTTCTGTCAGCGGCAGGGCATCTCGGTCGGGCGGATGGAGACCATGAAGACCCTCAAGAGCCCCAAGCCCCTGTTCCAGCTGATCGCGGCCGGCCACGACGCGGACACCGTGGCCAAGTGGGTGCGGCGAGGGTGAGCCGCCTCATCGTCGTCGACTTCGACGGCACGATCACCGAGCGCGACACGCTGGACGAGATGTGCCAGATCTACGCGCCGGAGCAGTGGGCGGCGACCGAGAGCGACCTCCAGCGCGGCGCGATGACGCTGCGCGAGGTGATCGCCTCGGAGTTCGCGCCGATCACGGGCGACCACGACACGATCATCTCCGAGACCGTCGACCGGGCCCGCGTGCGTGAGGGCTTTGCCGACTTCGTCCGCGCGGCCGAGGCGGCGGGCGACCGGGTCGTGGTCGTGTCGAGCGGCTTCGAGTCGGTGATCCGGCCGATCCTCGAGCGCGAAGGGCTGGGCCGGCTCGAGCTGGTCGCCCACGACGTCCGCTTCACGCCCGAGGGCGGCATCGTCGAGTTCCGGCACGGAGCGCCGTGCCCGGTGTGCGGCGAGGAGTGCAAGCGCTCGGTCGTCGACGAGCGTCGCGATGGACGCGAGGTCGTGTACGTCGGCGACGGCTATTCCGACCGCTGCGCCGCCCAGGCGGCCGACGTGCGCTTCGCCCGCCGCACGCTCGCGACCCACCTCGACCGCGAGGGCCTGGCCTACACCCCGTTCGACGACTTCACGACGATCCGCGACGCGCTGCTGGGGCCGGGCCCGGCGTAGGGCCCGGCCCCAGCGGATCGCTCAGTCGCCTGAGGCGAAGCCCGCCTCGATCTGCTCGAGCTCCTCCTCGGAGCCCATCCGAACCGGGCCCTTGAACCACTTGTTGGCCGAGAGCACCCACCACCCGCCGAAGAGGATGAAGGCGCCGCCGACCGTCAGCGGTGCGTAGTTGACGTCGATCCAGTTCACGTTCAGCAGGAAGTGCGACCCGGCCACCGCCGAGTTCCCGGGGATGCCGTCGGGGAAGAGCGGCAGCAGGAACAGGATGCAGATCAGGACGATCCAGCCGATCGCCAGCGGGTCGATCCACTTGTAGTGGTTCCCGAGGTGCCAGGCACCGCGCTCGAAGTTCTCCTTCGCGCGGTAGCGCAGGATGATCGGCAGCACGAACGCGATGTAGAGGCCGATCACGGCGACGGAGGTGCCGACGGCGTAGCCGACCACCGGGTTCTTGAGCGTCGGGAGCATGAGCGCCCACGCCAGGACGCAGATCGCCCACACCGAGTTCACGGGTACGCGCTCGCGCTTCGACACCTGGCGCCAGAGCTGATGTCCGGGGATCGCGCGGTCGCGCGAGAAGGCGAACATCATCCGCGAGGCCGAGGTGACCGACGCGAGCCCGCAGAAGAACTGGGCCACGCAGGCGATGACGAGCAGGAACTCCGCCCACTTGTCGCCCATGGCCGTCTGCCAGATGTACTGCACCGCGAAGGTGTACTGGCCGGCGGCGTTGGCGACGTCGCCCGGGATCGCGAACGTCACGGCGACGAGCAGGATGAACCCGAAGATCACCGACACGACGACCGACATCACCATGCCGATGGCGGCCGACCGTGAGGCGTTTCGAGTCTCCTCGCTCATGTGGGCCGAGGCGTCGTATCCCGTGATCGTGTACTGGGCCATCAGAAGCCCGATCCCGCACACCACCCAGAACATCGGGTTCGAGAAGCCCTGGCCCTGGAACCCCGAGAAGTTCTCGGTGTCGGTGAACACGAACGAGAGCGACTTGTGGTGGTCGGGAACGATGATCAGCACCAGAACGATCAGGGCCACGCCGCCCATGTGCCACCACGCCGAGATGTTGTTGATCTGGGCCAGGAGGCGCGGGCCGAACACGTTGATGAGCCCGTGCAGCGCCACGATCACCGTGTACGTGAGGAAGACGTGGCCTTTCGAGAGCGCGTATCCGAACCACAGGTTCATGAGCGACGAGATGAACGTCGCCGCCCCGAAGTCGATGGCCGCGGTCACCGCGACCTGGCCGATCAGGTTGAACCAGCCCGTGAACCAGCCCCAGCCGGGGCTTCCCAGGCGGGACGACCAGTAGTAGAGGCCGCCGGCCGTGGGGTAGGTCGAGGCGATCTCGCCCATCGCCAGCGACACGAGGATGCAGAAGCCGCCGACCAGCAGCCAGCCCCAGGTCGCCATGATCGGGCCGCCCCAGCCGATCGCGATGTAGTAGGACGTGAGGCACCCGGCCAGGATGGAGATGATGGTGAACGAGATGGCGAAGTTCGAAAAGCCACCCCAGCCGCGCAGGAGCTCCTGGGCATAACCGAGGCGGTGGAGCATCGCCTCGTCTTCGGACAGATGGGCAGGCGGGCTCGCCGCGGGCGAGGGAATGCCGCCACCCGTGGGTTGGCCGCCGCCGGGCGGTGTCGGGCCGCCGGGGGCACCGGGATCGGTGCTCATGAACCCTCCCTTGGAGAATTACCGATGCGGCGAGATTAGAACGTCGGGCGGTCGGAACTCAAGGGGGTGCCCCGAAGCCGGTCTAGACCGGCTCGAGCTGGCGGACGGCGACGTCGGCGAAGCGCCCGGCCATGTCGCGCCCGATCGCCTCGTGCGCCGCTCCGAAGCGGTCGAGCTCGGCGTCGTAGCGGGCCCGGTCGTAGCCGTAGCGCTCCAGCTCGCCGGGTGCGAGATCGGCCCACGACACCAGGATGTCGCGCGTGGTCTCGATGTGGAACTGGGTGCCCCAGGCGACCTCTCCGATGCGCAGCGCCTGGACGCACGTCGGGTTGCGTGCGAGCTCGACGGCCGACCGGGGCAGCTCGCACGCATAGAGGTGCCACTGCATCGCCATGAAGGCCGGCGGGAGCGAGCCCATCACCGGGTCGGCGGCGGCCTCCGGGGCGGCGGTCACCTCGAACCAGCCCACCTCGGGCGGCTCGCACCGGTAGACCGTGCCGCCCGCCGCCTCGGTGAGGAGCTGGGCGCCCAGGCACAGGCCCATCGTCGGCACCCCGCGGTCGATCGCCTCGCGCAGGAGGGCGACCTCGTGCACGAGCCACGGGTGCTCCTCGGTCTGGTGGGTGTCGGCGGTGCCGCCTCCGGAGAGGATCGCGGCGAACCCGTCGGGCGTCTCCGGCAGCTCGCCCGCGAGCGGGCTCACGGTCACGATGTCGAACCCGCGCTGCTCGAGCGCCTCGACGAACACCCGGGCCGGGCCGGTCGACTCGTTCATGATGTGGAGCGCCCGCGGCGTCACGGCTCGCACCGCCCGCCGAGGTGCTCGGCCAGGAAGCGCTCGGCCTCCGCCTGGAACGCCATCGCGTTCTCGGGCTTCTTGAAGCCGTGGCCCTCGTCGGGGTAGACGAGGTAGGTGTGCGGGATGCCGCGCTCGCGCAGCGCCGCGACGATCTGGTCGGACTCGCTCATCTTCACCCGCGGGTCGTTCGCGCCCTGGGCGATCAGGAGCGGGATCCGGATGTCGCCGGCGCGCGAGAGCGGCGAGCGCTCCCAGAGCAGGTCGGCGTCGGCGTCGGGATGGCCGACCCGGCGGTGGAACTGGGCGACGAGCGGCTTCCAGTACGGCGGGATCGTCTCGAGGAGCGTGCGCAGGTTGGACGGCCCGACGATATCGACCGCGCAGCGGAAGACGTCCGGCGTGAACGTGGCGCCGGCGAGGGCCGCGTAGCCGCCGTAGGAGCCGCCGTAGATCCCGACGCGGGCCCGGTCGGCGTAGCCCTTTGCGACGACGTGCTCGACGGCGTCGATCAGGTCGGTGTGCATCTTCCGGCCCCACTCGCGGTCGCCGGCGTTCAGGAACGCCTTGCCGTAGCCCGTCGACCCGCGGTAGTTCACCTGGACGCACAGGTAGCCGCGGTTGGCGAGCCACTGGGCGGTGGCGTCGTACCCCCAGGTGTCGCGGGCCCACGGGCCGCCGTGCACGTAGAGCACCGTCGCGAGATCCGTGCGCGGCGCGTCCGGCGGGAACGTCAGGTAGCCGGAGATCTCGAGGCCGTCGCGGGCCGCGAACGTGAACGGCTCCATGGCCGAGAGCCGGTAGCGGGCGAGGTCGTCGCGCTGGGTGAAGAGGAAGCGGCCGGCCCGGCTCTCGCGGTCGAACGCGTAGTAGGACACGGGCCCGTCGTCGGCCGTGAAGCCCACGGTCCAGGTGCGGTCGGCGTGGTCGCGCGAGATGAAGAAGACGTCGCCCCCCGCGAGTGCGGCGATGGCCTCGACATCGGGAGCGAGCGCCGGGTCGAGCACCTCGTGCTCGAGGCGGGCGCGAAGGAAGCTCACGATCTCGACGGTGCGCGTGACCGGGTGGAGCTCCGCCGAGGCGACGTCGTAGGTGGGGTCGTCGGCCAGCGTCTCCGGCGCCGCCCCCGGGGTGAGCTTGACGAGCCCGGCGGCGTTGGCGCCTGCGGAGGTGATCGCATAGAGCGAGGCGTCGTCGGCCGTGAACCCCACGGCCTGGCTCGTGACCGCGTCGTCGGGATCGAGCTCGAGCAGGGTGGCGCCGTCCAACTCGAACGTGGCCGACCCGTCGTCGTGCATGCGCACCCCGCCCCGCACGCGAAGCTCGTTGTCGGCGAGCCAGTCCACGTACCCCGGGTTCTCGGCGACGCGCTCGAGCTTCCCGGTGGCGAGCTCGAGCAGGTAGGGGTCGTGGAGCTCCGGGTTGTCCTTGTTCAGGCCGATCAGGACGTGGCCGGGCCGGCGCCGGGAGAGGCCGAGGACGCGGCCCTGCACGCCCTCGAACGGGGTCGCGTCGCGATCGGCGCCCGTCTCGGGGTCGACCACGTGCACGCGCCAGTTCTCGTCGCCGCCGGAGTCCTGGAGGTAGATCAGGTGCCGGCCGTCCTCCGCCCAGCGGTATGTGCGGATCCCGCGGTCGGTGTCGTTCGTGACGGGCCGGGCGTCGTCGCCGTCGAGGCCGCCCACCCAGACGTTCAGGACGTCGTCGACCGGGGCGAGATGGGCGAGGCGGCGGCCGTCAGGCGCGACCTCTGGGGAGCCCTTGTCGGGGTTCCCGAAGAGGATCCTGCGGGGGATCAGCTCCGCCATGCGGGGAACCGTACCGGGCGCGCCGTTCGACGGCGGCCATACACTCCGGCGGATGGATGCGCGCCCGATCGGCATGTTCGACTCTGGCGTGGGGGGCCTCACGGTGCTGCACGAGTGCCTCGTGACGCTGCCGCACGAGGACTTCGTCTACTTCGGCGACTCGCACCCCGACCGCTTCCCCTACGGGCCGAAGCCGGCCGAGACGATCGCCCGGTTCGCGCACGAGGTTGCGGCCCACCTGGCGGCCCTGGATGTGAAGCTGATCGTGGTGGCGTGCAACGCGGCGACCGCCTCGGCGCTGCCCGGCCTCCAGCGCGAGTTCTCGGTGCCGCTGATCGGCGTCATCACTCCCGAGGCGCATGCGGCGGTGCAGGCCACGCGCACGCGCCGGGTCGGGGTGATGGCCACCGAGGCGACCGTCGCCAGCGGACGCTACCCGCAGGCTGTCCACCTGCTCGACGCCGGCATCGAGGTCGCTCAGGTGGCGTGCCCGCTGCTCGTGCCGCTCATCCAGTCGGGCGACGTGAACGGCGCGGAGCTCCACGACGCGGCCCGCAGCTACGCCGCCGGCCTGAAGGACGCCGACGTCGACACGGTCATCCTGGGCTGCACCCACTACCCGCTGATCCGGCCGATGCTCCAGCGGTTCTTCGGCCGCGACGTCACGCTCATCACGTCGGCCGAGGAGATCGCCCGCGAGGCGGCCGAGACGGTGGCCCGGCGCGGCGTCTCGAACGACCGCGACCGCGAGGGCTCCTACCGGTTCATGTGCACGGGCGACCCTGCGGCCTTCCGCGACGTGGCGGGGCGGTTCCTCCAGCTGCCGCTGACCGAGGTGGAGCAGGTCGACCCGGCCGCGCTGGCGGTGGCGGCATGACGCGCGCCGACGGCAGGGCTCCCGACCAGCTGCGCCCGGTGCGGATGGAGCTCGACTTCATCACGTCGGCGACCGGGTCGGTGCTGTTCGAGATCGGCTCGACCCGGGTCATCTGCACGGCGATGGTCGAGGAGTCGGTGCCGCCGTGGATGCGCGGGCGCGGCACGGGCTGGGTGACCTCCGAGTACGGGATGCTCCCCGGCTCGACCGACCAGCGAAAACAGCGCGACGCCACCCGCGGGAAGCAGGACGGCCGCACCGTCGAGATCCAGCGCCTGGTCGGCCGCTCGCTGCGCTCCATCGTCGACTTCGCGGCGCTCGGCGAGCGAACGGTGTGGATCGACTGCGACGTCATCCAGGCCGACGGCGGCACGCGCTGCGCCGCGATCTGCGGGGGCTACGTGGCGATCGCGCGCGCGTTCCGGAAGCTGGTCTACAGCGGGTCGCTGGCGCGCACGCCGCTCACCGGGTCGGTGGCCGCGATCTCGGTGGGGATCGTCGACGGCGAGCCGCTGCTCGACCTGCCGTACGCCGAGGACAGCCGCGCCGAGGTCGACATGAACGTGGTGATGACCGGCGCCGGCGAGCTGATCGAGGTGCAGGCGACCGCCGAGAAGACGCCGTTCGGACGTGCGTCGCTCGACCGGATGCTCGAGCTCGCGGCCACGGGGATCGGCGAGATCGCGCGCGAGCAGGAGCGGGTGCTCGCCGGGCCTTCGTGAGGATCGTCCTCGCGTCGGGAAACGCGCACAAGGCCCTGGAGCTCGGGCGGCTGCTCGAGGGCTGGCAGGTCGAGACGTTCGCGGGCGGGCTGCCGGAGGAGACCGGCGAGACGTTCATCGAGAACGCGCGCCTGAAGGCCCGGCACGTGCATACGGCGCTCGGCGGGTCGAGCTGGGTGCTGGCCGACGACTCCGGGATCGAGGCGGCGGCCCTCGGCGGCGCCCCCGGCGTGCGGTCGGCCCGCTACGCCGGCGAGGGCGCGACCGATGCGCAGAACCTCGCCAAGCTGATCGCCGCGCTTCACGGATCCGGCGACCGCCGGGTGCGCTACGTCGCCGAGCTGGTGGCGATCGACCCCGGCGGCGCCGAGGTCACGGCCCGCGGCGAGCTCACCGGCACGCTCGCGGACGCCCCGCGCGGCACGGGCGGCTTCGGCTACGACCCGGCGTTCGTCCCGGACGGCGAGACCCGCACGGTGGCCGAGATGCGGCCGGAGGAGAAGGACGCGATCTCCCACCGCGCCCGCGCGGCCCGCGCGCTCCTTCCGCTCCTGCCCTAACGGTGCCAAAGCGCCAATGGCGCGCGCAACAACGGGGTCAGACCCCGTTGTTGCGTCAGGCGAGGCCTGAGAGCTCATCATCGCTCGGCTGGCGGCGCGACCAGTGAAACCAGTTGATCTCGGCGCCCAGCACGATGATGTTGGCCATCAGGTAGAGCCACACGAGCAGGATGACCAGGCCGCCGAACGCCCGCAGGGCGAGCAGCTGGTCCGAGAAGCGCAGGTAGAGCGGCAGCGCCTGGAACGAGAGCTGGAAGAGCGCGGCGCCCACCAGCGCTCCCGGCCACACGTCGCCGCGGCGCAGCTCGACGTTCGTCAGGTAGCGGTAGATCGCAAGCAGGAAGAGGAACGACCCGACCGACGACACCGCCATCGTCGCCAGGTAGGCGGCCACGTTGAGCTGGATCAGGTCGGGCGCGTGCCGGTCGACCCAGCCGGTCGCCGCGATCGTCGCGAGGAGCGACGCGAAGAGGACGACGACCGAGGTGACCACGAGCGAGAACGTGACCCACTTCTGGTGCAGGAACGCCCGGTTCTGCACCCGGAAGACGATGTTGAGCGCCGACTCGAGCGCCGAGTAGAAGCCGAGCGAGGCCCACACGATGCCGAGCAGGCCGATGATGCCGAGCGCGCCGGCGTTCTGCTGGACGCTGCGCACGGGCTGGAGCAGGTCGTGCGTGGACTGGCCCGGCAGGATGTGGCCCAGCTCGCGGATCAGGTAGGAGCTCGCGGAGATCTGGCCGACCAGGCCGAGCAGCGATACGGCCAGGAACATGAACGGCACGAGGGAGAGCAGCGCGTAGTACGCCACCATGGCCGCCAGGTGGGGCCCCCGGTCCTGCACGAATTTCACAATCACGGGGTGCCCTTGGCGGGCCGCGTTGCGGAATGGTCGCAGCACTGTGTGGCCGGGGGTTGCCACTGCAGGTGAGGATATCGGCATGTGCTAGCGTCATCTGGATGGATCCGTCGACGGCGATCCGCGAGCTCAAGGACCTTTCGACCCAGATCGAGGCGGTCGTCCTCGCCGGAACCGACGGCTTACCCATCGCCTCGACGCTGGCGGATGACAGCGCGGCCCGGGTGGCCCGCCTGGCGACCGACCTCGTTTCGCGGGCCGACGGCGTCCGCAGCGACCTCGGCCGCGAGGCGCTCGCGCAGCTTCAGGCGGCGACGCCCGACGGCAGCGTGTTCGTCGTTCTCGAGTCGGGCCGCCTCGCAGTGGCGACCACCGGCCCCGACCCCACGGTCGGCCTCGTCTTCTACGACCTGAAGACCCTGCTCCGCCAGGTGGCCAACGGTGCGAAGCAGGAGGACGCAGCGGATGGGTAAGCGCCGCCTCGTCTTCGGCGTCCTGGTGGGCGCGGGCTCGTTCGCCGGCACGCTGCTCTACCGGCGCCGCAGCGCGCGCAGCCGCACCCGGGTCGACCTCTACTTCGACGACGGCTCGATGATGTCGCTCGGCACCGGCTCGCCCGACGCCGACGCGCTGCTTCCCATCGCAACCGAGCTGCTCGCCGAGGCGGGGTGAGCGGGGCGGACCGCGCGGAGCTGGGCCGCCGGCTCCTCGATCGCGCGTACCTCGAGGGCGACTTCCTGCTCCGCTCGGGGCGCCGCAGCCGCTACTACCTCGACAAGTACCGCTTCGAGACCGAGCCCGCGCTCCTGGCCGGTCTGGGCCGCGAGATCGCGGCGCTCCAGCGTGAGCACGCGCCCGAGGCCGAGCTCCTGGCCGGCCCCGAGCTGGGCGCCGTGCCGCTGGCTGCGGCCACGTCGATGGAGGCCGGGCTGCCGTTCGTGATCGTGCGGAAGGCCGCGAAGGACTACGGCACCGCCAATCGCCTCGAGGGCGTCTACGCCGCCGGGCAGCGGGTGTGCGTCGTCGAGGACGTTGTCACCTCGGGCGGGGCGCTGCTCGACGCCGTCGCCGCGCTCCGCGAGGCGGAGCTCGACGTTTGTGCTGCAATTTGCGTGGTTGACCGAGAGGAGGGGGGCGCGGAGGCGATCGCTGCGGCAGGCGTGGCGTTCCACCCCCTGTTCACCTCGTCCGATCTGGGCGTCGGATCTGCGACGCAATCTGCCTGATCCCGCTTGGGGATTCGAATTGTGGCCGTCCGATGCCGGTGGTAGGGTGCCAGCGCTTCAGACGTTCATGACCCACGACCCAGGAGGAGAGGCGTGACGAAGAGCGATTTCATCGACGCCGTGGCCGCCCGCTCGGGCCTCAGCAAGAAGGATGCGGGCGTTGCACTGGACGCGGTGCTCGACTCCGTGAAGGACGCCCTTCAGAAGGGCGACGAGGTTGCGTTCACCGGGTTCGGCAAGTTCAGCGTGCAGGCTCGCAAGGCCCGCACCGGCGTCAACCCCCGCAACCCGTCCCAGAAGGTGACCATCCCGGCCAGCAAGGTGCCGAAGTTCTCGGCCGGCAGCCAGCTCAAGGCCGCCGTCAAACAGTAGAGGCGTGACGCTCGAGCGTCCCCGCGCCGGGCTCGCGGGGGCGCTCGCGTCGTTTAACCACGACCCCGGAGGAGCTCGATGAGCGACGGCCCCCGTTCCACGGTGGTGGCGCCCGGCGGCGGCACCACGATCGAGGGCCCGGTGGGTGGCCCGCTGACGTTCAAGGTGCGCGGCGCCGAGACCGGCGGCGCCCTCACCGCCCTGGAGAACGTGATCCCGCCCGGCGAGGGCCCGCCCATGCACGTCCATGCCGCCGAGGACGAGGCCTGGTACGTGATCGAGGGCGACCTGCGCTTCTCGGTCGACGGCGAGCTCGCCTCGGCCGGCGCCGGCTCGTTCGTCTTCGTCCCGCGCGGCTCGCCGCACTGCTTCCAGAACGTCGGCCGGACCCCGGCGCGGCTGCTCGTGCTCTTCACGCCGTCGGGCATGGAGCGCTTCTTCGAGAAGTTCGCAACGCTCCCCGAGGGCCGCGTCGATCCCGAGACGTTCGGGACGGCCGGCGCGGCGGCCGGGATGCAGGTCGTCGGGCCGCCGCTGGCCGTCTCCCACCCGTCCGGCTAGCAGCTCGTCACGGTGTCTCCCGAGTCGGCCCGGCAGCGGTCCGTGCCCGGGCCGCCGTCGGCGCTGTCGTTGGATTCGACGCCGTCGCGGGTGACGAGCAGATCCCGCCCACGGCCGCCGAGCAGCGTGTCGGCGCCTCGGCCGCCGGTCACGATGTCCGCGCCGCGGCCTCCGAGGAGCATGTCGTCACCCCTGCCGCCCTGGATCCGATCCTGCCCACGGCCGCCGGCAACGGTGTCGTTCCCGCCTCCGGCAAAGATCCGGTCGTTCCCGCCGAGGCCGCAGATCACATCGTCGCCGGCTGTCCCCATCAGGCGATCCGCGCCCGGCGTGCCCGTGATCGTGCACTCCAGCGTCTGCGCCCCGGCGCTTCCCCCGCCGGCGGCCACCGCGAGCGCCGCCAGCACGACTCCGATCGCGCCCTTCGTCATCTCCACCTCCCGCATGGACTCGACTGCCTGTCCCTCAACCCGTAGAGCGCAGCGCGGCCATGGTTCGTTACGGGAAGGGCGTCGTCCGCCGGCTGTGCGAACATACGTTCGATGCCCGCGGTCGCGCAGCTCACGCTCGACGGCGCGGACCGCCTGCACGAGCTCCTGTGCACGCGTCGCGCACCCGTCGGGCTGAGCGAGGCGGCGGCCTGTCTCTTCGCGCTTCGCAGCGCCCCGTCCGCGCTCGTCCACCAGCTGGTCGACGAGGTGGTGCGGGCCGACCCGCGGCTCGTGTGGCGCTCGGCGGGCGAGGTCGCGCTGGCCGACTGGGACGAGGTGGCACCGCTCCTCGAACTCCCGCTCGAACAGGCCGACTACGTCGTCTTCGACCTCGAGACCACGGGCACCCGGGCGGGCGTGTCGCGCATCGTCGAGCTGGGCGCGGTGCGCCTGAAAGGGCTGACCGAGGCCGCCCGCATGCAGCGGCTGGTCGACCCGGGCTGCATGATCCCGCGCCAGATCACCGAGATCACAGGCATCGCCGGCCACCACGTCCGCGGCCGGCCGCGCGTGGGGCCCGTGCTCGACGAGTTTCTGCGGTTCAGCTCGGGCGCCGTGCTGGTGGCCCACAACGCCCGCTTCGACATCGGGTTCGTCGACGCCGACCTGGCCCGGCTTCGGAGCGGCCGCCTCGCGGCGCCGGTCATCGACACGGTGATGCTGGCCCGCCGGCTCATGGGCGACCGGCTCGAGCGGATGAACCTGGGCACGCTGGCCGAGCGGTTCGACACCGAGGTGCGGCCGTGCCACCGGGCGCTGCCCGACGCGCTCGCCACGGCCGAGGTGCTGGTGCGGCTGCTGGGCCTCGCCCAGGAGCGCGGCGCGGCGACCGTCGCCGACGTCATCGGCCTGTGCGCACCCGAGCGCCGGCGCATCCGCACCCGGCGCGGGCTCGCCAAGGGCGTGCCAACCGGGCCCGGCGTCTACCTCTTTCGCGACGAGCGCGAGAGCGTCCTCTACGTGGGCAAGGCGACCGACCTGCGCGCCCGCGTGCGCTCGTACTTCTCCGGCCGCTCGCTGCGGGCCCCGGTCGAGCGGGCGCTCGAGGCAACCGCGCGCATCGAGGCGCGCCCGCTGGGTTCCGAGTTCGAAGCGGCGCTCCTCGAGCTCGAGCTGATCGCATCGTTGCGCCCGCCCGCGAACGCACGGGCACCGCGCGCCGGGCCGGGCGTCTACCTCACGCTGACGCTCGAGGAGCAGGTGCCGCGCCTGCGGGTCACGTCGGGTCCTGGTCCGCCGGGCACGGTCACCGCCGGGCCGCTGCGGTCGCGCGCCCAGGCCGAGGCGGCGGCGGCAGCCGCCCGGGCCGCCTTCGGCCTGCGCGTCTGCCGGCCGCGGCTGCCGGTCGACGACGGCACCTGCCTGGCCGGGATCATCGGCTCGTGCCATGCCCCGTGCCGGGGCGGCGAGCAGCTCGACCGCTATGCGGACGCGGTCGAGGAGGCGCGCCTCTGGATGGAGCAGCCCACCGGAGGCGCGCCCGCCACCCACCTCGACCGCCGCATGCGCCGGCTCGCCGCCGAGCATCGCTACGAGGAGGCGGCGGCGGCGCGAGACCAGCTCTCGTCCCTGCGCACGGCGGGCCGCACGATCGAGCGGCTGCGGCGAGCACGGGCTCGAAGCGGCGTGATCCTCGCCCCTGACACCGACGACCGCTTCGTCCAGGCGTTCGCGTGCGCCGGTGGGCGCGTGGTCGCGCGGCGGCGGCTGCCGCGGGCGGGCGACGGCCGGCTCGAGGCCGAGCCCCTCCTGGGGGCGCTCGCGCACGGCCTCGCCGAGCGGCCGGCGCCGTTCTCGCCGACGGCGGCCGAGCAGGCTCGCATCGTGACGACGGCGCTCGTCCGGCCGGGCAGGGCGCTGCGCTCGGTCGCGCTCGATCCCGCCGCCGTGGCGGGCGCGGCACCCCGGGTGGTCCGGCTGCGGGGGGCGGTACCCTTACGTTCGTGAACTTCGGCGACCGGCTCGCGGCCCAGGTCGAGCGCACCGGCAGCACCATCTGCGTGGGGCTCGACCCGCGCATCGAGCTTCTGCCGCCCGCGCTCATCACCGGCCTTCACGCCGGCCCGGCCGGCCGGGCCCGGGCATACGAGCGGTTCTGCGTCGGCGTGATCGACGCCGTCGCCGAGCACGTCGCGGCCGTGAAGCCGCAGGTGGCGTTCTTCGAGGCGCTCGGAGGGCCGGGCATGACCGCGCTCGAGCGGGTGTGCACGCACGCCCGCGAGGCGGAGCTCCTCGTTATCGCCGATGCCAAGCGCGGCGACATCGGCTCGACGGCCGAGGCGTACGCGCAGGCCTGGGTCTACCGCCGCGACGGCGCACCGGCGATGGCCGACGCCGTCACCGTCAATCCGTATCTCGGCGGCGACTCGCTCGAGCCGTTCCTCGCCGCGTGCCACGACGGCGCCGGGCTTTTCGTCCTCGCGCGAACCTCGAACCCGGGGAGCGGTGACCTCCAGGAGGCCGCGCTCGCCGACGGCCGCCCGGTCTGGGAGCGGACGGCCGAGCTGATCGCCGGCTGGGGCGCGCCGTTCGTCGGGGCATCCGGGCTCTCGGCGGTCGGGGCCGTGGTCGGCGCGACGTGGCCGGAGGCGGTGGCCCGGGCGCGCGACCTGATGCCGCACCAGCCGCTGCTTCTGCCCGGCGTCGGAGCCCAGGGCGGATCGGCGAGCGATCTCGCGGCCGCCTTCCGCGACCATCCGGCCGGCGGCCTCATCGTGGCGGCGCGCTCGGTGATCTACGCCTGGCGCGAGCGCGGCGGCGACTGGCAGCAGGGCGTCCGCACCGCCGCGGC
>DATAEI010000119.1:0-11663 GCA_036258075.1 Gaiellales bacterium
GGGCAGATTACCCACGTGTTACTCACCCGTTCGCCGCTCGAGTACCCCCGAAGGGGCCTTTCCGCTCGACTTGCATGTGTTAAGCACGCCGCCAGCGTTCGTCCTGAGCCAGGATCAAACTCTCCGAGAACAGCTTGTGAAATCGGCCTCCACCACCCGAGGGCGGCTTCAACGGCCGGTTTCTGACTGTGGAGGAGAGTCTGCGACCGGGGCAAGCCCCGGTCTGCTCTCAAAGGTCGGTCCACCCATCGCGCACCGCCCGAGGGCGGCCGCGGAGGATGGCCGACAGGTATCCGCCCCGCCGAAACGGGTGCGGACGAACCCGACGTCAATCGACCGCGGCCACCTGTGGAGACCCGGTCGATCGCCAAACTGCTGAGTTTTCAAAGACCACGCGCTCTTGGGCGCGACCTCGAAGCCTAGCGAAGCGCCGACCCAAGCACAAGTCAGTGGTGTCGCGCGGTCGCGAGCAGGTGCGGGCTGAGCCCCAGGAGCTCGGGCACCCGCTCCAGCGCCCGAGCGGCATTGAACACGATCTCGCGCAGCACGGGCTCGCCGAGCCGCTCCTCGAGATCGGCGAGGGCGAACGCGATCCCCTCCACTCCGACGAGGTCGACCAGCTCGAGACCGGCGGCCAGAACCTCGTCGCGGAGCTCCTCCGGGCGGTGGGTGTATGCGCTGAACGATCCTTCGACGAGCGGCATGAGCCGCCCGGTGCGCTCGACCAGCTCGACGGCCTCGTGCATCGACGTGAACTCCTCTCCCAGGCGCTCCGCCACCTCGCCGTGGAGCCGCGCCGCCCAGCGCGAGATGGCGACTGCGAAGATCGGGCCGCCGGGCCGCACGACGCGGGCCGCCTCGGTGAGCGCCGCGACGCGGTCGTGACGCGTGGGGAGGTGGTAGATCGGCCCGAGCAGGAGAACCGCATCGACCGACGCGTCCGGCAGATCGAGATCACGGGCGTCGGCGATTCGTGAGTCGATCTCGAGCCTCCGGACCGCGGCATCTGCCGAGAGCTGCTCGATGTGGAGCTCGACCAGGTCACGGTGGTGCACCGTGTACCCCTGCTCGGCGAGCCACAGCGCGTAGCGGCCGGGACCGCCGCCGACGTCGGCCACGACGGCCGGCGCCGGCGGGAGCGCTCGCGTCAGGATCTCGCAGGTACGGGCGAACTCGACGTGCCCGAAGGGGCTCAGAAGGCGGTCGCGCTCCTCCCCCCGCGCGTAGTGCTCCCGGATCTCGTCGTCGGTGGACACGCGCCTACCCCGCGACGCGGGCGAACCGGCGCCCGACGCGGAGCTCCGTGCCGGCCATCCGCGCCCGGGGAACGTCGAGCTCCTCCGCGCCGAGCGGCTCTCCGTCGAGCCGCACGCCGCCCTGTGAGATCAGCCGCCGGGCCTCGCCGCGCGACCCCGCCAGGCCGTGGTCGGCCAGGAACGCCGGCACGTGCACGGGGTCGCCCTCGGGCAGCTCGAGCACCGGCGCGTCGTCGGTCGCGCGCTTCTCCTTGAACATGCGGTCGAACCCGGCCTCGGCCGCCGCTGCGGCGTCCACGCCGTGCCAGCGCTCGACGAGCCGACGGGCGAACTCCCGCTTGGCCGCGTAGGGGTCGGCGGGGGGCGGCTCGTCGGACTCCAGGCACAGCCGGTAGTACTCGGGCATCAGCTCGTCGACGGCGCTCATCGCCTTGCCGTACATCTCCTGCGGCTCCTCGGCGATCCCGATGTAGTTGTCGAGCGACGCGCTCATCTTCTGGCTCCCGTTCGGGCCCAGGATCAGCGGCGTCGTCAGGATGACCTGCGGCTCCTGCTCGTAGGCGAGCTGGATATCGCGGCCCGTCAGGAGGTTGTACTCCTGGTCGGTGCCTCCGAGCTCGACGTCGGCCTGGATGGCGACCGAGTCGTAGCCCTGCATGAGCGGGTAGAGGAACTCCGACACCGAGATCGGCTGGTTCTCACGGAAGCGGCGCTCGAAATCGTTTCGCTCCAGGAGCCGCGAGACCGTGATCGTCCGCGTCAGGCGCAGGATCTCGGCGAAGTCGAGGTTGCCGAGCCACTCCGAGTTGAACCGGAGCTCTGTCCGCTCAGGGTCGAGGATCCGCAGGGCCTGCTCGAAATACCGCGAGGCGTTCGCGTCGATCTGCGCGTCCGAGAGCACGCGCCGCTCCTTCGAGCGGCCCGACGGGTCGCCGACGCGGGCCGTGTAGTCGCCGACGATCAGGATGCCCGTGTGCCCCTGGTCCTGGAACGCGCGCATGCGCTGAAGCGGGATCGCGTTTCCGATGTGGATGTCGCGGGCGGTCGGGTCGATCCCGAGCTTCACCCGCAGCGGGCGCCCGAGCGCGAGCTTGCGCTCGAGCTCCCCCTCGGGGAGCACCTTGACGGCGCTACGCGTGAGTGCGGCGAGGTCGGCCACGGCGCGCGGATGATATCGGCCGGCTCACGAAGCCCGACTCGGGGTCGTAGAAGCGCCACGGACGGTCGGCGCCCTTCGTGATGCCGATCCGAAGCGAGCTCGCGACCGCCCGCCCGCGCTCCGGCGGCAGAAGGACGGCCGGCTCGCCGTTCATCTCCGGCCCGGCCGCGAGCGCCTGGCCGAGGTTCCCCGGGCCGGTGGCCAGCGGCTCGCGCCCGCGGCGCGCACGCATCTGCTCGACGCCGTGCTCGGGCTCGAGCGAGCGCACGAGGACAGCGGCGCCGGCGCCCACGGGCCTGCACACGATGTTCACGCACCAGTGGATGCCGTATGACCGGTAGACGTAGAGCGTCCCCGGCGGGCCGAACATCGCGGCGTTTCGGACGCGCAGGCCGCGGAACGCGTGCGAGGCAGGGTCGTCCTCGGCGTAGGCCTCGGTCTCGACGATCGGCCCGCCCACGCCCTCGATGAGGAGCGTCCACCCGATCAGCTCGCGGGCGGCGGCGACGGGATCGCCCGCGAGATCGAGCGTCAGCCGGCCGGCTGCCAGCGGTAGCCGTCCCCGGCCGGCTCGATCGTGCCCCAGCCCTCGATGTGCGAGGCGGCGCACAACACGCCCGTGCCCGCGAGCTCGGAGAGCCATCTGTGCCGTGTGGCCAGGCCGAGCTCGGGATCGGTGTCGAACTCGCTGTCCCACTCCGGATGCTCGACGTGGCTCGGGTGGTGGATGACGTCGGCCAGGAAGACCCGCCGCGATTCCTCCACCGCGATCTCGACGCAGGCGTGGCCGCCGCGGTGGCCCGGCGCCTCGACCATCCGGACGCCCGGGGCCACCTCCGCTCCGTCGGCGGCCTCCTCGACCCGGTCCCCGATCGCCTCCAGCACCCGCCGCGCCGGGCGGTCCGCCGGGAGCGCCCGTGCCCACGCGGCTGCGGTCGCGGTCACGAACACGCGCTCGGCCGGCACCTCGGGCGCGCCCCCGCAGTGGTCGAAGTCGAGGTGGGTGAGGACGACCGTGTCGACGTCGGACGGCGTGCAGCCATGGGCCTCGAGCGCCGCGGCCAGGTTGCTCGTCGCACCCTCCCACTCGCTGTCGAGGCTGCCGGCGGCCGTGTCGATGAGGATCGTTCGCCCTCCGCCCCGGACCAGGACGACGTTGGAGCAGATCCGCGTGTCTGCGAACGTGCCGGCGGGGCCCAGCAGCGCGCCCTTCATGGGCAGCGAGCCGGCGGAGATGAGCCGGACGTCGCGGTCAGACATCGAGCGACATCTGGCTTCGCTTGTTGCGGCGGAGGGCCTGCGCGAGCGCGACCGACTCACCCATGTCGGCAAGGATCGTGCGCTCGGTGCGCGATGCCACGAGCGGCTCGGTCATCCCCTCGACCCACACGCGGGTCCGCTGGCCGTCGCCGCGGTCGTCGCCCTCGATCGGCTCAAGCGCGTAGATCCGGTCGGCGCGGACGTACTTCCCGTAGCCCAGGAAGATCATCGGCGCCGTCCCCGCGTTCACAGGTCCCGCAGCACCTCGCGCAGCGAGGCCGCGACGTGGGCGACGTCGTCGTCCTCGAGCTGGACGAAGAAGGGCAGCGCAAGGGTCGAGCTGCTGATCCGCTCGGTCACGGGCAGCATCCCCTCGGCGTACCCGAAGCGGTCACGGTACGGCGGCTGGAGATGGATAGCCGGCAGGTACGGGCGGGTGGCGATCCCGCGGGCCGCGAGCCCGGCCGCGACGGCGTCGCGGTCGATGCCGTCGGCGAGGCGGATGTAGTAGATGAACCAGCTGCGCGCCTCGGCGCCGCGGTAGGGCAGGTCGACCCCCGCGATGCCCGCCAGGGCCTGGTCGTAGCGGTCGGCCACTCGGCGGCGCGCCTCGAGGAGGGCGTCGAGCTTCTCGAGCTGGGCGATCCCGACCGCGGCCGACATCTCGTCCATGCGGTAGTTGAACCCGACGCGCTGGTGCACGAGCCAGTCGCCATTGTCGGAGCGGCCCTGGTTCACGAGGCTCCGCAGGTCGGCCGCGACCGCCTCGTCGTCGGTCGTCACCATCCCGCCCTCACCGGTGGTCAGCTGCTTGTTGGGGTAGAAGCCGTAGACCGCCGGATTTCCGTGGGATCCGACCGGCCGGCCGTTCACGGTGCAGCCGAGGGCCTCGCAGGCGTCCTCGACGACCGGGATCCCGTGCTCGGCGGCGATGCCCGCGATCGCCTCGATGTCGCACGGGTAACCGAAGATGTGGATCGGCACGATCGCGCGCGTGCGCGGCGTGATCGCCGCCTCGATCGCGGCCGGATCGACGTTCAGCGTGTCCTCGTCGATGTCGGCGAAGACGGGCGTCGCGCGCTCGTGCAGGATCACGTTGGCCGAGGCGATGAACGAGAAGCTCGACGTGATCACCTCGTCGCCGGGGCCAAGGCCGAGGCGGTCGAGCGCGACGTGCAGGCCGGCCGTCCCGCTCGAACAGGCGACGGCGAACCGGGTGCCGACCTGCTCGGCGAACCGGCGCTCGAAGGCGGGCACCATCTCACCGCAGGCGAGCGTGTCCGAGCGCAGCACGTCCATCACCAGCTCCCGCTCGCGCTCCCCGATGTGGGGGCGGGCCAGCGGGATCGAGCGGGTCGTCACCATGCCTGGGTCAGACCGCGGCCCGGACCGGGTACTCGAGCAGGTCGGAGAACCGCTCGTCGCGCCCCGAGACGATCGCGAAGAACGTGTCCTGCACCGCCTTTGTGATCGGGCCGCGACCCCCGATCTGCTGGCCGTCGACGGCCGCGACCGGCGTCACCTCGGCCGCCGTGCCGCAGAGGAAGACCTCGTCCGCGAAGTAGAGGTCGGTGCGCACGAGGTTCACCTCGCGCACCTCGTAGCCCAGCGTGTGGGCGATCCGGATGACCGTGTCGCGCGTGATGCCCGGCAGGCACGAGGCCGTGGTGGGCGGCGTGTGCAACACCCCGTCACGCACGGCGAAGACGTTCTCGCCCGAGCCGTCGGCGATGTAGCCCTCCTCGTTCAGGAGGATCGCCTCGTCCTGCCCGGCCCGGCTCGCCTCGAGCTTCGCAAGCACCGAGTTGATGTACTGCCCCGAGGCCTTCGCGGTCGGCGGCAGCGTGTTGGGGCCGATCCGGCGGAAGCTCGAGATCTTGCAGCTCACCCCGTGCTCCAGCGCCTCCTCGCCCAGGTACGCCCCCCACGGCCACACCGCGACGGCCACCTCGACCGGGTTGTCGCGCGGGTAGAGGCCCATCGGGCCGGCGCCGCGGAACACGATCGGGCGGACGTAGCACGAGGCGACGTTGTTCACCGAGACCGTCTCGTGGATCGCCTCGGCCAGCTCCGGCACCGTGTAGCCCAGATCCATCTCGTAGAGGGCGGCCGAGCGCCGCAGCCGCTCGAGGTGGTCCGTGAGGCGGAACACCGCGGTGCCGCGCGGGGTGTCGTACGCGCGAATGCCCTCGAAGACCCCGGTCCCGTAGTGCAGCGCGTGCGTGAGGATGTGGACGTTCGCCTCGTCCCACGGGACGAAGCTGCCGTTGCGCCAGATCTTCTCGGTGGGTTGCATGCGACTGATGGTACCGGACAAACGGCGTCCGGACGGTAGGCTGAATCCGTGGAGGACCGCGACCGCCGAGCCCGCTCCTTCGGCGCCGTCGCCGACCGCTACGCGCGCGCCCGTCCGGGCTACCCGGCGGCCGCGGTCGAGTGGCTGCTCGAGGCGGGCCCCGGGCGCGAGGTGGTCGACCTGGCGGCCGGCACCGGGAAGCTGACCCAGGTGCTCGTCGAGGCCGGCGCGGCTGTGGTCGCCGTCGAGCCGGACGAGGGGATGCGCGCCGCGCTCGCGGGCGCGGTCCCCGGCGTCGAGGCCCTCGCCGGCACCGCCGAGGCGCTGCCGCTCCCGGACGGGAGCGCCGATGCGGTGCTGGTCGCCCAGGCGTTCCACTGGTTCGACGTGGAGCCAGCGTGCGACGAGATCGCACGCGTGCTCCGGCCGGGCGGCGTGCTCGGCCTGCTGTGGAACCTGCGCGACGGCTCGATCCCGTGGGTCGCCGACCTCGACCGCATCCTCGACTGGCCGGCAGACGTCGTGGCCCGCGCCGGCGACCTGAGCTACGAGGAGATCGCGCGCCACCCGGCCTTCACGGCCGGCGGCCGGCGCGAGTTTCCGAACCCCGTTCCGTTCACGCCGTCGCGGCTCGTGGACTGGGCGGCGTCGACGAGCCGGGTCGCGACCCGGCCGGAGGAGGAGCGGGCGGCCGTCCTCGAGAGCGTCGCGGAGCTGGCGCGGACACACCCTGACCTGCACGACGCGCCCGTCTTCGCGATGCCCTACACGACGGTCGCGATCAGGTTCTGCCGTCCACGGTGACGAGCCGCACCCGGTGGATGCCGCCCAGCGCCTGGAGCCGGTCGAGGGCGTCGCTCGTGGGGTCGGTGTCGACGGCGAGCACCATGACGGCGTCGCGCTTGCCCTTGCCGCTTCGGCTGACGCTCATGTTGGAGATGTTCACGCCCTCCTGCCCGAACAGGAGGCCGACCTGGCCGATCATGCCCGGCGTGTCGTCGTTCATCATCACGAGCAGATGGGCGGGCGCGAGCTCGATCTCGACCCGGTAGCCGTCGACCTCGACGAGCCACGGGCGCTGCTCGCGGCCGATCGTCGTCCCGGCGACGGAGGTCTCGCCGCCGCACGTCACGCGGACGAGGTTCGTGTAGTCGCCCGGCGTGCGCGTGCGCTCCTCACCGACCTCGATGCCGCGGCTCTCCGCGACGGCGCGCGCGTTCACCAGGTTCACGGGCTCGTCGGAGAGCGCGCCGAAGACTCCCGCGAGGACGGCCTGGGTGACGAGCCGGGTGTCGTGCTCGGCAAGCGCCCCGGCGCACGTCACGTCCACCCGGTCGAAGCCGCCGCCCGAGAGCCCGGCGACGAGCTGGCCGAGCCGGGTCGCGAGCGGGATGTAGGGGCCGAGCACCTCCATGTCCTCCGCCCCGACGTGCGGGATGTTGACCGCGTTCGAGACGAACTCGCCGGCCAGGGCCGCCGCCACCTGCTCGGCGACGATCACGCCCGCCCTGTCCTGCGCCTCGTGGGTCGAGGCGCCCAGGTGCGGCGTGACGACCACGTTCGGGAGCTCGAGCAAGCGCCCTGAGGTGTAGGGCTCGTTGGGGAAGACGTCGATGGCGGCGCCCGCCACCTGGCCCGACTCGAGCGCGTCCACCAGTGCGTCGAGGTCGACGAGGTCGCCGCGGGCCGCGTTCACGATCCTGACCCCGCGCTTCATGAGGTGGAGGCGCTCGGAGTTGATGAGGTTTCGGGTGTCGTCGGTGAGCGGTGCGTGGAGGGTGACGAAATCGGCCTGGAGCAGGACGTTCTCGAGGGATCCGGAGGTCACCTGGAGCTCGCGGCAGCGCTCGGCCGAGACGAACGGGTCGTAGACGATGACTCGCATCCCGAGCGCGCGGGCGCGGGCGGCGACGAGCTGCCCGATGCGGCCGAAGCCGATCACCGCGAGGGTCTTCCCGTCCAGCTCGACGCCCGAGAAGCGGGAGCGCTCCCAGCGGCCCTGGACGAGGGCGGCGTGCGCCTGCGGGATGTTCCTGGCGAGCGCGAGCAGGAGCCCGATCGCGTGCTCTGCGGCGGCGACCATGTTGGAGCCGGGGGCGTTGGCGACGATGATGCCGCGCCGTGTGGCCGCGGCCACGTCGACGTTGTCGACCCCTGTGCCGGCGCGGCCGATCACGCGCAGCCTCGGCGCCCGCTCGATCAGGTCGGCAGTGACGTGGGTGGCGCTGCGGACGATCAGGCCGTCGTAGGCGCCGATCCGGCTCGCCAGCTCGTCCGCCGGGAGCCCCAGCTCGACATCGACCGAGAAGCGGTCGCGGAGCAGCTCGACGCCGGCGCCGGCGATCTCCTCGGTGACGAGGACGCTATCCATCGACAGGGACCGGCTCCGCCGCGAAGAGCGCGGTGGCGGCGGCGACCCCGCCGCCCGGAACCGGAGGCGTGTGGCCGAGCTGCGCCAGGGCCATCTCGAGGCCCGCGAGCGCGGTCACGATATCGAACTCGTTCATGTAGCCCATGTGCCCGATCCGCATGATCCGGCCCCGCAGCGGCCCGTGGCCGCCTGCGAGGACGATGCCGTGGCGGTCGCGGAGCACGGTGTAGCACTCCTGGCCGTCGACGCCCTCGGGCATGAGGAGCGCCGTGACCATCGCCGAGGAGTCGTCGTCCGGCGAGTAGAGGTCGAGGCCGAGGCCCTTCACCCCGGCGCGGGTGGCTCGGGCCAGGCGGCGGTTGTGCTCCCACACGTCTGCGAGGCCCTGCGTCAGGATCAGGTCGAGGGCGGTGCGAAGCGCGACCACGATGCTGACGGCCGGCGTGAACGCCGTGTCGCCCTTCACCTGGGAGTCGGCGGCGCGCCGCCAGTCGAGGTAGTAGCGGGGGAGCTGCGATCGCTCAGCGAGCTTCCAAGCCTTCTCCGAGACCGACGCGAAGGCGAGGCCGGGAGGCGACATGAGCGCCTTCTGGGAGCCTGAGACGACGACATCGACGCCCCACGCGTCTGTGGCGAGCTCGACGCCGCCCAGGCTCGACACGGCGTCGACGACGAGGACGGCTCCGCCCGGCGCGACGGCGGCCGCGATCGCCTCGACGTCGTGGACGACGCCCGTCGACGTCTCGGAGTGGGTCACGAAGACGGCCTTCGTCCCCTCCTCGGAGGCGGCGGCGCCGATGCGGGCGGGGTCGAGCCGCTCGCCCCACGGCTGCTCGACCACGACGGGCTCGAGGCCGTAGCTTCGGATCAGCTTCACCCACCGGTCGCCGAAGTTGCCGGCGGTCGCCACGACCACGCGGTCGCCCGGCGAGAGCATGTTCGCCACGGCCGACTCCATTGCCGCCGTGCCGGAGCCGGTGAAGAGCACGATGTCGTTCTCGGTCGCGAACACCTGCTGGAGCCGGCCCAGCGTCTCGAGCAGGAGCGCCCGGAACTCGGGGCTGCGATGGTGCTGCATGGGGGCGGCTGCCGCGGCCGCCACCTCCGGCGGAATGGGCGTCGGGCCGGGGGTGATCAGGTAGCGCTTACTTGACACCGGCGCGAATCGTACGCCGTGAGCCGGACCGTGGGGTCAGACCCTGAACTCTTCGGGTCACACTTCGGTGACAGCCGCGCGACGGTCCGGCCCTCCGCCTGGCCGGCGATCGTCACCGGAGCGCCACGCCGGCGTCACGCCAACCGTTCGGGGTCTGACCCCGGCCTACAGCCGGGAGCGCAGCAGCTCCTGCACCTGGCGGGCGTCGGCGCGGCCGCGGGTCTCCTTCATCACCTGGCCGACCAGCGCGTTGATCACGCCGTCCTTGCCGCCGCGGAACTGCTCGACGAGGGCCGGGTTGGCGTCGATCACCTGGGCCACGAGCGCGTCGAGCTCGGACGAGTCGCCGACTGTCGCCAGGCCGTGCTGCTCGACGAGCGCCGCCGGGGAAGCGCCGGGCTCGGCCTCCAGCAGGCTGTAGACCTGCTTTGCGATCGTCGCGGTGATCGTGCCGCCGGCGATGAGGCCGATCAGCTCGGCGATCGCCGCGGCGGGGACGCGCCCGACGGCGCCCGGGGTGTTCCGGACCCAGTCGGAGGCGGCCTTCGGGTCGGCGCCGGCGGCGACCACCTCCTCGAAGTAGCCGGCGACGGCCGGCGTCGCGTTCAGGTCGGCCGCATCGTGCTCGGGGAGGCCGAGCTCATCGCGGAAGCGGGCGATCCGCGCGCCCGGAAGCTCCGGCAGCCCGGCCCGCAGCCGCTCGACGTCATCGCGCGACGGCTCGAGCGGGACGAGGTCGGGCTCGGGGAAGTAGCGGTAGTCGTCGGCCTCCTCCTTCGACCGGCGGGCGTGCAGCTCGCGACGGGCCGGGTCGTAGTGGAGCGTCTCCTGAAGGACGGCCTTCCCCGACTCCAGAAGCCCGATCTGGCGCTCGATCTCGGCGGACATCCCCTCCCCGAGGAACTTGAACGAGTTCATGTTCTTGAGCTCGGTCTTCGTCCCGAGGCCGGAGTCGCCGGCCCGCCGCACCGACACGTTGGCATCGCAGCGCAGCGAGCCCTTCTCCATGTCGCAGTCGGAGACGCCGATCGTCTGGAGCGTGTTCTTGAGCAGGGTGAGGAAGGCCACTGCCTGCTCCGGCGAGCGCAGGTCGGGCTCGGTCACGATCTCGACGAGGGGCGTGCCGCAGCGGTTGAAGTCGACGACCGACGACTCCGCCCCGGCGATCCGCCCGCCGGCACCGCCCGCGTGCACCAGCTTGGCCGCGTCCTCCTCGAGATGGGCCCGCGTGATCCCGATCCGGGCCCCGTCGACGTCCAGGTGCCCGTCGGTGCAGATCGGCTCGTCGTACTGGCTGATCTGGTACGCCTTCGGGCTGTCGGGATAGAAGTAGTTCTTGCGGTGGAACTGGCACCGCTCCGCGATGTCGCAATCCAGCGCCAGGCCGATCTCGATGGCCTTCTCGACCGCCCCGGCGTTGATGGTCGGAAGCGCACCGGGATGGCCGAGGCAGACGGGGCAGGTGCGGGTGTTCGGCTCGTCCCCGAACCGGTTCTCGCACCGGCAGAACATCTTCGACGCGGTGTTCAGCTGGACGTGGATCTCGAGACCGATCACCGGCTCCCAGCGCCCCTCGCCGCTCATGCGCGTGCCTCCGCCACCGAGGGCGGCCGCGGGTCGAACCCGAGCGCCTGCTCGAGCGCGTGCGCCGCGCTCAGGATCCGGTTCTCCGAGAACGCCGGGCCGACCAGCTGGAAGCCCACCGGCAGGCCCTCCGAGAGCCCGCACGGAAGCGAGATCCCGGGCAGCCCGGCCAGGTTCACCGGCACCGTGAGGACGTCCGACGCGTACATCGCCCACGGGTCGTCGACCCGCTCGCCGATCTTGAAGGCGACGGTCGGCGACGTGGGCATCGCGATCAGGTCGCAGGCGCCGAACGCGGTCTGGAAGTCCTCGCGGATGCGCGTTCGCACCTTCTGCGCCATCCCGTAGTACGCGTCGTAGTAGCCCGCCGAGAGGGCGTAGGTGCCGAGCATGATGCGGCGCTTCACCTCGGCGCCGAATCCCGCGGCGCGGGTGCGTCCGTACATGTCGGCGACGGTGTCGCCCTCCTGCTCGCGACGCAGGCCGTAGCGCACGCCGTCGAAGCGGCTGAGGTTGGCCGAGGCCTCGGCGGGAGCGATCAGGTAGTAGGCGGGGAGCGCGTAGCCGGCGTGCGGCAGCTC
>DATAEI010000120.1:0-2766 GCA_036258075.1 Gaiellales bacterium
CCGCGCCCAGTCGCGCCGGACGCTGCCGAGCGTGATGCCGCGGAGGGAATGGCGGGTGCTCGCGTTCAGCGTCGCCAGGTAGATGTGGCCGGCGACGAGCGGCACCGCGACCCAGGTCGCCCAGTCGTGCACGAGGATTGCGCTCGTCGCGCCGCGGAAGGCCGCGTCGGACTCCTGGAGCAGGATCAGGACGCCCGAGACGGTGAAGACCACGGCCAGCCCTGCGATCACCGCGGAGTTCAGCTTCTGACCCGCGTTGAAGCGCCCCGCCGGCGGCTCGGCCCCTCGCCTGCGCACGGCCCACGCCAGCCAGGCGCGGTCGTCGTCGTCGAACCGGTCGAGCTCCGACGCGGTGCGCCCGAGCCGGCGCGGGCTCACCGCGACCACCGCGACGAGGCCGGCCCAGAACCCGATCGCCGCCCCGACATGCAGCGACTTCCACAGCATCCGGTCGGCGGCGAGCGCGGCGAACGCGGGCAGGTAGAGCACGAGCCCCGTCGCGGTCATGACGAGGAACGTCGAGGCCGCCGCCCAGTGGGCGGTTCGCTCCGCCCGGCTGAACCGGCGGACGTACTCAGTAGCCGTTTGAGCGGCCAACCCAGGCGTCGATGTCGTAGCCGTTCTGCTCCCAGTAGCCCGGCACGAGCTTCGGCACGAGCTCGATCCGCGAGAGCCACTTCACGTTCTTGTAGCCGTACATCTCGGGAATCACCAGCCTGAGCGGCGCGCCGTGCGCGCGGGTGAGCGGGGCGCCGTCCATGTGATGGGCAAGCATGACGTTCGGAAGCGTCGTCTGCCGCAGCGAGAGCGTGTCGACGTACGGGCGCTCGAGCGAGACGAAGTTGGCGTACCGGGCCTCGGGCAGCGGCTCGACCATGTCCCACAGCGTCTGCAGGCGTACGCCCTGCCAGCGCACGCCGCCCACGGTCCAGCCGGTGACGCAGTGGAAGTCGGTGGTCTGCCGCTCAGCCGGCAGCGCCATGAGCTCGTCCCAGCTCAGCGAGACCGGCTTTCGGACGTGGCCGCCGATCTCGAGCCGGTAGCCGGCCGGGTGGAACTCGGGCCACGGCGGGCTGATCGCATAGATGCGCCAGCCGCCGATCGGCAGGATGTCCTTCAGCCCCTGCGGGACGACGTCGCCCGCCGCCCCGAGCGGGCGCGTGAGGGCGCCGGAGATGCGGTTCCCGGCAAGGAGGCCCAGCCCGCCGAGTCCCACGACCGACAGGAACGCCGCCCTGCCGATGCGCCGCTCGCTCACACTCGAAGTATGGCGGACGTTCCTTAACAGGATCTGACGGCGCCACGGAAAAATCCGGGTCAGACCCGATGCGGCGGTGGCGATGCAACATTGGGGTCTGACCCCGATGTTGCATCGGTAGGCTTCGGGGGTGGCCGCCGATCCCCTCACCAGCTTCTCGCCGCCCGTCTCGGACTGGTTCCGCAGAAGCTTCGAGCGACCCACGCCGGCCCAGGCCAAGGGCTGGCCGCCGATCGCGGCGGGGAAGCACACGCTCGTCCTCGCGCCGACCGGCTCGGGCAAGACGCTCGCCGCCTTCCTGACCGCCATCGACGGCCTCGTGCGCGACCCCGCCGAGCGCGGCACGCGCGTGCTCTACGTGAGCCCGCTCAAGGCGCTGAACCACGACGTCGAGCGAAACCTGCGCGCGCCGCTCCACGGCATCGAGACGCCGCGCCCGGTCGAGGTGGCCGTGCGAAGCGGCGACACGCCCCAGCGTGAGCGGGCCGCCATGCGGCGCCGGCCGCCCGACATCCTGATCACGACGCCGGAGTCGCTCTACCTGATCCTCACCTCGTCGGCGCGCGAGATGCTGGCCGGCGTCCAGACCGTCATCGTCGACGAGATCCACGCGCTCGCGGCGGGAAAGCGCGGCACCCACCTCGCGCTCTCGCTCGAGCGCCTGGCCCACCTGACCGGCGGCGACCCGCAGCGGATCGGGCTCTCGGCGACCCAGCGGCCGCTGGACGAGATCGCCCGCTTCCTCGGCGGCGACCGCCCCGTCGAGATCGTCGACGCCGGCCACCGCAAGCCGCTCGACCTCGAGGTGGTCGTGCCCGTCCCGGACATGCGCGAGCTCGGCGGCGTCCCGGCCGCCGACGGCGAGCCGCGCCAGTCGATCTGGCCCGCGATCTACCCGCGCCTGCTCGAGCTCGTGCGCGCCCACCGCTCGACGCTCATCTTCGTGAACAGCCGCCGGTCCGCCGAGCGGGTCGCACACCGCCTGAACGACCTCGCCGAGGAGGAGATCGCCCGTTCCCACCACGGCTCGATCGCCCGGGAGCAGCGGCTCGAGATCGAGGAGATGCTGAAGACGGGCCACCTGCCGGCGCTCGTCGCCACGTCCTCCCTCGAGCTCGGGATTGACATGGGCGCGATCGACCTGGTCGTGCAGGTGGAGTCGCCCAAGTCCGTCGCCGCGGGCCTCCAGCGGGTCGGCCGCGCCGGCCACCATGTCGATGCCGCCTCGAACGGGCGCTTCTTCCCCAAGTACCGCGGCGACCTGCTCGAGACGGCGGTCGTCGTGGGGCGCATGCGCGAGGGCGCCATCGAGCACACCCGCGTGCCCCGCCAACCGCTCGACGTGCTCGCCCAGCAGCTGGTCGCGACGACCGTCATGGACGACTGGACGGTCGACGACCTGTACGCGATGGTCACCCGGGCCGCCCCGTACTCCGACCTCAGCCGCCCGCAGCTCGAGGGCGTGCTCGACATGCTGGCCGGGCGCTACCCGTCCGACGAGTTCGCCG
>DATAEI010000121.1:0-4952 GCA_036258075.1 Gaiellales bacterium
GAAGGCGTCGCGCGAGCCCTGGAGGAAGAGCATCGGCGCCGTGATCGCGCCCAGGTGGTCGCGGCGGAGCTTGTCGGTACGCCCCGGCGGGTGCAGCGGATAGCCGAGGAAGACGAGCGCCTCGGCCGCCATCCCCTCGGCCACGGCCATCGACGCGATCCGCCCGCCCAGCGACTTCCCGCCCACGACGAGCGGCAGGCCGTCGGTGCGCTCGGCGACCGCGTCGCGCGCCAGGCGCCACGTCTCGAGCAGCACCTGCGGCCGGTCGGGCGCCTTGCGTCCGGCGTGCATGTAGGCGAAGTCGAAGCGGGCGACGGCCAGGCCGAGCCCGGCGAGCGCGCCGGCGATCCCCGTCATGAACGGCGAGGCCATCCCCGAGCCGGCGCCGTGCCCGAGCACCACGACCGCGGAGGCTCCTGCGGGCGCGTCGAGCACCCCCGCCGTCGGGCCGCGCGTGGTCTCGAACGTGAACTCGCCGCTCATGGTGCGCACGGTATCGCTAGAGTTTGGATCCAAAGATGCATCGTCAGGCAGATCCCTACCACGACCTCGACGTCATCGACCGGCGGGCGCCGCGCGCGAACCAGCTTGTGATCGGCATCCTCGCGCTGGTCGCGTTCCTCACCGGCTGGTGGCCGATCCTCGGACTGCTCGCGCTCCAGCTCGTCGTCGGCCTCACCTTCGGCCGGCGCTGGTGCGTGGCGTGCGTGGCCTACTTCGAGCTCGTGCAGCCGCGGTTCGGCGAGGGCCCGCTCGAGGACTCCCGCTCACCGCGGTTCGCCAACATGATGGGCGCCGCCGTCCTGGCCACGGCGACGATCGCGATAGCCGCCGGCTACGCGACGCTCGGCTGGGCGCTCGGGCTCCTGGTCGCGGCGCTCGCGCTCCTGGCTGCGGTGACCGGCTTCTGCACGGGCTGTGAGATCTACCGGCTGGGCGCGCGCCTGCGCGGCGTCGGCCACGGCGAGCTGCGCCGGATCGACCGCGGCGACCTGGACGGGGTCGCCGGCGACATCGTCGTGCACTTCACCCACCCGCTGTGCTCGGAGTGCCTCGACGTCGAGCGGCGGCTGCGGTCGGAGGGCCGCACGCTCGTGACCGTGGACGTCCGCCGCCGGCCCGACCTCGCCCGCAAGTACGGCATCGGCATCGTCCCGACGGCGGTTGCCGTCGCCGCCGACGGCGCGATCACCGCCCGGCTTGCGTAGATGACCTAGCCCGTCGGCCAGCCCTCTGCCAGGTGCAGGTCGAGGGGGCCGCCCGGCGTGCACGCCGCCGAGCGGTAGGCGCCCGAGAGGCGCGGATACAGGTGGGCCCAGTCGAGGCGGGCCATCCACCGGGCGTAGCCGGGAGCGGCGCCGAGAAGCTCCGAGGCCCGCTCGGTCGTCTGGACGGCGGCGCACTCCGCCCGCGACTCGCTCGCGCCGGCCTCGCCGAGGTGGGCGGCCTCGTGCGCGAGGATGTGCGGCGCGGCGATCTGTCTCCAGGTCGCATCCGCGAACCGGTGCGCCGGCGAGTAGGCGAGGATCGCGAGCGCGCCGCAGACGGCCGGCGGCAGGTTGATCGTTCCGCCGCCGATGTCCGTGAAGCCGCCCGTGGGCTCAGGATCGAGGACCGTGACGCGCGGCCAGTCCCGGCGCGACCAGCACCGCACCTCGGCCCTCGTGCCCGCGAGCCGCGAGGCCACCTCGCCGAGCACCGGGTCGACGTGGCTTCGGCTCGACGGGCCCGCGATCACCGGCAGCGGCCGCGAGGCGAGCGCCCGTACGGCGGCGACCGTCTCGACGGCGAGGCCCATCGCCAGCACCGAGGCGACAGCCGCGAGCGGGATGCCCCACTCGTACACGGCCCGCCGCGGCGCGGGCGCGGAGGCGACGGCCACGAGCCGCGGGATGCCGGGGCGGTCGCCGGATCCGGCCGGCCAGTGCAGGGCCCAGCCGCGCGCCCCCTCGAGGGCGCGAACGGCCGTCCCGCGGCCGAACGCCCAGCCGCCCAGAACAGCGAGGCACGACCCCCAGACTGCCAGCATGAGCCCACCGGCCGCGTGGGTCGCCGCGAGGAGGATCATGCCGGCGGCCAGACCGGTCACCAGGCGGGGGAGCGCATGCACCGCCGCCTGGTCGAACTCGACGGCGTCGGGCTCGCCCGCGGCGAGCGTGGCCTCGATCACGCGCCGCCACGTCCGTGCCTGGTGGCGCCCGCCGCCGAAGCCGACCCAGAATCCGAAGAGGAGCGCCGCCCCGAGGAAGGGCCACAGCCGGAGGCCCGGCGCGGCCACCGCGAACGCCACGACGACGCCGGCCAGCGTGATCCGCCAGCGGGCGGCGGCGTCGTCGGCGACCCGGACGTAGCTCATCGGGGCGCGGTGTAGAGGACGAACGGGTCGGCGGCGCGCTGCCGCACCCCGGCCGGGAACAGCAGGCGCACGCCGCGCCGTCGCTCCCAGCGCGTCGTCGTCGCGACGACGAGCGTTGCGGAGGCGCCCGTCCATGCGGCCACCATCGCCGGCGCCCAGGCGACCGCCACGAGCAGGTGCGTGGCGCCGTGGCCGCCGCCGGCCAGCAGTACCACCGGCACCGCCGGCCACATCCGCTCGAGGAACGCCCGGGCGAGCCGCGGGCGCGAGAGCCGCTGGGGCGGTGCGAGCTCGGCCCCCGCGCCGGCCTCGCGATAGACGACCCGGCGCCTGATCCGGGCGGTCTGGAGGAGATGAAGCGCGATCCCCGCCCCCGCGGCAACGGCGATCCACGCGGCGAGCGGCCACGCCGCGGTCCCGGCGAGCCGTGAGGCGGCCGCGCCGATCGCCGCGAACGGCACGAGGAGCGCGGCCGACGCGGCGGCCAGTTCCCTCCACCAGTGCAGCGCCGCGCACAGGCGTGGGTCGTCGTGCACGAAGACCTTCGACGGCCTCGGGCCACCCTCGCTCACCACGATCCCGCGTGCTGTTCCCACCTCCCAAAGGGTGTCAGCACCTCGGGGGGTGCCGCCATCCCCTGGACGGGTCAAGCGGCCGGGTTTCGCTCCCAGATCAGGCGGAGACCCTCGAGGGTGAGGAGCGGCTCGACGTGGTCGACCGTCTCGCAGTGCGGCGCGACGAGTGAGGACATCCCGCCGGTCGCCACGGCGACGGCGGCACCGCCCAGCTCGGCCCGGAAGCGGCGCACGAGCCCGTCGACGAGCCCGGCGAACCCGAAGATGGCGCCCGACTGCATGTTGGTGTCGGTGTTCGTGCCGATGGCGTGCTCGGGGGCGCGCAGCTCGACCTTCGCCAGCCTCGCTGCCCGGTCGCGGAGCGCGTCGGTCGCGACCTGCACGCCCGGCGCGATGGCGCCGCCGACGAACTCGCCCGTGGCCGAGACGGCGTCGAAGTTGATGGCCGTCCCGAAGTCGACGACGACGCACGGCCCGCCGTAGCGCGCGAACGCCGCCGCCGCGTTCGCAATCCGGTCGGGCCCGACCTCGTCGGGGCTGTCGACCCGCATGCCGACGCCGGTCTCGACTCCCGGCCCCACGATGACCACGGGGGAGCTGAGCCGGCCGCGGGCCACCGCCGCGTACTCGATGGTGAGCGCGGGCACGCCGCAGGCGACGCACAGCCCCGTCACGTCGCCGAGGCGGCGGCCGCGCAGCTCGAGCAGCCCGCGCAGCTCGAGCGCGAGCTCATCGGCGGTGTGCGTGCGCACGGTGGTCGTGCGCCAGTGCTCGACGAGATCCGCCCCGTCGTAGAGCCCCGCGACCGTCTGCGTGTTGCCGGCGTCGAGCGCGAGCAGCATCGATCACTCGTCGGAGAGCTCGAACCCGGGCGGGAACGTCGTGGGGATCTCGCTCTCGGGCTTCAGCTCCTCGATGGTGACGTCCTGCGTCGTGTGCACCTCGGCCCGCGGGATGATCCGGCTGGGGCGGTTCTTGTCCCACACCCACACGTCCTCCATCGTCAGGCGCACGAGGGGGTAGGCGGGCTGGTTGGCCGTGTCCATCTCGAGGCGGTTGCACAGGTAGGTCGCCTCGGCCGTGAGGACGCAGTACCTGAAGAGGCCGAAGACGGTCGCGTACTCCTTCTTCAGCCGGATCTCGAGCTCGGCGTCGTATTCCTCGAGGTCTTCGATAAAGGACATGGCCGGGAGTCTAGAGCCGAGCCGAGCCGCGGACCGCCCAGGCGCGCGCGATGAGGCTGATGGAGCCGTCCGGCCGGGCGGGGAGCATCTGTCGCAGCCGCTCGCGCAGAGCGGCCCGGCGCTCGTCCGGAAGCGAGGCGCAGTAGCCCGGCGCAGGGCCCTGGCCGCCCTCGAACGGCGTCCAGTAGTCGTCGAAGTCCGAGAAGACCGTGGGAACGTCGATCGCGCGCACCTCGACGTCGTCCAGCCAGGCGCCGGAGAAGAGCGCTGCGAGATCGGCCGGGTTGCAGCCCGCCATGCGCCGGCCCTCGTCGAGCTCGGCCGCGGCCGCATCGAGCTCCGCCGCCGCGTCCCAGAACCGGCGCATGAGCTGCATCTCGCCGGCGTAGTCCCATACGTAGCCCGCGACGAGCCCTCCCGGTCTGACGACGCGCCGCATCTCCGCCACGCCGCGGGTCTGGTCGGGCAGGAAGTTCAGGACGAGGCTGCTCGCAACCACGTCGAACGACGCATCGGGGCGATCGAGCGCCTGGGCGTCGGCGACGGAGAACGAGGCCCGCGGATCGGTCACGCGGCCGGCTGCGTACGCCACGAACGCCTCCGAGGTGTCGACCCCCTCGACGGCGCCCGGCTCGGCGTGCGCGAGCACGGTCTCGGCGAGCGCCCCGGAGCCGCAGCCCACGTCGAGCCAGCGGGCGCCGGCCGGCACGTCGAGCCATGCAACGAGCTCGCGCGCAACGAGCCGGCTCCACCGCCCCACGTACCGCTCGAGCCGCTCGGCATTGTCCCAGACCTCGGACGGCATCCCGCCCGAGCATAGAGGGTCAGACGACCCCT
>DATAEI010000122.1:0-10218 GCA_036258075.1 Gaiellales bacterium
CTGCTCATGGCCGAGGGCAGCGGGGGGGCGCCGGCCACGAGCGGCAGGCTCCGCGGCGTCTAGTCGGCTCCCGGCGAATCCGGCTCAGGCGTGGCCGGTGCCTCTGCCCGTCACGGGTCTTTGAGGGCGGTTACGGACGACGGGGCACACGTCACGTGAGCGTCACAGGAGACGCCGAGTGTCGTTTCCGCCGACCGCCAACCGTGGCGGCTCTGGCCGTCGCCCGATTCTGCGATCCCGCTCTCGTCGCCCGCGCGGAACCGGACCGCAGCGGCCGCGAGTTGCCATGAGCGCTTGCGTCGGCAGCTTGTGCCGATGCTGCCGAACTTTCGCCTTCGGTGGGCAGGGAGTAGCATCTCGCGCGTGGTGCGCCAGAAGACCGTCGGGCGGTCTGGAGGAACGCTCCTTCGTGCCCACGAGTTCTTTCGGCGAGGGCCGGCGAGTCCCGAGGGCTGGAGCCAGCTCACGGCGAAGAATCGCGATTGGGAGACCTTCTACCGGGAGCGCTGGCAGCACGACAAGGTGGTGCGCTCGACGCACGGCGTGAACTGCACGGGCTCGTGCTCGTGGAACGTCTACGTGAAGGACGGGCTTGTCACCTGGGAGACCCAGGCGGTCGATTACCCCTCGACCGGGCCGGGGATGCCGGAGTACGAGCCGCGCGGCTGCCCCAGGGGCGCGTCGTTCTCGTGGTACGTCTACTCGCCGATCCGCCTGCGCTACCCGTACGTCCGCGGCAGCCTGATCGAGATGTATCGCGCCGAGCGCCGGCGCACCGGCGATCCGGTCGAAGCGTGGGCCGCAATCGTCGACGACCCCGAGCGGCGGCGGACGTACACGAGCGAGCGCGGCCGGGGCGGGTTCGTCCGGGCATCGTGGGACGAGGTCGTCGAGCTGGTCGCCGCGGCCCACGTCCACACGATCAAGCGCTACGGCCCCGACCGCGTCGCAGGCTTCACGCCGATCCCGGCGATGTCGATGGCGAGCTATGCGTCGGGGACCCGCTTCCTGTCGCTGATCGGCGGCGTCGTTCTCAGCTTCTACGACTGGTACTGCGACCTGCCGCCCGCCTCGCCGCAGACGTTCGGCGACCAGACCGACGTGCCGGAATCCGGCGACTGGTGGAACGCGGGCTACCTCCTCGTGTGGGGCACCAACCTGCCGACCACGCGCACGCCCGACGCGCATTTCATGACCGAGGCCCGCTACCGGGGCCAAAAGGTCGTCGTCGTCAGCCCCGACTACGCCGAGCACACGAAGTTCGCCGACCGCTGGCTGGCCGCGCACCCCGGCACCGACGGCGCGCTTGCAATGGCCATGGGCCACGTCATCCTGCGCGAGTTCTGGGCCGACCGCGAGGTGCCGTACTTCCGCGACTACGGCCGCCGCTTCACCGACATGCCGCTCCTGGTCACCCTGCGGCACCGCGAGGGGGTGTACGTCGCCGACCGCTTCCTGACCTCCTCCGACCTCGGCGGCGCGGACGAGAACGCCGACTGGAAGACGGTCGTGCTCGACGAGGCGACGGGCCAGCCGGCCGTCCCCAACGGCTCGGCCGGGTTCCGCTGGGGTGAGGAGCAGGGCCGCTGGAACCTCGAGCTGGGCGAGGTCGAGCCGGCGCTCACGCTGCTCGGCCGCTCGGGAGCCGAGGGCGTCGCGGTCGACATGCCGCGGTTCGACGTGGGCGAGACCGACGGCGGCTCGGCTGTGCGGCGCGGCGTTCCGGCGATACGGATCGGCGGCCACCTCGTGACGACGGTGCTCGACCTGATGCTGGCCCAGTACGGCGTCGGCCGGGAGGGCCTCCCCGGCGAATGGCCGGCGGACTATGACGACGCCGGGTCGCCGGGCACCCCCGCCTGGCAGGAGCTCTTGACGTCGGTGTCGGCCGCCGACTGCGTGCGCACGGCACGCGAGTTCGCCCGGAACGCCGAGCTGACCGAGGGCCGCTCGATGATCGCCATGGGCGCCGGCACCAACCACTGGTACCACTCCGACCAGATCTACCGGACGTTCCTGGCGCTCGTCCTCATGTGCGGCTGCCAGGGCAAGAACGGCGGCGGCTGGGCGCACTACGTCGGCCAGGAGAAGGTGCGGCCGCTCACCGGCTTCCAGACCGTCGCGTTCGCCCTGGACTGGCTGCGGCCGCCGCGGCACATGGTGTCGACGCCGTTCTTCTCGCTCCTCTCCGGCCAGTGGCGGTACTCCGACGTCCCGCCGTCGCAGCTCGCCTCGCCGCTCGGCAAGGGTGCGTTCGGCGACCGCCACGTCGCCGACATGGTCGCGCTCGCCGCGCGACTCGGGTGGATGCCGTCGTTCCCGAGCTTCGACCGCTCGAGCCTGGACTTGGTCGACGAGGCCGAGAGGGCCGGGGTCGAGCCGGCCGCTCACGTCGTCTCGCAGCTCCGTGCGGGCGCGCTCAAGTTCGCCTGCGAGGACCCCGACGCGCCGGCGAATCACCCGCGCATCCTCACCGTCTGGCGGGCCAACCTGCTCGGCTCCTCCGGCAAGGGCCACGAGTACTTCCTCAAGCACATGCTGGGGACCGTCGAGCCCGGCGTGCGCGCGCAGGAGGCGGCGCCCGAGCACCGGCCGCGCGAGGTCACCTGGCGCGATGCGCCCGAAGCCAAGCTCGACCTGTTCACGACGATCGACTTCCGGATGACGTCGAACGCGCTCTTCTCGGATGTCGTCCTGCCTGCCGCGACCTGGTACGAGAAGCACGACCTCTCGTCGACCGACCTGCACCCGTTCGTCCACACCTTCAACCCCGCGATCCCGCCGCCGTGGGAGGCACGCACCGACTGGGACGCGTTCCGCGCAATCGCCCAGCGGTTCTCGGAGCTGGCCGAAACCCACCTCGGCGTGCGCCGGGACATCATCGCAGCGCCGCTCGCCCACGACTCGCCTGACGAGCTGGCCCAGCCGCACGGCCGGGTGCGGGACTGGCGGGCGGGGGAGTGCGAGCCGGTCCCCGGCAAGACGATGCCGAAGCTGATCGTCGTCGAGCGCGACTACCCCAACGTCGCCGCCCGACACGCCGCGATCGGGCCGCTCCTCGAGACGCTCGGCTCGACGGCCAAGGGCATCACGTGGAAGCCGCTCGAGGAGGTCGGCTGGCTCGGGCGCCAGAACGGGCTCGTGCGCGGCGGCGTCGCCGACGGCCGGCCGCGGCTCGACCGGGTGGAGCACGCATGCGAGGCGATCCTTGCGCTCTCGGGGACGACGAACGGCCGGATCGCCGTCGAGGGATTCAAAGCGCTCGAGACACGGGCGGGCGTGCCGCTCGCCTCCCTCGCCGAGGCCCGCGCCGACGAGCGCATCACGTTCGCGGACGCGCAGGTGCAGCCGCGCACGGTCATGACCTCGCCCGAGTGGTCGGGCATCGACGAGCACGGCCGCCGCTACAGCCCGTTCACGATCAACGTCGAGCGGGCCAAGCCGTGGCACACACTGTCGGGCCGCCAGCACCTGTACCTCGACCACGAGTGGATGCTCGAGCTGGGCGAGGGCCTTCCGAACTACCGCCCGCCGCTCGTGCGCGGCGCCCCGACCGAGATCGACACTGCCGGCGGCGACCGGCCCGAGCTTGCGCTGCGCTACCTGACCCCGCACTCCAAGTGGTCGATCCACTCCGAGTACCAGGACAACCTGCACATGCTGACGCTCTTCCGCGGCGGAGCCGTGCTGTGGCTCGCGCGCGAGGACGCCGAGGCGCTCGGCGTGGCCGACAACGACTGGGTCGAGGCCTACAACCGAAACGGCGTCATGGCCTGCCGAGCGACCGTGTCGCACCGCATCCCCAAGGGCGTGTGCCTGATGTACCACGCCAAGGATCGCCACCTCCAGACGCCGCGGACAGAGCTCCTCGGAAACCGCGGCGGCACCGACAACTCGGTGACGCGGATCATCATGAAGCCGTCGCACATGATCGGCGGCTACGCGCAGCTGTCCGCCGGGTTCAACTACTACGGGCCGACCGGCTCGCAGCGCGACGAGGTCGTGATCGTGCGCAGGCGCGAGGCGGAGGTGACCTTCCCGTGACGATCAAGGCTCAGGTCGCGATGGTGATGAACCTCGACAAGTGCATCGGCTGCCACACCTGCAGCGTCACCTGCAAGCAGGTGTGGACGAACCGGCCGGGGACGGAGTACGTCTGGTTCAACAACGTCGAGACGCGCCCCGGGCTGGGCTATCCGAAGCGCTGGTCGGACCAGGGCAAGTGGCGCGGCGGCTGGGAGCTCGATCGGCGCGGGCGCCTGCGGCTTCGCTCCGGCGGGCCGCTCACGAAGCTGGCTTCGATCTTCTGGAACCCTGACCTGCCCGACATCGACGAGTACTACGAGCCCTGGACCTACGATTACCAGACGCTGATCGACGCGCCGCTCCAGGCGCACGACCCGGTGGCGACGTCGCACTCCCAGCTCACCGGCGCCGGGATGAGCGTCGAGTGGGGCCCGAACTGGGACGATAACCTGGCCGGCGGGCCGGCGACCGCGATGTCCGACCCGCTCATCCGCGACGGGCTCGCCGAGCGCGTGCGCATGGAGTACGAGCAGGCGTTCATGTTCTACCTGCCCCGGATCTGCGAGCACTGCCTGAACCCGTCGTGCGTCGCCTCGTGCCCGTCTGGGGCGATGTACAAGCGTGAGGAGGACGGGATCGTCCTCGTCGACCAGGACAAGTGCCGCGGCTGGCGGTTCTGCGTGAGCGGCTGCCCGTACAAGAAGGTCTACTTCAACCACAAGAGCGGGAAGGCCGAGAAATGCACGCTCTGCTATCCGCGGATCGAGGCCGGCCAGCCCACGATCTGCTCGGAGACGTGCGTGGGCCGGATCCGATACATCGGCATCCTCCTCTACGACGCCGACCGGGTGGCGGCGGCGGCGTCGGTGCCCGACGAGACCGACCTCCTGGCCTCGCAGGTCGACCTCTTCCTCGACCCGGCCGACCCGTCTGTGCGAAGGCGCGCCATGGCCGACGGCATCCCGGCCGACTGGATCGAGCACGCCGAGCGCTCGCCCGTGCACGCCCTCATAGCGCGCCACAAGGTGGCGCTGCCGCTGCATCCCGAGTACCGCACGATGCCGATGGTCTGGTACGTGCCGCCGCTCTCGCCGATCGTGAACGCGCTCGAGGACGACGGCTACGAGGCGGATCCCGACGCCCTCTTCCCGGCGGTCGAGCACCTGCGCATCCCGCTCGAGTATCTCGCGAACCTGCTCTCGGCCGGCGACACCGAAGTCATCCGCGGCGTGCTGCGGCGGCTGGCGGCGATGCGCGGCTACATGCGAAAGCAGCAGGTGCTGGGCGAGCGGGACGAGCGGCTGCCGGAGGCGGTCGGCATGAGTGGCACGGAGCTTGAGGACATGTTCCGGCTGCTCGCGATCGCCGACTACCACGACCGCTACGTCATCCCGCAGGCCCACGCCGAGCTGGCGGGGCGGCTCGCCGAGCAGGGCGCCGGGGCCGGGTGCAGCCTCGACTTCGACGGCGGCCCGGGCAACTGCGGCGCCGTTCCGGCGCAGAACGAGGAGTTCATGCTGCGCGATGACGGCGGCCGGGGCTCCTCGTCGACGATCGATCTGATCGGCATGCTGCGCCGGCGGGGCGAGGGCGGCCCGGAGACGGGCGGGTGAGCCTGCGCGGCACGCCCCCCGAGGTGTTCGAGATCGCCTCGCTTCTCCTGCGCTATCCCGAGGCGGACCTGCTGGCGCGCGACCCGGATGCTGCCGCCGCGGCCGCCGAGCTTCCGCAGCGCCTGCGGGCGCCGCTCGAGCGGTTCCTGGCCCATCGCCGGGAGACGCCCGGGATCGACCTCGAGCGCGAGTACGTCGAGACCTTCGACACACGCCGGCGGTGCACGCTCAACGTCAGCTACTACCTCTACGGCGACACCCGCCGCCGCGGCGTCGCGCTCCTGCGGCTGAAGCGGATGTACGCCGCCGCCGGCCTCGCGCTCGAGGCGGATGAGCTGCCCGACCATCTGCCGGTGATGCTGGGCTTCGCGGCGCTCGCCCCGCCGGGCTACGGCGAGCACGTGCTCCAGGAGCACCGCATCGGCGTCGAGCTCCTCCTGCTCTCGCTGCGGGATGCCGGCCGGCCCCACGCCGACGTGCTCGAGGCCGTCTCGGCGGCGCTGCCGCGGCTCGGGATCTCGCAGTCTCGCGCCGTGCGGAGGCTCGCGGCGGAGGGCCCGCCCGACGAGCAGGTCGGCCTCGAACCGTTCGCGCCGCCCGAGGTGATGCCGCTCGAGGTGCGCCAGTGAGCGCTGTCCACCTGCTGCTCTGGGTGGCCCTCCCGTACGCCGCGGTCGCGCTCTTCCTGGCCGGCCACGTATGGCGCTACCGCACCGATCAGTACGGCTGGACGACCCGATCGACGCAGATCCTCGAGCGCCGCTGGCTGAAGTGGGGGAGCCCGCTCTTTCACGTGGGCGCGCTCGCTGCGATCGGCGGACATGTGCTCGGCATCGTGATCCCGACGAGCTGGACAGAGACGGTCGGAGTGAGCGGCGAGGCATACCATGCGGTCTCCGCCACGGCGGGCACGATCGCCGGCGTCGCCTGCGGGGCGGGCCTCGTCATCCTCGTCTGGCGCCGGGCCGCATCACCGCGGGTGCGTGTCACCACCACGCGCATGGACGTCCTGGTCTACGTCCTTCTCGGCGTGGTGATCGGCCTCGGCCTGGCCGAGACGGTCGGACGGAACGCCCTCGGGGGCGGCTACGACTACCGCGCAACGGTGGCGGTCTGGTTCCGGAGCATCGTCTTCTTCCACCCCGAGCCCGACACGATGGTCGGCGTGCCGATCCTGTACCAGCTGCACGCCGTCTCGGCTTGGCTCATCCTGGCCGTGTGGCCGTTCTCGCGGCTCGTCCACGCCTGGAGCATCCCGCTCCAGTACGTCGGTCGTCCGTACATCCTGTACCGGCGCAAGTGGTCGCCGGCGCCGCGGCGGCGCTGACCGGGGTCTCCCGAGCGTGTTCCTGAACATCCTGGTCGCGATCGACGATTCGGCCCACGCTGCGCGGGCGCTCGAGGAGGCGCTCGACCTGGCCCGTGCCCATCGCTCGCGGCTGACCCTGATCAGCGTCGCCTCGCGCGGGGCATGGAGGTATCTGGCCGGCCCGTACGTCGGGATGATGCCCACGCAGGAGGAGACGGACGCGGCGGCGGAACGGACGATCGCAGCGGCGCGCCAGCGGGTCGACGGCGACATCCCGGTGACGAGCGTCGTCGGCCGCGGGTCGCCGGCGGACGCGATCCTCAGGCGGGCCGAGACCGGGAACCATGACCTGATCGTCATGGGATCCCGGGGCCGCGGCCCGGCCGCGTCGGCGCTCCTGGGAAGCGTGAGCCAGCATGTGCTCCACCACAGCCGGGTTCCGGTCCTGATCGTGCACGCCGAGCCGGGCGATGCGCTCGTGTAGGCTCCTCGGCCGTGGCCGCGCCCGCGTACGACCTCATCACCATGGGCCGGATCGGGGTGGACATCTACCCGCAGAGCGACGGCCCGCTCGAGGACGTGACGGCGTTCGCGCGATCGCTGGGAGGGACGGCCACGAACGTCGCGGTCGCCGCCGCCCGGCTCGGGCGCCGCACGGCCGTCATCACGAAGGTCGGCGACGATCCCTTCGGGCGCTACGCGATCGGGGCGCTTCACGGCTTCGGCGTGGACACCAGGCTCGTGAGCTCGACGCCGCACCTGCCGACGCCGGTGGTGTTTGCCGAGCTCGACCCGCCGGAGGAGCCGCGGATCTGGTTCTATCGCTATCCGAAGGCCCCTGACATGATGCTCACCGTCGAGGATCTCGACCTCGAAGCCGTCCGGGATGCGGCCATCTTCTGGGCCACCGGCACCGGGCTCTCGGACGAGCCGAGCCTGACCGCCACGATGGAGGCGCTCTCGCTGCGCGACCCCGACGGCGCCACCGTGCTCGACCTCGACTGGCGGCCGATGCTCTGGCCCGACCCGGAGCGGGCGCCCGAGCGCTACCGGGCCGCGCTCGCCCACGCGAGCGTGGTCGTCGGGAACCGCTCCGAGGTGGCCGTCGCCGTGGGTGAGCTCGCGCCGCAGGACGCCGCCGCGGCGCTCATGGAGCTCGGCCCACGGCTTGCGATCGTGAAACTCGGAGGCGAGGGCGTGCTGGTCGCAGGCGAGGAGGGGAGCGAGATCGTGCCCCCGATCCGGGTCGACGTCGTGAACGGCCTCGGCGCCGGCGACGCATTCGGCGGCGCCCTCTGCCATCGTCTCCTGGCGGGCGACAGCCCGGCCGCCGCGGTGCGGTTCGCGAACGCGGCCGGAGCCCATGTCGTCGCCCGCCTGGCGTGCGCCGACGCGATGCCGACCGAGGCCGAGGTGCTCGAGCTCCTGGAGGGGTCCCGTGCCCGTTGACCCGGCGGCGCTCCACATCCCGGCGGGCACGGCGGCCGCCGGCGGCGACCCGGTCGTCCTCACGCCGGAGAGGTGCGGCTGGGAGCTCGCGGGGCTGCGCGTCGTACGGCTCCAGGCCGGCGAGCGGCGCCCGATCGAGACCGGCGGCGACGAGCTGGCGATCGTCCCGCTCGCCGGCGGCTGCGCCGTCGAGGTGGAGGGCCGCCGGATCGAGGTCGAGGGCCGCAGGTCGGTCTTCGACCGCGTCACCGACGTCGTCTACCTGCCGTCGCAGACCGAGGGGGCGATCGTGGCCGAGGCGGAGTGCGAGCTGGCACTGCCGTCGGCGCCGGCCCGCCGCGGGCGCGAGGTCGCCTACATCGACGCCCGGGAGGTGTCGGTCGAGGTGCGCGGCGCCGGGCGCTCGACCCGCCAGATCACGAACTTCCTGACGCCTGAGGTGGACATCCCCGACCGCCTCCTCTGCTGCGAGGTCCTGACCCCGCCGGGCAACTGGTCAAGCTACCCGCCGCACAAGCATGACGACGCGTCGAACGGGATCGAGGCCGAGCTCGAGGAGATCTACTACTTCCGGGTCGAGGGCCCGCACGGGATGGCCGCGCACCGCACCTATGACCTCACCGAAGGCTGGGACGTCACCGTCACGATCGGCGACGGCGACGTGTTCCTCGTCCCGCGCGGGTTCCACGGGCCGTGCATGGCCTCGCCCGACCACGCCCTCTGGTACCTGAACGTCCTCGCCGGGCCCGGAGAGGTGCGCTCGATGGCGATCTCGGACGACCCTGCCCACGCCTGGATCCGCGGCGCCTGGGCCGGCCAGACGGGAGACCCGCGCGTGCCGATGGTGACGGCGGCCGGGAGGCGTTCATGAGCGGCACCGTGCGCCTGACGGTCGGCCAGGCGGTCGTGCGGTTCCTGGCGGCCCAGCGCTCCGTGCGCGACGGTGCCGAGCGGCCCTTCTTTGCGGGCGTCCTCGGGATCTTCGGCCACGGCAACGTCGCCGGCCTCGGCCAGGCCCTGCTCGCCGAGGAGGATCGGCTGCGCTACGTGCCGGCGCGGAACGAGCAGGCGATGGTGCACGTCGCGTCGGGCTACGCAAAGGCGGCGAACCGGCTCGCGACCTGGGCCTGCACGTCGTCCATCGGGCCGGGGGCGACCAACATGATCACCGGCGCGGCGCTCGCCACCGTGAACCGGCTGCCCGTGCTGCTCCTGCCCGGCGACGTCTTCGCCACCCGGCGTCCCGGTTCGGTGCTCCAGCAGCTCGAGGATCCCGCCGCGCCGGAGATGTCGGTGAACGACGCGTTCCGGCCGGTGTGCAGCTTCTGGGATCGGGTGTGGCGGCCCGAGCAGCTTCCGGCCGCCCTCCTGGGCGCGATGCGCGTGCTCACCGACCCGGCCGAGACCGGCGCCGCCTGCATCGCGCTTCCGCAGGACGTCCAGGCCGAGGCGTGGGACTTCCCCGAGGAGCTCTTCGCCGAGCGCCGCTGGCTCATCCCGCGGCCGCTTCCCGGCGAGGAGGTGCTCCGGCGGGCGGCGGAGCTCGTGCGGGCCGCCGAGCGGCCGCTGATCGTGGCAGGCGGCGGCGTGCGCTACTCCGACGCGTCGGCCGCGCTGCGGGCGTTCGCGGAGGCCGCCGGCATCCCGGTCGCCGAGACCCAGGCCGGCAAGGGCGCGCTGCCGTACGACCATCCGCTGTCGCTGGGGGCGATGGGAGCCACGGGGACGTTCGCCGCCAACCGCGTGGCCGCCGCGGCCGACCTGGTGATCGGGGTCGGCACCCGCTTCACGGATTTCACCACCGCGAGCCGCACCGCATTT
>DATAEI010000123.1:0-22454 GCA_036258075.1 Gaiellales bacterium
CGGCTGGCCGGTCATCGAGGGCGTCGACACGTCCCGGGATCTCGATCGCGGCCCGGGCCACTACCCGTCCACGACGGTGCCCGGGCTGGGCGGGACGGTTGCGATCGCCGGACATCGCGTGACGCCGGTGGGCGGCCGCCCGTACGGGCCGTTCTACTCCATCGACCGGCTCCGGCGGGGCGGCCGGATCGTGCTCACGATGCCGTACGCGACCTTCGTCTACCGGGTCGGCCGCCACGTGGTGGTCCCCGCCTCGGCGACGTGGTTCGAGCGCTACACCGGACGTGAGCGGCTCGTCCTGAGCGCGTGCACGCCGAAGTTCAGCGCGCGCTCGCGCTGGGTCGTGTTCGCCCGGCTCGTGAAGGCGACGCCGCGCCGCAGAGGCGCCGCGCGGTGAGAGGCGCTACGACGCGCCGAAGCCGATCACGCTGCGGATGCCGTCCTGGGCCTCCATCAGCTCGAAGCCGCGGTTGACCTCATCCAGCGTGATGTGGTGTGAGACGAACGGGTCGACGTCGATGTCGCCCGCCAGCCAGCGGTCGACGAACGCCGGGACGCCCTCGCGGCCCTTGACCCCGCCGAACGACGAGCCCGCGATGCGGCGTCCGGTGATGAGCAAGCGCGGCACGACGTCGAGGGTCTCGCCCTTGCCGGCGACGCCCGCCACCGTGCACAGGCCCCAGCCCATCCGCGCCGCCTCCACCGCCTGGCGCATGACCTTGACGTTGCCGGTGGCCTCGAAGGTGTAGTCGGCGCCGAACCCGCCGGTCATCTCGACGATTCGCTCGACCGCGTCTTCGCCGCCGACCATCGTCTCTGTTGCGCCCTGGCCGCGGGCGAGCTCGAGCCTGTCCTCCGACAGGTCGACGCACACGATCCGCTCGGCCCCGGCCAGGCGGCAGCCGGCGACGGCGCCCAGCCCGACCATCCCCGCGCCGAAGACGACGCAGGTCGATCCGGGCTCGACCTTGGCCGTGTTGAGCGCGGCGCCGAGCCCGGTCGAGAGACCGCAAGCGAAGAGGCACGCCCGGTCGAGCGGCGCCTCGGGTGTGATCTTGGCGAGCGCGATCTCGGGCATCACCGTGTACTCCGCGAAGGTCGAGCAGCCCATGAAATGGCGGATCGGCTCGCCGTCGCGCGAGAGCCGGGCGGTGCCGTCGGGCAGGTATCCCTGGCCCTGCTTGTCGCGGATCGCGAGACACAGGTTCGTGCGCGGGCTCTTGCAGTGGACGCACTCGCCGCACTGGGGCGAGAAGAGCGTGACGACGTGGTCGCCCGGCGCGAGCAGCGTCACCCCGTCGCCGACGCGCTCGACGACGCCGGCGCCCTCATGGCCCAGCACCGTCGGGGCGTAGCCCGACGGGTCGGCGCCGGATGCCGTGTAGAGGTCGGTGTGGCACACCCCGCAGGCCTCGAGGCGCACGAGCACCTCGCCCGCGGCCGGCTCCGCCAGGTCGAGCTCCTGCACGACCAGCGGCTGCCCGAACTCCTCCAACACCGCGGCACGCATCTTCATCCCGGGCGAGTGTACCCTCTACCCGCAGCGACGGATGTCCGATCACGCCCCCCTTGAAGACATCGTCCTGGAGGCCGATCGCCTGCTCGAGGCGGCGGCCGCCGAGGACGTCCCGGTCCGGTTGGTCGGAGGCCTCGCGGTGCGGATGCACGTCGGCGGCGAGCCGGTCATCCCCCGCGTCTACAAGGACATCGACCTCGTCACGATCAAGGGCCGCGGCAAGCGGGTCTCCGAGTTCATGACCGGCATGGGCTACGAGGCCGACCGCGCGTTCAACGCGACGAACGGCCATCGCCGCCTGCTCTATTACGACCCGCCGCACGGCCGCCAGGTCGACGTCTTCGTGGGCGCCTTCGAGATGTGCCACTCGATCCCGATCACCGAGCGGATCGAGCTGCACGCCTCGGCCGTCCCGCTCGCCGAGCTCCTTCTGACCAAGATGCAGATCGTCGAGCTGAACGCCAAGGATCAGGGCGACATCCTGACGATGCTCTACCACCACGACGTGGCCGAGGACGACGGCGGCGGCGGCGCCGTGAACGCCGCCCGGGTCGCCCGGCTGTGCGCGGGCGACTGGGGCCTCTGGCGCACCACCAAGCTGAACATGGAGCGGACCCGGAGCGCGGTCGCCGGGTCGAGCCTGACGCCCGATCAGCAGGCGGTCGTGAGCGATCGGCTCGAGCGGCTGTGGGAGCGGATCGAGTCCGAGCCGAAGTCGACGAAGTGGAAGATGCGAAACCGGATCGGCGACAAGGTGCGCTGGTACGAGGAGCCCGAAGAGGTGGCCGGCTAGCGGCCGGCGCCGCCAGGGCGTCGATACCGCGAACGCGCCGACGTCCACCCTCGGTACCCGGGTTCCGACGACCACCGCGCAGGTGGTCAGCCGCGCGAGCGCAGGGCGATCCACAGGTCGACCCGATCCTCCATCGAGCCGAGGTCGCGGCCGGTCAGCTGCTCGATCCGGCCGAGGCGGTGGCGCAGCGTGTTCACGTGGACGTGCAGCTCCGCGGCCGTTCGCTGCCAGCGGCACCCCGACGTGAGGAAGCGGTCGAGCGTCTCGACGAGCTGGGAATGGCGGCGTGCGTCGTGCTCCTCGAGCGGCTGGAGCAGCGCCCGGCGGAAGGCGGCCAGCACGTCCTCGTCCTGGAGGGCGAGGAGGAGCGAGTGCGACCCCACCTGATGGTGGGTTGCCCAGCCCGCGTCGCGGCGAAGGCGCGCGAACCGGCATGCGTGCCGCGCCTCGACGATGGAGGTGCGAAGGCCCGCCGAGTCGGAGGCGAGGCCGCCGACGCCCACCGCCTCGCCCAGCTGTGCGTGCAGCGCCGCGGCGACCGTCGCCAGGCCCGGCTCGTCGGCGTCCCACTGGACGACGGCCACCACCTCGGGCGCCTTCACGGCGGCGACGGCCGGCACGCCCGCCTCGGCCAGCGCGAGCTCGACCGGGTCGAGCGCAGCGTCGGGGTCGCCGGCCTCGCACACGATCGCCGCCAGCGGCCGGGCCGCGTCGAGCGAGAAGGTCTCGAGCCGCGCGGCGGCCGCCTGCTGCTGGCCCGGGCCGGCCATGATCAGGTCGACGAGCTCGGCGGCGAGCCGCCGCTCGCTCTCGCGGATCGCCCGCCGCCGGGCCAGCTCGAGGCCGAGGAACGGGAGCGCCTGGTCGACCGCCGCCCGGTCGTCCTCCGCGAGCCCCGCTGTCCCCGACGCGACCACCAGGTGGGCCGCGGTCCGCCCGACCGTGACGATCGGGTAGGCGAGCCACCCGCCGGCCCGCACCGGGTACTCCGGCTGAAGGCCCGAGACCGCCGCCCGCACCGCCGCGGCGTCGGCCTCGGGCGGCGGCGCACCCGCCGCCGTCACCTGCGCACCCGGGCCCGAGACCCACGCGCACAGCCGCGGGTCGAGCACGCGGAGGATGCCCTCGAGGCCCGAGCCGTAGCCGGCCGCCCGCACCAGCTCGTCGTTGCGACGCACCCGGGCCCGCAGCGCGTCCTCGCGACCGCCGTACTCGCGGTCGACGAACGCCCGGGTGACGGCGATGAACGGCAGCTCGAACGGCACCGACAGCAGGGGCAGCCCGGCTGCCCAGCACGCCGCCACCAGGTCGTCGGGCACCCCTCCACAGGCTGTGGGGATGCCGTACCCGAGCGCGGCGACGTCCATCGCCCGAAGCGGGGCGACGAACTGCGCGCTCGTGAGGCCCGCATCGCGCCAGACGCCGGTCGTCAGGATCAGCTCGCCGCCCTGAAGGTAGAGCGACGGGTCCTTGAGCTCGGTCGTGTGCACCCACCGGATCGGCCGGTCGAGCGGGCCGTCGACGACGATCCGCAGCCCCAGCTCCGGGTCGTCGATCAGGTCTCGGACGGTGATGGGCAATTGGAGGATCCTCCAACGCCGATCGTACAGCGTTGCAGGGTCGCACCCTTGTCCGGTCCGAAACGATCGGCCAGACTGCCCGCCCATGGCGCCCTTCGCCTGGCCGGACGGCCACCGGGCCGCGCTCTCGCTGACGTTCGACGTCGATGCCGAGTCAGCCGTCCTTGCGGTCGACCCGGTGTACGCCCGCCGGCTCTCGACGATGAGCCACCAGCGGTACGGTCCGAGAGTGGGCGTCCCCCGCATCCTGCGCATGCTCGAGCGCGCAGGCATCCGGGCCACGTTCTTCGTGCCCGGGCTCACGGTCGACCTCCACCCGCAGATGGTCGAGGCGGTGCTCGCGGCCGGGCACGAGCTGGGCCACCACGGCTACTCGCACGTGCCCTACCACCGGATGACCGACGACGAGCAGCGGCGCGACATCGACCGCGCGCTCCGGAGCCTCGAGCGCGTGAGCGGCATCCGGCCCGAGGGGTTCCGGGCGCCGTGGTGGGAGCTCACCAACTCCACCCCGGCGATCCTCTCGGAGTTCGGGTTCGCCTGGGACTCGAGCCTCATGGACGACGACCACCCGTACCTGCTCGACACGGGTGCGAGCGTCCTCGCCGAGCTGCCCGTCCACTGGATGCTCGACGACTGGGAGCAGTACGCGTTCCTGCCGGAGCCGCACATCGGCGCCGTGATCGAGTCGCCGGCCAAGGTGCTCGACCTGTGGGGCGGCGAGCTCGAGGCGCTGGCCGGGGAGGGTGGGCTCATGGTGCACACGAGCCACCCGTTCCTGTCCGGCCGTGCCTCACGCGTGGCCACGCTCGAGCGGGTCGTCGAGCGGGCGCGCGAGCTGGGCGGCATCTGGATCGCCTCGGCGGGCGAGATCGCCGCGCACGTGAAGCAGGCCATCCCCGCCTCCGAGGCCCGCCCGGTGGCACCCGTGCAGATCGAGGAGGACGTCTATGGCGGCTGAGGCGACACCCATGGCATTCGAGCGGCAGGCGACCGGGCTCGTCCGCGAGGCCGGCTGGTGGGACGTCCTCGTCTACAACCTGAACTTCATCTCGATCGGGCTCATGGCCGCGTTTCTGTTCAACACGACCATCCCGTTCTACCCGGGCGTGAACGTGTACCTGAACGAGCTGATCGCGTTCGCGCTGATCATCCCGCTGTCGCTCGTGTTCGCGATGTTCGCGGCGGCGATGCCCCGCTCCGGCGGGGACTACGTCTACGTCTCGCGGACGCTGCATCCCGCGCTCGGGATGATGTCCTCGTTCAACAACACCGTCTGGTGGTTCATCTACGGCGGCGTCCCCTCGGCGTTCTTCGCCCGCTACGGCCTCGGGCCGTTTCTGCGCACCGTCGGCGAGATGTCGGGCTCGGGGACGCTCACCGACTGGGGCAACACCCTCGTCGGCAAGCGCGGCACGGTCATCGCCGGGGCGATCCTCATCATCGTTCTGTGTGCGGTCTTCTCGAAGAGCCTGCGCCTCTACTTCCGCATCCAGAACACGCTCTTCCTCGTCGCCATGACCAGCATCGTGCTCTCGATCATCGTCTTCATCATCGAGGGCCGCGGCGATGTGGTGAACGCGATCAACTCGACGTTCGGCCCGGGCAGCACCTCGGGCGCGCTCAAGTCCGGGGCGCCGCAGGGCTCGCTCGACCTGCGCAACACGATCCTGCCGATGACGTGGCTCTACCTGGAGCTCGTGTTCAACCAGTCGTCCGCCTACATCGGCGGCGAGGTGCGGCGCGCCTCCCGGGTGCAGCTCTGGTCGATGCCGGCCGCCGCGGTGATCGCCACGGCGATCCTGATGCTGCTGACCTGGTCGGCGCTCCACTCGATCGGCTTCACGCTCTGGAGCGGGCTCGGCAACGACTTCGGCGCCAGCCTGGGGCTCTCGTCGGCGCCGGTCTACAGCGAGATCGCCGCGGTCGCGAGCGGCTCGACGATCCTCGGCATCATCATCCTCGGCGGCTTCGTGTTCTGGAGCTACACGTGGCTTCCCGGCCAGATCCTGAACGCGTCGCGAAACCTCGTGGCCTACGCGGTCGACGGCATCCTGCCGCGGCAGTTCGCGTACGTGAGCGATCGCACCCACGCTCCGCTGGTCGCCGTCTGGTCGGTCGGGCTGGGATCGATCGTGTTCCTCGTGCTCTACGTCTACACGCACATCTTCGCGACGCTCACCGGCATCTTCGGGTTCATCCTCGGGTTCTGCCTGGTCTCGATCGCGGCGATCCTGTTCCCGTACCGGCTGCCCGACGTGTTCGAGTCCTCGCCGGTGCGGTGGCGGTTCGGCGGCGTTCCGGTCATGAGCATCGTCGGCGTGCTCTCGCTCGCGGCGTGCATCGCGGCGCTCGTGATCTTCTGGAAGGACCCCTACGCCGGGCTTCGCAACTTCGACGACGGCTCCCGGTACTGGTGGGGCGTGATCTACAACGTCGGCATCTTCGTCTCGGGGCTCGTCATCTACTTCGTCGCCCGCGCGATCAACCGCGCCCGCGGCGTGGACATCGACCGCCGCTTCAAGGAGATCCCGGTTGAGTAGGTCCGTCGCCCTCGTGACCGGGGCGGCGGGCGGGATCGGCGGCGCCGCAGCAGACGCCCTCGAGGCTGCCGGGCACGACGTCGTCCGCACCGACCTTCCGCTGGACGTCGCCGACGAGGCGGCCGTGACCGGGCTCGTCGCCGAGACCGAGGCGGAGCGCGGGCCGATCGACGTGCTCGTGAACTGCGCCGGCCACATCGCCGAGACGCCGATCGAGCGGATCTCCGACGAGGAGTGGGACCGGATGCTGCGCGTGCACCTCGGCGGCACCTGGCACACGTGCCGGGCCGTCGGGCCGCTGATGGCCGCCCGCGGCCGCGGGTCGATCGTGAACGTGAGCTCCGAGCTCGCGCTCTGCGGCGCCGAGCTCCACGCCCATTACTGCGCCGCCAAGGGCGCGATCATCGGCCTCACGAAGTCGCTCGCGCTCGAGCTCGCGCCGCACGGCGTGCGGGTGAACTCGGTCGCGCCGGGCGCAACCGACACGGCGCTTCTCACCGACACGTGGCGCACGCCGGAGTACCTCGAGTCGCTGCCCGTGCGGCGGCTCTCGACGCCGGCCGAGATCGGCGCCACGATCGCGTTCGTCGCGTCCGACGCCGCCTCGTATGTGACGGGCCAGGTCATCTCGCCGAACTCGGGGGCGGTGGTGTGAGGGTGGCGCTCGTGACCGGCGCGGCCACCGGCATCGGCGCGGCCACCGCCGACCTGCTCGAGGAGCGCGGCTACGCCGTCGCGCGAAACCACCTGCCGGGCCAGCGGGTCGCCGGGTACTCGGCCGAGGCCGACGTCTCCGACCCGGCCGCCGTCGGCCGGATGGTGGGCGACGTGACGCGCGAGCTCGGCCCGGTCAGCGTGCTCGTCGCCAACGCCGCCCACATGGTGATGGGCGAGATCGCCCAGGTGGGCGCCGGCGAGTTCTGGCGCGTCGTCAACACGAACCTCACCGGCACCTTCGCGTGCATCCGGGCGTGCGCGCCGGGGATGGCCGAGCGGCGCTTCGGCCGGATCGTGAACGTGGCCTCCGACTGGGGCCGCACCGGCTGGCCGCGTGCGACCGCGTACGCCGCGTCGAAGGCCGGGGTCATCTCGCTGACGAAGGCGACCGCGCTCGAGCTCGGCCCGCACGGCATCACCGTGAACGCGGTCACGCCGGGCATCGTCGACACGCCCCAGCTGCAGGTCGACGCCGACGACGCCGGCGTCCCGCTGGAGCAGATCCTCGAGACGTACGCGGCCGAGGTGCCGCTCGGGCGGGTCGCGCAGCCGCGTGACATCGCCGAGGTGATCGCCCACCTCGCGAGCGACGTCGCGGCCACGATCACCGGCCAGATCATCCCCGTGAACGGAGGTGCCCCATGAGCCCGCGGTACGAGCCGGCCGACGCCTTCCGCAGCCCCCGCTTCTCGGGGATCCGCACCTTCATGCGGCTGCCGTATGTAACCGACATGGAGGGCGTCGACTTCGCGGTCGTCGGCCTGCCGTTCGACACCGCGACGAGCTTCCGGACGGGCGCCCGGTTCGGCCCCGAGGCGATCCGGGCCGCCTCGGCGCTCCTGCGCCCCTACAACCCCGAGCAGGACGTCGACATCTTCGCCCACCTCTCGGGCGTCGACGGGGGCGACCTCCAGCTCGCGCCGGGCGACACCGTCGCGACCTACGCGCTGGCCGAGGAGGGCCTCGGCAAGCTGATCGATGCGGGCGTCTTCCCGGTCGTCCTCGGCGGCGACCACGCCATCACCCTCGCCGAGCTGCGAGCGCACGCCGCCCGCCACGGGCAGCTCGCGCTCGTGCACCTCGACGCCCACGGCGACACCTGGCACGAGTACTTCGGCCAGCGCTTCTACCACGGCACGACGTTCAGGCGGGCGGCCGAGGAGGGCGTCATCGACCCGGCGGCGTCGGTGCAGGCGGGGATGCGCGGCTCGCTCTACTCGCCGTCGGACATCGGCGACGCCCGCGACATGGGCTTCACCGTGCTCTCGACGCTGGAGCTGCTCGAGCTCGGCCCGGCCGGCTACGGCGAGCTCGTGCGCGAGAAGGTCGGCGGCCGGCCCGCCTTCCTCACCTTCGACGTCGACTTCGTCGACCCGGCCTACACGCCGGGCACGGGGACGCCCGAGGTCGGCGGCCCGACGTCCGGGCAGGCGCAGGCGTTCGTGCGCGCGCTCACGGGGATCAACCTCGTCGGGTGCGACGTGGTCGAGGTCTCGCCGTCGTACGACTCGCCCGGTCAGCCGACCGCGCTCCTGGCGGCCAACATCGCCTGGGAGATCATCTCGCTCCACGCGCTCGCCCGGGCTCGGGGAGGCGGCTCGTGAAGCTGTACTACGCCGGCGACGTGCACGGCTCGGAGAAGTGCTGGCGCAAGTTCCTGAACGCCGCCAAGTTCTACGAGGCCGACACGCTCATCATGGGCGGCGACATCACCGGGAAGATGATGGTGCCCATCGTCGAGACGGCCGACGGCCGCCACGAGGCCCGCGTGCTCGGAAAGCACGAGATCGTGTCCTCCGGCGAGCTCGAGGACATGGAGAAGCGGATCCGCTTCAACGGCTTCTACCCGATCCGGTGCAACCGGGCCGAGTACGACCGGATGAACGCCGACACCGCCTACCGCGAGGCGACGTTCACGAAGCTCATGACCGACGAGGTGCGGCGCTGGATCGCGCTCGCGGAGGAACGGCTCGCCGGCACGGGCATCCGCTGCTTCGTCATGCCGGGGAACGACGACGAGTTCGCGATCGACGAGGCGCTCGAGTCGACCATCGTCGTCAACCCCGACAACAAGGTCGTCCGGGTGGGCGACGAGGTGCAGATGCTCTCGTGCTCGTGGACGAACCCCACGCCCTGGGACAGCCCGCGCGAGGAGGCCGAGGAGGCCCTGCTCGAGCGGCTCCACGGCCTCGCCGCCCAGCTCGACCCGGGCCTGACCACCATCTTCAACCTGCACTGCCCGCCGCACGGAACGATGCTCGACCGCGCGCCGCAGCTCACCGCCGACCTCAAGGTGGTGCTCGACGGCGGCGAGCCGCGCATCGTCTCGGTCGGGTCAACCGCCGTCCGAACGCTCATCGAGGAGGTGCAGCCCGTGCTCTCGCTCCACGGGCACATCCACGAGTCCAAGGCCATCGCGAAGATCGGAAAGACGACCTGCGTCAACCCCGGAAGCGCCTACTCGGAGGGCGTGATCGACGGGGCCGTCATCGACCTGCGCAAGGACCGGGTGCGGTCCTGCCAGCTCGTCACAGGATAAGGAGGGACCGACCCATGGCCACCGAAGCCACTGGAGCCCCGGAGGTCTTCGCCAGGAAGGCGACGGGGCTGCGGCGCGAGGCATCCGCCAGAGACGTCTTCATCTACAACACGAACAACCAGAACGTCGGGATCGGCGTGACGTTCATGGTGCTCCTCATCCCCGCGCTCTACGTCGGGGGCAGCATGGTCACTGCCACCATCCTGGCCGGCCTCCTGGCCCTCCCGATGGCCGGCGTGTATGCCTACTTCGCGGCTGCGATGCCGCGCTCGGGCGGCGACTACATCTACATCAGCCGCACCCTGCACCCGTTCCTCGGCTTTCTCTCCTCATGGAACTGGCTGGTCTGGCTGGTCACGTACACGGGCATCCCCGCCGCGTACCTGGCCCAGTACGGGCTCTCAGGGCTCTGTCGCGAAGCGGGCTACGTGTTCGACAGCCCGACGCTCGTCGGCTACGGCGACAACTTTTCCCGCAAGTGGTGGATCTTCGTCGCCGGGTCGCTGCTCCTCACGTTCTTCGCGATCGTGTTTGCGCTCGGGACGCGGCTGTACTTCCGCATCCAGAACGTGACCTTCGTGATCGCGATGGCCGGCATCGTGGTCGGCCTCGTCGTCCTCGCGATCCACAACCACACCGACACCGCCAACGGGTTCAACTCCTACATCCACGGCGTGGGCGGCGTCGACAACGCGACCGCGAGCCTGAACAAGTACTCCCAGAACCTGCAACAGGGCGGCTTCGATCTCAAGCAGACGTTCTACGCAATGGTGTGGCCGCTCTTCATCACGCTGTATGCGATCACGTCGAGCTTCATCGGCGGCGAGGTCCGCAACGCCAAGCGGTCGCAGTTCCTCGCGATGCCCGGCTCGATCGTCTACGTCACGATCCTCATGCTCCTGCTTGTGCTCGGCCTGAACCACGCCGCCGGAACGACGTTCCTCGGCCGGCTCGGCTATCCGCTTCCGGCGGACGTCCCGAGCGTGCTCGGGATCGGCAACCTGCCGACCTACAACGAGGTCATCGCGGCCATGGTGCGAAACCAGGGCTGGCTGGTGCTCATCCTCGGGGTCACGTTCCTCTTCTGGACATACGTCTGGCTCCCGATCAACTTCCTGGCGTCCACGCGAGCCATCCTGGCATGGGCGTTCGACGGGCTCTTCCCACGGAAGCTCTCAGAGGTGAACGAGCGCTACCACACGCCGATCTACGCGATCGTGTTCGTGTGGGTGTTGTCGGAGATCTGCCTGTACCTGTACGTCGATCAGATCTTCAACACGCTGAACGGGATCTTCGCCTGGATCCTCTCGTTCGTCCTGTGCTCGATCGCGGCGGTGGTGTTCCCGTACCGGCGCCGGGACCTGTGGCAGGCATCGCCATGGAACGGCTCGACCGCCGGCATCCCGAACATCACGATCCTCGGTGTCGTGTCCACCGTGTGCCTGCTGTTCTGCGAGTACTGGTTCTGGTACGACCCGATCCAGGGCTTCGACACGTGGGGCACGACGCTGCGGTGGGTGATGGCGCTGATCGTCCCGACGGCGGCCCTGATCTATGGCATCGCCTGGTACATGAGCAAGCAGCGTGGAGTCCCGGTGGACAGGGTGTTCGCCGAGATCCCGCCGGAATGAGAGAGGGGACTCGATGAGCTCCGTCGCATCGCAGCAGACCCGCCAGGGCTGGCACTCCGTCCTGGTGGGCGGGATCGCCACCTTCATGGGCGCCCCGCAGGTGGAGGCCGACGCCGACGCCCTGCGAGCGGCGGGCGTGAAGGCGGCCTTCCTGGGCATGCCGTTCGACTCGACCACGATCGCTCGTCCGGGGGCCCAGCTCGGCCCCCGGGCGGTGCGCGACTGGTCGAGCCACATGCTCTCCTACCACGGCGAGTACGACCTCGACATCTTCGAGGCGCTCGGCGTTGCCGACATGGGCGACGTCGCGGTGGTGCCCGCCAACGCGCCCAAGACCGTCGACCTCGTGGCCGACGCGATGGGCGAGGCCATCAAGGCCGGCGCCGTCCCCGTGCTGTGCGGAGGCGAGCACATCACCACGATCGGCGGCTCGATGGCGGTCGACCGGCACGCGCCGGCCGGCACGTACGGGCTGATCCTGGTCGACACGCACCTCGACACCGCGCCCGACGTCGGCGGCGAGACGATCAACCACTGCTGCCCGATCACCCGGGCGATGGAGCTCGACGCGTTCGACCCGGCCAAGTGCGTCATCATCGGGCCGCACGGCGCGATGAACCCCAAGAGCGAGTACGCGTACGTGCGGGATGCCGGCGTCACCGTGTACCACGTCTCGGACGTTGACAAGCGCGGGGCGCGCGCGGTCGCCGAGGAGGCCGTCGCGATCGCCTCGGACGGCACGGACGGCATCTACTTCAGCTTCGATGTCGACAGCCTCGACAGCTCGGTCTGCGCCGGCACCTGCGTGCCGACGATGGGCGGGCTGACAGCGCGTGAGGCGCTGACGATGGTGTCGGTCATCGGGCGGGCGGACATCGTTGCGATGGACGTCTGCGAGGTCGCGCCGGCGTACGACAACGGCGAGTCGGCGATGGCAGCCTGCCAGGTGATCGCCGACACGCTGGCGGCGTACGCCGACGCGCACCGCTAGCCGACCGCGGGGCCGGGCACCACAGCCGAGTGGCGATGGTGCCCGGCCCCGGTGGTCAGAGCAGCTCGAGGTCGATCGGGCCCGGGGCGTTGTCGTTGATGACGACGATGTCCTGCGGGCAGGCCGAGACGGCGAGCACGATGTCGCACTCGGCGCGCAGGGTGACCGCGTCGCCGGGCGCGGTCGGGGCGGGCTCCCAGCCGATCTCCCAGTCGTCCAGCACCGGGATGTTCATGAAGAGATTGATCGGCTGTGGGATCTCGATCCCGTCGTAGCCGAGCGCGGCCATCGCCTTCTGGAGGTTCTCCTGACAGGAGGCGTGCCAGCCCTCGACGCCGAGGCCCGTGTAGCGGCTCGGGTCGCAGGCGGCGCACAGCATGTCGTGGATGCCCGGCGACGTGTCGGCCTCGAGCGTCAGGATCGGGCGGCGGCGGTTGGTGACGAACTGCTCGCCGACGCGCGGGAAGAGCCGGCTCACGTAGACGCGCGTGTGCTCGGCCGAGTGGTACTCCGAGAGGTCGTCCGCGCAGAAGGCGAACACGTCGGCCACCTGCCCGCCCTCGGGGTCGATGACGCGCACACGGCCGCCGGCGGGCACGGGCACGGCGTGGCCCTTGCGGGCGGGGATGCGGATCGTCTCAGGCATGCGCCAAGCATATTCCGCCGGGCCTGATCCGTAGGACGCACCAATCCGTGATCGGCGACTTCCCCGATGCGGGCGCAGCTGAGGCTGGCATAGTCTGCCTTTGACCGACAAGGGGGAGCCGTGAAGCTCGGGAGGGGAGCCCGAATTCTGGCGGGGACGCTGCTGGCGACCCTCCCCCTTGCCGCCTCACCACCGGCCCGCGGCTCGACCGCCGCGCGGCCCGCCGTCACCACGAGCGGCGTCAACTTCGTCGACCGGGCCGGCCGAATCGTGATCCTCCGCGGCGTCAACGTCAGCTACCGCTCGCGGCTCGTCGAGAACGTGCTCGACCTGCACGCGAACTTCGTTCGCGTGCGTGTGCTCTGGGCGCATGTCCAGCCGAGCCGCGAGGCCTTCGACGCGGACGAGCTCGCACGACTCGACGCGTTCGTCGCCTATCTCTGCGAGCACGGCGTGAACGTCGAGCTCGACCTGCGCGGGCGGCCGCTCCCGGCGTGGGTGAACCGGCGCGGCTTCCATGTCCGCCATGCGCCGGCGCCGCGCGGCGCGTACCTCGGCTTCGTGCGCAGGATCGTGCGGCGCTACTCGGGCGATCCCCGCGTCATCGGCTTCGGGATCTTCAACGAGCCCGAGCCGTACATGTGGGACCGGGTCGGGTCGCCGAGCGTCGATCAGCAGATGCTCGCCTGGCAGGCCGGCGTGCGTGACGCGATCCTGGCGGTCGATCCCTTGACGACCGTCTTCTTCAACGTGCGCGGCGGGAACTACGGGGTGAAGACGTGCTTCCGCTGCGCCGGCTTCCGGCTCGCACACACGGCGCTCGACTGGCACGACTTCTACAACGGCTGCTGCGGATCGGGCCTCGACGCCACCGACGACAACTGGGTGCCCGGGTGGCCGCAGACCCACAACCAGCGCAGCACGCGCTACCTGGGGACGGCCGAGAACCAGTGGCTGAACCTGGCCATCCCGTGGCGGGCGGCCCACCGGCTCGGGATCCCGATGATCGTCGGCGAGTGGGGCGTCCGGAACGACGACTCCCGACATGCGGTCTACAACGAGCAGCTGGAGGGGATCCTGAACGCGCACGCGCTCAGCTGGGCGCGCTGGGACCTCGACGGGAACTCGAAGTTCGCGCTCGTGACCCACGGGCGCCTGAACGAGCAGGGCGAGTGGCTCGCGTCCGAGATCCTCGGCCCTGGGTAGCCTTCGCGCATGGAGCAGCGGGTCAGCCTCATCACGCTCGGCGTCTCCGACCTCGGCCGCGCGCGGGCGTTCTACGAGGCGATGGGGTGGACGTCCGCCGCCGCGCCCGCCGACGACGTCGTCTTCTTCCAGGCGGGCGGGATGGTCGTCGCGCTCTGGAGCCGCGAGCAGCTGGCCGAGGACTCGGTCGTCCAGGACGGCGGCGGCTGGGGCGGGATCACGCTCGCCCACAACACCCGCTCGCCCGCGGAGGTCGACCACGTCCTCGAGGAGGCGCGTGCGGCGGGTGGGACGGTGCTGCGCGAGGGCGCCGACACGTTCTGGGGCGGATACTCCGGCGTGTTCGCCGACCCGGACGGCCATCCGTGGGAGGTCGCCCACAACCCGCACTGGACGATCCGCGACGACGGATCGGTCGCGCTGGGCGCCTGACCTCCGCGCAACAACGGGGTCAGACCCCAATGTTGCGCTTAACAGGATTCGCCGTCCCGGCTGACCTTTCGTCCCCCGGGCGAAAGAGCGTTTGAGTCGCCTCTACCGCTCCTCCGCCCGGCTTCGACCTACTCGGCTGCCCTGGACGGCGCAGTGGTCAAGCTAAAGCACCCGTCCACCGTCTGCAACCAGGTTTTTCGCGCACGTTGCGACCTTCCGGGAGAACGGGCCGGTAGAGTGGCCGCCGATGCGGGTCTTCATCGTGAGCGACATGGAGGGCGTCGCCGGGATCTCGAACTGGCAGCAGGTCGAGGGCGGCCAGTCGCTCTACGAGGAGGGGCGAAAGCTCTACACCGAGGAGATCAACGCCGCCGTGCGCGGGGCCCGCGCTGCCGGCGCAACCGAGATCGTCGTTATGGACTGCCACGGCGCGGGCAAGGGCTGGTCGTTCAACTCGCTCATCCCCGAGGATCTCGACGAGGGCTGCGAGTTCGTCGTCCAGAAGGAGTGGACGGAGTACACGGGCGTGCTCGAGGACGGCTGCGACGCGGCGCTCTTCATCGGCATGCACGCGATGGCCGGGACGAGCGACGGGTTCATGACGCACACCGTCTCGGGCACGGAGTGGCGCAGCGTCCGGTTCAACGGCACCGAGGTCGGCGAGACCGGGATCAACGCCGCCCTGTGCGGCACCTGGGGCTGCCCGGTGCTGCTCGTCACCGGCGACCAGGCCGCGTGCCGCGAGGGGCGCGAGCTCCTGGGCGACGGCCTCGCCACCGTGCAGGTGAAGACGGCGCTCGGCCGCTTCAGCGGACGCCACAAGACGCCCGCCGTTGCCCGCCGCATGATCGAGGAGGGCGCACGCGCGGCGCTCGCCGACCTGAAGGCCGTCCCGCCCTACGACCCGGGCAAGCCCTGCGAGGTGCGGGTCGAGCTGGCCACGCCCGACCACAGCGAGCAGTTCCGCCACCACCCGCTTGTCGAGATCGTCGACGGCCGCACCATCGTCTCGAAGGCCGACGACTGGTGGACGGCCTGGCGGCAGTTCTACTTCAGCTACCGGTGGCCCGAGTAGCGCTCACCTTCGACGACGGCCCGTCCGCGCACACGGAGGCCGTCGCCGACCTGATCGCCGCCCACGGCGGCGCCGGGACGTTCTTCGTGCTCGGCGACAAGATCCCGGGCCACGAGGCGCTGCTGCGGCGCATGGTCGCGGCCGGCCACGAGCTCGGAAACCACACGTTCTCACACCCACGCTGCAGCCGGATCGAGGAGGCCGCGATCCGCGACGAGCTGGCCCGGGCACAGGAGGCGATCACGGCGGCATCGGGGAGGGCGCCGGTGCTCGTCCGCCCGCCCTACGGCGACGACCCCGAGCGCGTGGGGGCCGTGGGCGCCGGCCTCGGCCTCGCCTGCGTCCTCTGGGATGTCGACCCCGTCGACTGGCGCGAGCGCAAGGTCGACCGGATCGTGCGCCGCGTCCTCGAGGGCGTCCACGACGGCGCGATCGTCGACTTCCACGACGGCTGGCCGTCGCACCACACGGGGATCCGCGACCGCACGCCGACCGTGGACGCGCTGCGCGAGATCCTGCCCGAGCTCGTCCGCCGCGGCTACGAGCCGGTGACGGTCTCGGCGATGTCGGCGCAGCCGGCGACCCACACGTCGTCCAGCTCCTGAACCATCCCCATGAAGCGGTCGAGGAACCGAAGCCGCGACGGCCGGCCGATCACCTGCGGGTGCATCGTGAAGACGCATAGCCCACCCAGATCGCGGATGCCGAGCAGCTCCTCCTCCCACATCTCCCGCACCTCTGACGGCGCCGAGATCTTCTTCACCCACTCCTCCGGCGAGAACCAGAAATGGGCGGCGTCGTCGAGGAGCCACTGCACCGGCAGCTCGACCACGCCGTTCGGGTGCCGGTAGGGGTGCAGCCGGTCCATCAGGTTCGTCGAGTAGCGGATGCCGTGGGCCGCGAGCAGCTCCAGCGTGTTGACCGAGAACTCCCAGGCGGGCGAGCGATAGCCGCGGATCTCCGTCCCGAACCCCTCCAGGATCGCGATGGTCTTCACGAGCTCCTCTTCCTCCTCGGCCCGCGAGAGCGCCGTCGGCGACCGGTGGGTGTAGCCGTGGGCGCCGACCTCGTGCCCGGCGGCGACGATGTCCCGCACCCGGTCGGGATGCATCTCGGCGACCCGGCCGGGGACGAAGAACGTCGCGGGCAGGCCGCGGCGGTCGAGCAGGCGCAGGATCTCGGGCACGCCGACGTTGGCGCCGTACGCGCCCATCGAGAGCAGCCCCGGCTTGGACGCGGCGTCAGGGTCGTCGGCCAGCCACACCTCCTCGGCGTCGAAGTCGAACGTGAACGCAACGGCAGAGCGCGCGCCCTGCGGCCAGCTCACAGGGCCGCCCCGGCCATGACGGCATCGGCGACGAGGTGCGTCTCGAGCGACCATGGATACAGCTCGAACTCGCCGCCGTCCGTCGAGATCGACGCGAGCGCCCAGGCCTGCGCCGGGCCGTGCGAGAGCCGCGCGCCGGGCTTCGAGACCCGGGCGGCGGCGCGCCACGAGCGCGCGCCGTTCTCGTAGGCCGCATGCGACCTGCCGCGGGCGAGGACGATCTCGCCGGCGGCGTCGATCTGGGCGATGACGACGGTGAACGTTGCGCTCTGCTCGTCGCCGTCCCACTTCGTGATGGGCCCGGACACCGCGACCGTGCGGCCGTCGGTGCTCAGGACCAGGCTGTTGTCGACCTTCGAGTGCATAACGGGCCACCTCCCTGGTGGTCGGTCGTCTCCACGATCATCCCACGGCCCGCACGACGGGTCCGGGCCGGCCGATCTTCCCGCAGGTCAGGGCGACGGCCAGGGGAGCGGCGGCGGGGCCACGCCCACGAGCCGCGTCTCGACCGACCAGGGATATGACTCGTAGTGGTCGTCCAGGGCCTTCACGGAGGCGATCGCCCACGCCGACGCCGGGCCGAGCTGGAGTCGCACCGGCGGGTCCGCGTGCACCACCGCCTCGGCGTCCCACCACCCGTCGGCCGGCGTGTACGGATGGTCGGAGCGCCCGGTCGCGAGCACGATCTCGCCCGTCGCCGGGTTCACCTGCCCGATGACGACCTTGAAGGTCGCGCTCAGGAGGTACGGATCGTCCCAGTCGCCGGTCGGCCCCGTCACCGTGACCGTGCGGCCGTCCGGCGAGAGGAGCAGGTGCGCGTGGATCTTCGGCCCCATTGCCATGGCTACCTCATTCCCGGCGTCAGCCGCCCGCCGTGTCCTCGAAGAATGTCCCCGGGTTCACGAGATCGAACCGGTCCGCCCACCCGATGCCGCGCTCGCCGTTGTCCCGCGTGCGAACACGCCCCTGGGCGACGCCTCGAGCGGGGCCGGGAACGAGCCTGTCGCGGCCGTCCTCGATCTCGGACTCCCACATCGGATCGCCCGACCCCACGAGGATCGGCGGGTCGAAGCTCTGCTCCACGACGTGCCCCTCGTGATCGATGATCGTGATCTTCTCGACCTTCAGAAGGACGTCGTTCGGACCGAAGTTGGCCGGGCCGCACACCTCCAGCACACCGTCCTCTTCGAAGTACAGCGGGTTGTTGAACTTGGGGCCCATCGGACACCTCCGGCGTTTTGCGGCGATTGTGTCAAACGCCGAGAGGACGCGTGAGCCGGCCGCGAGCTTCCCGAGCGCGAACGATGTTGCCCTTCGCCTCGTAGGTCTCGATGGCCCTCGTGAGCGCCGCGGTCGCCTCGTCGTGCGAGCCGGCCGCCTCGAGCACGGCCGCCAGATCGGCAAGGGCGTCGCCGAGGGTGTTCAGGTGGTCGGTCTTCATCCCGATGTCGACCGCCTGGCGGGCGAACTCGAGTGCGCGCGTCGTCTGGCCCCGCCCGGCGAGCACACGGGCGCGAACCTGCCTCCAGGCCACCTGCGCCCAGGCGTCGTCCTCCGTCGCGAGCGCCGCGCACCGCCGCGCGAGCCGGTCCGCCTCGGCGGCCCGGCCGGAGAGGAGCGCCACCTGGGCGAGGTAGCTCTCCGTCGACGCGAGGACGGCGCGCTCGCCCATCTGCTCGAGCAGCCGCCGTCCGGTGCGGAGGTGGCGTTCGGCACGGTCGAGGTCACCGGCGAGCACGGCGACGAAGACCTCCGGATGGGAGACGGCGGCGTCGACGGTCGGGCCGAAGCCTGCGAGCGTCGCCGCCGAATCGTCGAGGAGGGCGAACGCCTCCCTGAACTCGCCGCGCATGGCGTGGAGGCTCGCGAGCGGCTGGAGCGCGAGCGCCTCGGCCCATGGGTCCTGCTTGAGGATGGCCCGGATCTCCGAGCACCGCACGATCGCGGTGTCGACCGGGGTCGGGCCGACGGCCGTCGACGTGGCCTCCCAGCCGATGAGATCCGCGAACAGGCGCTCGTCGCCGGCCTGCATCGCCTCATCCGCGGCCCGCCGCCACGACCGCTCGGCTTCCCCCGACTGGCACTTGATCCACCACAGGAGGGCGCGCACATGCCAGAGCTGCGCCAGGCCGCCGTGATCGGTGACCCGCTCGAGCGATCGCTCGAGCGAGTCGCCCTGCCTGCGCATCGAACGCGCGACCGCATCCGGATCGACCTGCAGCCTCGAGAGCAGCCGCGCCACCTGCGCCCGTGCCTCGAGCGCCGGGTCGCCGGCGTCGACCGCCAGCGAGCGCGCCTCGCGCAGCACCGACTCCGACTCGCGGAACCGCCCCTGTTCGCGGTAGACGCCGCCGAGGTCGATGAGGAGCGCCGGCCGCTCCGGGTCGGGGCGGGGCCGCAATGCGACAGCCCGCTCGAGGAGGTTCGAGGCGCCGCCGCGGTCGCCCATCGACAGGGCGCGGCGGCCCGCATGGCTCAGGTGGGCCGAGGCCTGTGCCGCCAGGTCGCGGTGGCGGTCGTCGCCGGCCCGGCCGAGCTGGGAGCGGTACTCGTAGGCCTGCTCGAGGTGGTAGCCGACGATCTCGTCGGCGGCGCTCCCGCGCTCGGCCCGGCCGAGCAGCCAGTCGGCGTACGCGACGTGCAGCTCCGCCCGGCGCCGCTTCGGGAGCAGGTCGTAGGCGGCGTCGCGCACCAGGATATGGGTGAACCGGTAGCCCGTCTCGCCCGGGAGCTCCGACCGGTCGGGGTGGATCAGCTCGCGGTCGACGAGCGCCGAGAGGGCGGCATCGACGCTTCGCTTCTGGTCGACGAGCGCCCGCACCGCGCCGCGGTGGAAGCCGCGGCCCTCGATCGCGGCGGCCTCGATGACGCGCCGCTCGCGCTGGGGCAGCGCGTCGATGCGGGCCGCGAGGAGCGCCTGGATCGTCGGCGGCGTCCGGACGCCCGGGTCGTCGGCGCGCATCGCGACGAGCTGCTCGAGGAAGAGGGGATTTCCCTCCGCTGCGTACATCACCTCCTCGCGCCGCACCTTGGCCCGCCGGCGCGCGGCGAGCTTCCCCAGCAGGCGGCCCGAGTCGGTGTCGGAGAGCGGCTCGAGCCGGATGATGCTGCCGCGTCCCCCGGCCGCCGCCCACGTCGGCCGCCGCTCGAGCAGATCGCCGCGGGCGAGGCACGCAACGAGGATCGGGCCGGTCGCGTTGGCGGCGATGTGCTCGATCAGGTCGAGCATCGCCGGCTCCGCCCAGTGGATGTCGTCGAACACGACGACCAGCGGCCGCTGCCGGGCCATCGCCTCGAAGAGGCGGCGCACGGCCCACTGCACGTCGGGCTCGGTCGCGCTCGTGCGGCCGCGGCCCGCCGCAGCGGCAACGCGTGAGGCCACGGCCTCGGGCTGTGAGTCGTCGGCCAGGAGGCCCTCGATGGCGGGAACGCCGGTCTCCCCGGCGAGCTCGTTCACGATCTCGATCAGCGGCCAGTACGTGATGCCCTCGCCATAAGGCAGGCAGCGGCCGACGACGACCGTCGCCTCCGCCTCCACGGCTCCCGCAAACTCGCGCAGGAGGCGCGACTTGCCGATGCCGGCCGGCCCGACGGCGGTCACCAGCACGCATCGCTCGCGCTCGGTCGCGCGCCGGAAGCGGGTGGCCAGCATGCGGAGCGCGGCTCGGCGGTCGACGAGCGGCACGGCCGACCCGCGCGTGAACCGCCCGCCCGGCTCGAGGAGCCGGTCGACCTGCCAGACCCTGAGTGGCCGCCGCTTGCCCTTCACCGTGACCGGGCCGTGCGGGCGCAGCCGGGCGGCGCCCTCGACCAGCCGGCGGGTCTGGGCGCCGACGACGATGCCCCCCGGCGGCGCCTCGGACTGGAGCCGGGCGGCGGTGTTCACGGCGTCGCCGGTGACGAACCCATGGCCGTCGGCGCCGTCGGCTGCTGCGACCTCGCCGGTGTTGATGCCCACGCGCAGCTCGAGCCCCACGCCGAGGTCGCGCTCGAGCTCGCGGTTCAGGCCGGCCATGGCGTCGCGCATCTCGACGGCCGCGCGGACGGCGCGGAGGGCGTCGTCCTCGTGCAGCACCGGGATGCCGAAGACGGCCATGACGGCGTCGCCGATGTACTTCTCGACGGTGCCGCCGTGCCGCTCGAGCGCGCGCCGCATCGCGTCGAAATAGCGCGTCTGGAGATCGCGGAGGGCCTCCGGGTCGAGCCGCTCGCCCACGGACGTGGAGCCGGCGAGATCGGCGAAGACGATGGTCACCGTCTTTCGCACCTGCGCCGTCGGCGGGGGCCCACGACTCCCGGCACGCGCTTCCATCGGGCGATTCTACGGGAGCGGCGGCCGGTAGACTGCTGCGGCATGGCGCGCGACTACCCCTCGGTGCTGGAGCTGGTCGGCGGCACCCCGATCGTCCGGCTCGACCGCGTCGCCCGGGGGCTGCCCGCGCAGGTGGTTGCGAAGCTGGAGTACATGAACCCCGGCGGCTCGGTGAAGGACCGCATCGGCCTGCCGATGATCGAGGCCGCCGAGCGCGAGGGCAAGCTGCGGCCCGGCGGGACGATCGTCGAGCCCACCTCCGGCAACACCGGTGTGGCGCTCGCGATGGCTGCGGCGATCCGCGGCTACCGCATGATCTTCGTCATGCCCGACAAGATGAGCCAGGAGAAGATCTCGCTCCTGCGCGCGTATGGGGCCGAGGTGGTCGTGTGCCCGACGGCGGTCGAGCCGGAGTCGCCCGAGAGCTACTACTCGGTGTCCGACCGGCTGGCCGAGGAGATCCCCGGCGCGTTCAAGCCCGACCAGTACTCCAACCCATCGAACCCGCGGGCCCACTACGAGACGACCGGCCCCGAGATCTGGGAGCAGACCGGCGGTGAGCTCGACGCGCTCGTGATCGCGGTCGGGACGGGCGGCACGATCTCGGGCTGCGCGCGCTATCTGAAGGAGCAGAAGCCGGACCTGCGCGTGATCGGCGCCGACCCGGAGGGCTCGATCTACTCGTCGGGCTCCGTCCACCCGTACCTGGTCGAGGGGATCGGCGAGGATTTCTGGCCGCAGACGTACGACCCGACGCTGGTCGACGAGTACGAGACGGTGTCCGACCGCGACTCGTTCCTGACCGCCCGGCGGATGGCACGCGAGGAGGGGCTGCTGGTGGGCGGCTCGGCCGGCACCGCGATCCACGCCGCCCTCGAGGTGGCGCGGCGGACGGAGCCCGGGCAGACCGTCCTCACGCTCGTCCCAGACGGCGGGCGCGCGTACCTCTCGAAGTTCCTGAACGACAACTACATGATCGAGTACGGCTTCCTCGAGCGGGACGCGCCGGCGCCGACGGTCGACGAGGTGCTGCGCGCCAAGCACGGCGGCGAGGTGCCCGAGCTGGTCACGATCGAGTCGCACCACAAGGTGGGCGAGGCGATCTCGCTCATGCAGCGCTACTCGATCTCGCAGCTCCCCGTCGTT